>JAYUWL010000109.1:0-16500 GCA_043753585.1 Burkholderiales bacterium
TGCGTCGCCCTGGCGGTGGCGTATGTGCGCGGCTCGTTCACCGATCGCGCTGCGATGGTGACCTGTACCGTGGCGCAGTCTATCTCGATCCTCGTCTACATCATCGTGTTTCAGTATGTGCTGGCCTACAAATTTGGCTGGTTTCCGGTGCAGGGCTGGGGCAACGGGTTCTTCGAAAATTTGTTCAAGTTCGCGGCGCTGCCTGTGCTGATTGCCCTCGTGGTTTCGCTCGCTCCGAATATCCGTCTGTACCGAACTTTTTTGCTCGATGAAGTCAATCAGGATTACGTGCGCACCGCTCGCGCCAAGGGCCTGTCCGAGAACCGTGTGATGTTTGTGCATGTGCTCCGCAACGCGTCGATTCCCATCATCACGAATCTGATGATTCAACTGCCGGGCCTGCTCGTCGGTCTGTTCCTGATCGAGCGATTTTTCTCGGTGCCGGGCATTGGCCGCGAGGTCATTCTTGCGGTCGAGCGTTCGGATTTTCCGGTGATCAAGGCGGTCACGGTCTATGTGGCGCTCGCGACCATGCTGGCAAACCTTGCGGCTGATTTAATGTACAAAGCCGTCGACCCAAGGGTGGAGCTGAAATGAGCGCCATCACCGTGAACCCTGTGAATCAAATTGGAATCGAGCGTTCGCCCGGACTGTGGGCGCTCGCATGGAAACGCCTGATGGCGGATCGCATCGCCATTGTGTCGATGGTGGTGGTGATCTTTTTCTTGTTGCTTTCGCTTGCCGCGTTTTTTGGCCTCGTTGCCAAAGACTGGAATCGTGAGATCGCGATTAACTATGCGCCGCCTACGCTATTCAAGGACAGTCACAAACCATCGTCAGACATCAAGGCCGGGGCCGTTGATTTGGGGCCGGCCGTTGATGGCCAGGCCGCCAAACCCGAGTTCATCAACGACCGTGATCCGCTACGTGACACGATCAACGAACTCAAGCTCCAACTCGGACAGTCGACCGGTGCTGCGGTTGATTCCGGCATCACGATCGTTGATCCGCTGGCCGACGTGATGGCAGAACTGCGCAAGCAGTTGGGCCGTACTGGCGACGGTAGCGCTAAAGTGGTCGAGGAAAAGCGCCTTGACTATCTGCCGTTTGGTGCTGACAAGTGGGGTCGCGATGTGCTCGCGAAGGTGATACAGGGATCGGAGACGTCGATTCTCGTTGGCTTCGCTGCCGCCATTGTCGCGACCATCATGGGCACGCTGCTGGGGGCGCTTGCCGGTTACTACGGCGGTAAAACCGATGATGCGCTGAACTGGTTTTATTCGATCTTCAGCTCGATTCCGTACATCCTTCTGGTGTTGGCCATTGCTGCGGTGCTCAAGCAAAAAGGGGTCGTCACGGTCGTGTTGATTCTTGGGCTAACTGGGTGGACGAGCATTTTCCGGCTGGTGCGCGCCGAGTACCTGAAGCACAAGGCGCGCGACTATGTACGTGCGGCCAATGCGATTGGCGCGTCAAACGCCCGGCGTATGTTTGTGCACATCTTTCCAAACATTTCGCACGTTGTTCTGGTGCAGCTTTCGTTGCATGTGGTGCTGTTCATCAAGAGTGAAGTGATCCTCTCGTTCCTTGGATTCGGCGTGCCGGTTGACGTGGTGAGCTGGGGCTCCATGCTGAACGAGTCGCAGAACGAATTGATCCTCGGTTACTGGTGGCAACTCGCGGCGGCGACTGTTTTCATGGCGGTGCTGGTCACCGCATTCAGTCTGTTCACCGACGCGCTGCGTGACGCGCTCGATCCGAAGTTGAAGTAGCTTGTCATCCTGAGTGAAGCGAAGGATCAGGTGAATGAACGCCGCCGTGTACATCGTCGCCAATGAAGCGCGAACGATTTACATCGGTGTCACCAGCGATCTTCTCCGTCGAATGTATGAACACACGAACGGTGCTTACGACGGGTTCACAAAGCGACACGGACTTAACAAGCTCGTGTATTTTGCGCAGACCGACGACCTTCGCGCTGCCATTGAACGGGAAAAGCAATTGAAGGGCTGGCGACGGTCTCGAAAAATTGAATTGATTGAACTCAACAATCTCGGATGGATAGATCTTTCCGCGCCTTGGTTTGTTTCACGTAGCCAAGCCACTATGCAACGTGATCCTTCGTTGCGCTCAGGATGACAAAAAATATGACCACACCACTCCTCTCCGTCAAAAACCTCCGCGTCAAGTTTCGCCTCGACAGGAAAAATTCATTCGATGCGTTGAAAGGCATTTCATTTGATGTGATGCCGAACCAGACCGTCGCGCTCGTCGGCGAATCCGGCTCCGGCAAGTCCGTGACTTCGCTTGCGGTCCTCGGCCTGCTGCCAAAAGAAAACGCGACGGTTGACACAGCGAGCGTGATCGAGTTTGAAGGCAAAAATCTGCTCAAGTTCTCGAACGCAGAAAAACGGGCACTGCGCGGCAGTGAAATCTCGATGATTTTTCAGGAGCCGATGAGCTCCTTGAATCCGGTGTTTCGCGTCGGCTACCAGATCGAAGAAGTGCTGAAAGAGCACATGGGGCTTTCGGGCAAAGCGGCGCGCGATCGTGCGATTGCCTTGTTGACGGAGGTCGGTATTCCCGAGCCGTCGATCAAGATTGACAGCTATCCGCATGAAATGTCCGGCGGGCAGCAGCAACGCGTGATGATCGCGATGGCCATTGCCTGCGAGCCGAAACTGTTAATCGCCGATGAGCCGACGACTGCGCTCGACGTGACAATTCAAAAGCAGATCCTGGACCTCATCGCCGATCTGCAAAAGAAGCGTGGCATGAGCGTGCTCTTCATCACGCATGACCTCGCCGTGGTCGGCGACATTGCCGATCATGTCGTCGTAATGCGAAACGGCGAAATTCGTGAGCAGGGTGCAGCGCAAGATGTTTTCGCTGCACCGAAGGATGACTACACGCGGGCGCTCCTGGCATGCCGGCCGGTCGTGGATTCGCGGCCCAAGCGTTTGCCGGTGATTGACGACTTCATGGCGGGGCGTGCTGATGCGATGCGGCTTGAGCAGCGTACGCGCGGCGTGAAAGATAGCGATCCGGTGGTGCTCGAAGTGAAGGGTTTGTGCAAGGATTTCGTCTCGCGCGACGGTTTGTTTGGCAAGCGCGTGTTCCATGCTGCAAAGGACGTCTCGTTCAAGCTGCGCAAAGGCAAAACACTGGGCGTCGTTGGCGAATCTGGATCTGGCAAAACCACCGTCGGGCTGACGATCATGAAATTGCATGACGCGACGAAGGGCGAAGCGTGGTTCGACGGCAAGAATATTTTCGCGATGAACGAAAAGGAATTCTTGCCGTACAAAAAGCGTATCCAGATCATTTTCCAGAATCCGTACGCATCGCTGAACCCGCGCTTCACGGTTGGCCAGATCGTCTGCGAGCCGATGGTGATTCACGGCATGGGTGCCAACGCTGAAGAGCGCGCAAAGATGGCGTTCGAGTTGCTCGCCAAGGTCGGTCTGGCGGAGATGAGCTTTTACAAATATCCGCATGAGTTCTCCGGCGGACAACGCCAGCGCATCGCTATCGCGCGCTGCCTGACGATGAAGCCGGAACTGCTGATTTGTGACGAATCAGTGTCGGCGCTCGACGTTTCGGTGCAGGCGCAGGTCCTGAATCTTCTACAGGACTTGCAGGACGAGTTCGGCATGTCCTACATCTTCATCTCGCATGATTTGGCCGTCGTCAAATACATGAGCGATGAGGTGATGGTGATGTCCGAAGGCAATGTGGTGGAGCAGGGCGACTCGGATGCCATCTATGCCGCGCCGCAAGCAGCGTACACGCGCAAATTGCTGGATTCGATTCCGCGTGGATGGGTTGCCGCGGCCGGATAGCAGTCAGCTTTGGGGGCTCGGCGACGGAAACTGTCGCTGAGCGGGACCTGACGAAAACGGTGTTAATTGTTGCGGGGATGCAACGTTGCCGACTCAACTTTTATCCTTAAACCGCGGTTCGTTAAAGGCTACAGGTTGATTTAACCAGCAGTCGACTTATGCCTAAATTGGCTTCTAGCCCAATATGAATAAGTGTCGAGCAAAAGAGTTGACTTTGGACTTTCGGAATGTTCGGATGTGATTCTTCGGTCCTTAAGCATCCGTTTCGAATCACCCCGAAATAAATTCCGTTCTGAATCAATGGGTTGCGGTACGTCTGGCGATCAAGGCCGTTTGTGATTTTGCACGCAGCGATTACCCGTTCCCGCCCACCGCGGGTAGGAAAAGTGTCACCTTGATGACAAAATCATTTGGTCATCCTTTTCATTTTCCCGCAGCGGGTTTCAGGGGTTTTTATGCTTAAAAAGAAACAGTTGGTTGTCGCCATTGCGGCAACTTTCGTCGCCTCCGGCTTTGTCTATGCACAAGCGCCACAGAAGGTCGAAAAAGTCGAAATTACAGGTTCGAATATCAAACGCACGGACGTGGAAACGGTCGCTCCGGTTGACGTCATCACGCGCGAGCAGATCGAGCGTTCGGGCCAACCCACGATCGCCGAGGTGCTGCGCAACGTGCCAGCCAACAGCGGTAATAGTTACTCCGAGAGCTTCTCGAACAGCTTTGCCCCAGGCGCTTCGGGTATTGCATTGCGTGGTCTGGGCCAAAAGGCAACGCTGGTTCTGATTAACGGTCGCCGCACAGCGGGTTACGGGTTTGCACAAAACCTGCAAGACACGTTTGTCGACTTGAACTCCATCCCATCATCAGCCGTTGAGCGCATCGAGATCCTGAAAGATGGCGCATCCGCCATTTATGGCTCCGACGCTATTGCGGGCGTGGTCAACATCATTCTTCGCAAAGATTACAAAGGTGTTGAATTCACGGCGGGCGCTGGTTCATCAGCCGGCAAAAACGACTATCGTTTTGCTGCAACCGGCGGTTTTGGTGACCTCGGCAGAGACAAATATTCCGTCCTCGGCGTGTTTGACTATTACAAACGCGACGAGGTTTTGCTCGCTGACACCGACTTTGGTGCGTCCCGCGATTGGCGCGGTCGCGCAGGCGGCGGGCGCAACTTTCAATCACTGACGGGTCTGGGAACGTGGCAGCAATACACCAACGCGGGCGCAGCCCAGCAAAACTTTAAAGCCGTTGACAATTGTGCAGCCGCTGGCGGTACCGTGTTGAACGGACCTCAAGCTGTGGCCGCTGGCTTGATCAACCTGTCGACCAACCAATCGGCTGCAAACCTCGCACTGCTCAACGCTCGCGCAGCTGCGAGCAACACGTTTTGCACCTACGACATCAACGGTGTCATCTCCGCACTGCCAGGCACAGAGCGCTTCGGCTTTCTGGGACGTGGCACGGTGGAAATTTCGCCCACGCTTCAAGGTTATAGCGAGATTGGTTTGTCCAGCGTCAAAACCAATCAAACCTTTACTCAGCCGTTTTATGCAACGACGGGTCTGACACAAACCTTGGTTGGCCTGCGCCCATTTTCTTACACGGTGAATTTCGCGCCGGGCGTTGCTGGCAATCCGTTCAGTACGCTGGCTCGGTACGCGGGCGCGCTGAACAACTCAGGAACGCGTAACTCGGAGATCACCTCCGACACGTTCCGTTTGCTTGGCGGTTTGAAGTATTCGTTCGGTGCATTTGACGGCGATAGCGCCATTGGATACTCAAAAAATAAAGTTCGCTCGGACGGCACCAACCGGCTGCGTATTGACAACGTAAGTGCGGCTTTCGGCATCACAGCAGCCGCGCAGCCGCCGATCCCAACGTCGACGAGCTCTACCTACAACTTAAACAATTCGTCCCTGAACAGCGCGGCTGTGCGCGATTCCATCCGTTCCACCATTTCACGTAATTCCGAGTCGGAACTGTTTTTCGCTGATACCCGCCTATCAACCGAATTCGGTCAACTACCGGGCGGCCCGGTTGGTTTGGCTTTTGGTGCTGAATATCGTAACGAAAAGCTGAAGGACACTCCGGATAGTCAGGCTCAGCGTGGCTTGATTCTGGGCCAAGGCATCACCGCGACCAGCGGGGACCGCAACAGCATTGCCGTATTCGCGGAAGCCAGCCTGCCAATTCTTAAGTCCCTCGAAGCGCAGTTGGCCGTTCGCTCAGATCGCTACAGCGATTACGGAAGCTCGACCGTGCCAAAGGTTGGCTTAAAGTGGAAAATCATGCCTGAGCTTGTCGTTCGCGCCAACTATGGCAGGGGTTTCCGCGCGCCAACGCTGCCAGAAATTTCACCCTCTGTTGCAACGTTCTTCGTACAAGTTAACGATCCGGTTACGGGCGCCTCCGGTGTCAATATTTCCGGCATCTACGCAGGCAACCCAAATCTGAAGGCAGAGACATCGAAGAGCGCCACCATCGGTGCCGTGTTCGAGCCCATGCGCGACTTCAGCATGTCGGTCAACTGGTACAACATTGAATGGAAAGATCAGGTGGGCTCCGCCAGCTTCCAGGCACTGGTTAACGGTAACGGTGTGGTGAACGGTGTCACGCGAGGTGTAGTTACACGCGATCCAATCACCAACAACATCGTGTCAGTTGCAACCAACTACGCCAACTTGAGCTTGGTCAAGACGCGCGGTCTGGACATGGATGCGCTGTACTCGGTTAACACGCTGTACGGAAAATTGGGCTTTGGCGTCGCTGCAACCTACATCGAGCAATTCAATCTGGAAGGCACGGATTACGTCGGTAATAACGGCAACAACTCGCTGCCACGCATACGCGGCAATATCACTTTGAATTGGGATCAAGGTCCTTTTTCAGCCACGCTGCGTACCAACTACATCCATAGTTATCAGCAACAGTTCCTGCCGGCGACCTACTTTGCTACGACCAATGATCCACGCTTTCAGACGGGTGTGTACGGTGAGAAGATCGGCTCCCGCACCACGTTTGATTTGTACGGTGCTTACGAATTCAACAACAAGTTGAAAATCAGCGCATCGGTTCTCAATCTGGCTAACAGCCGCCCCCCGTACGATCCAGGTGCATCTGCAACCTTCTTGTATGACTTCACGCAGTACGACGTGCGTGGTCGTGCCTATCGGGCGAACTTGACTTACAAGTTCCGCTAGTTGCCAACGTAAACGCTGCAGAACAGAGCAGCGGAAATAAAAAAGGAGGGCTGCGGTCCTCCTTTTTTTTGATGCGCCGGTATGGATGGCAACGCTGTGCGCCGTTCCGTGGCTCGTTACGGTGCTGTGTGCGCTCGTGCCCCATGCAGCCCCCCTCGTCGTCTGTCACATGCAGTCGTTCGCTGGACGCCAAAGGTGGCATTATTCGGTTATCGTCATTATTTTCCTTAGCAAGGTGTCTGCATGAATCAGTTGAGACGTTTCCTTTTTTCGCTAGCGCTGCTGGCGACTGCCTCGCTTTCGCCGTTGGCACTGGCGCAGCCGGTACCCGAGATTCCCGTGGAGACGCTGTTTCGTAAATCGGAATACCGCTCGCTGACCTTTTCGCCTGACCAGAAGTTCATGGCGGCGCTGATCCCGATCAACAGCCGATTTAATCTGGTCGTCATTGATCTTGAGAAGCGGGATGCCAAGCGCATCACCAATTTTGACAAGGCCGACGTACTCAGTTTCTGGTGGGCCAGCAATGAGCGCTTGCTGTTCACCACGGGCGATATGCAGCAGTTTGTCGCTAACTCTGGGAGCGGTGGCTTGTTCGCCGTCAACCGCGACGGAAGCGCTTCGCGTGTTCTGATTGCACCATTCGGGGAGGCCGGACGCAGCGGGCGACGAGCCACGTCCTATTTGGGACGCATCAAAGGCAACGACGAGGAGGTTCTCGTATCGGCCAATGACCGCGATCAGGAGAGTGACGACATCTACCGCATGAACATGTTCAACGGCCGCAAGACCCTGGTGAGCTTTGACTCGCCGGGCAAGGTTGCTAAATGGGTGCTTGATCGCAACAACACCCCTCGCGCCGCATGGCAAATCGATGGCAAAAGCACCAAGGCGGCCTTCTATTACCGGAGTGACGAAAAGTCACCGTACAAGAAACTGCGCGAATGGGACCCTCAATTAAACGAGGTGGTGATTCCCCTGAGCTTCGACGCTGACGGAAAAAACATGTTTGTCGCGAGCAATATAGGTCGCGACACCATGGCATTTTTCCGCTTTGATCCAGAAGCCAACAAACTGGGCGAACTGATTTACGGCGACGACCGGTTTGACTTGCACACCCTGGGCCTGATCGGAGCTCAAGGGCTGGGAGAAGGCGGCAGTCTTAGATTCAGCGGCCGCGAAGAGGACCCGGGCAAAGTCATCGGCGTGACCTACCAGGCCGATCGACCCAAAACAGTGTGGTTTGACGAGGGCATCCAGAAAACTCAAGCGACGATAGACGCGGCGTTGCCACCGGGCAACTACAACACCTGGAATCCAAACCAGCGACGGACCCTGGTGTTCTCGCGCAGCGATGTGGACCCTGGCCGCTATTACATTTTTGATCAGGATAAAAAAACACTTGAAGAGACGGCTGTGCGCCCGTCAAGCTGGATCGAACCGAAACAGATGCGACCGATGCAATACGTTTCGTGGAGTGCACCGGACGGCATGAAGATCGATGGTTACCTGACGCTTCCGGCGGCCTATAAGCCCGGCAGTCCTGTACCGCTGATTCTGCATCCGCATGGCGGCCCGTGGGCCAAGGACAACTGGGGCTACAACCCTGAAGTGCAGTTTATGGCCAATCGCGGCTACGCTGTGCTGCAACCTAACTTTCGCGGATCAGTCGGCTACGGCACCAAGCACTTGAAGGCGAGCTACAAAACATGGGGGGACGCCATGATCGACGACATGATTTCGGGCGTTGAATGGGCGATCAAGGAGGGCTTTGCCGACAAGGATCGTCTCGCTGTGTACGGTGCCAGTTATGGCGGCTATGCGACGCTGATGGCTCTCGTGAAGCGTCCTGACCTGTTTAAATGGGGCGTAAATTACGTCGGTGTGACGGATATGACGGTGCATCAGGACACGCAACCCGCGCAGCGCTTTGGCGATTTCGGCGAATATCTTGCAAAAATTATCAATGGCGATCAAAAGGCCGATCGTGAGATGTTCGAACGCGCGTCGCCCGCCCGGCACGTAGCAAAGATTCAGGCGCCGGTGTTCCATGCGTATGGCGGAGTTGACCGTAACGTAGATATTGAGAATGGCAAAGTGATTCGTTCTGCATTTGATAAAGCAGGTAAGCCGCAGGAGTGGATGTACGTTTCGAACGAAGCGCACGGCTATCGCCTTGATCCCAATGTCTTTGAGTATTACAACCGCTTCGACGCCTTCATGAAAAAATACACTCCCGTCGCTAAGTAGCGCAATCGGTAGCTCGATGTAGGGCTCGCGTTGAACGCGGGCCCTTTTTGTTTCCGCCGCGTTTCCACAGTGTTGCGATTTCACAACGTGAGTCTATTGGCTTTTTTGATAGAACGCTATTCGTAAGAGGGCTGGCGCGGCATTTTGTAGCAAGTCGACTTACTAAAAAATACCGCTGTAAGCCAATATTTATAAAGGATCATGCAAAAAGTTGATTGGTATGTGCGATAAGGTATTGACGTCTGTTTAAAGTAGTCAGAGCGACAGAGTTGCAATTTTGGAAACAAAAAAACGTTAGAAATCAAAGTGTTGAACATGGTGCGTCGCCTGCAGGGCGAAAATATGGAGCGCACGGGATATTCGCCTTGCAGCGCAAGAAAGCTGACAGCGAGCGTTTGCTAATGCACAATAACGGTGTCATTTACTTGTCATCTTCGGGGATATTTATGAATACAAAACGAAAGCACATTGCGCTTGCGGTGATCAACGCGCTGGCCGTGATGGCGGCCACCAACACCGCTTTTGCTCAGGACGTGCAAAAAGTCGAGCGTGTAGAAATTACTGGCTCGAACATCAAGCGCATCGATAGCGAAACGGCATTGCCGGTGACCGTGATTACCCGCGCTGAAATCGAGCGTAGTGGTGCAACGTCTGCGGCTGACCTGATCGAGCGCCTCTCTGCCAACAACGGCGGCGGCTACAACTCGTCACTTGCACTGGGTGACTCGGGGCGTCCGGGCTTTGCCGGTGCTTCGCTACGCGGACTCGGCTCGAATAACACGCTGGTGCTGTTGAACGGTCGCCGTCTTGCCGTTTATGCATTCGATGGCGGTGCTGTCAACCTCGGTGCCATTCCATTAGCGGCGCTTGAGCGGGTTGAAGTGCTGCGTGACGGCGCATCCGCCATTTACGGTTCAGACGCAATTGCTGGCGTGATCAATTTCATTACGCGTCGTGATTTCAACGGCGGTATCGCTGAAATCCAGGCTGCGATGCCCGGCGGCAAAGGTAATGGCCAATACTACAGCGCCACGGCCACGTTCGGTTTTGGCGATCTCGCCAAGGATGGCTTTAACGCCTTCGGCTCATTTAACTACTACAAGCAGGAAGCTCTGAAAGCGTCGGACCGAGCTTTCTCATCCACGGCCTTGATTCGCGACGCCACTACAGGAGCGATCCTGGTCAATCGCCTGAGCTCGAACTCCTACCCTGCGAATATCCTGACCGATGCTGGTTTCGTTAATCCCTATGCCAATCGTTACGGCAAGAACTGCATTCCGCCTACGTCGCTCGGTACCAGCCCTACCGACAGCCGATGCCGGTTTGACTACGCCAGCGTGATCGATGTCGTGACGCCGACCGAAAAGCTTTCATTCGTTGGTTCCGCCGCGTTCCAGATCAACGCAAACAACAAGCTGGTCGCAGAACTCAACTACGCGACGCAAAAGACAACATTTACGGTGTCACCGGTGCCAGCTTCGGAAGCGACGACGTTTAACGGCGATCCGCTGCTCTACCCAGCCAACGGCCGCTTCTACCCAGGCAAGGGAATTACGCCTGCGATCCCCGGCGTAACGTTGACCGGTCCACTGAACGTGTACTACCGTACCGTAGAACTCGGTGGTCGTGCCAATCAGCCCAAGGCTGATGAAGGCCGTGCTTTGATCGGGCTCGAAGGCCTCATTGGCGGTTGGGACTACAAGACTGGCCTGTATTACGCAGAATCGAAGGTGGCGGAACGCTACGTTGGTGGTTGGGTCTTTGAATCGAAGTTCCTGCCAGCGGTTGCCACCGGCAACATCAACCTGTGGGGCCCCAACGACGCCGCTGGTCTCGCGCTGTTGCGCTCGACGCTCGTGCTGCAGGACGTCCGCGTAGCCAAGTCATCGAACGCAGGTGTTGACTTCAATATGTCTCGTGAAATCGCGCAACTGCCCGCTGGTCCGCTTGGCGTTTCCCTGGGCGGCGAAGCGCGGCAAGTCAAGTACAACGACACCCCGCTGGCTGTTCTCAACAATGGCGACGTGCTTGGTGGGGGTGGCGATCAATTGCCAGTCGTCGGCAAACGCAATGTCATCGCTCTGTTCGCCGAGGCGAATGCTCCAATTATCAAAAATCTCGAAGCACAGTTGGCAGTACGCTACGACCGCTACAGCGACTTTGGTAATGCAGTGACTCCGAAAGTCGGACTACGTTGGCAGCCTATGAAGGAGCTTTTGTTTCGCGGATCCTATGGCGAAGGCTTCCGTGCACCGACGCTGCCTGAGCTCTTGTTGCCGCAGACACAGACCAACACGGGCGGCGCATACGACGATCCGCTCTACGGTGGTGCCGCAGGTTGCGAAGCTCGTTTTGATCCGAAGTACTGCAATGCGCAGCTGACGGTGAAACAAGGCGGTAACCCCAATCTCAAACCCGAGAAGTCCAAGCAGTTCACTCTGGGTATTGTGGCGGAACCTAACCCTAATGTGTCGCTGCGGCTCGACTACTTCAATATTGAACAGTCGGACGTGATCGGCATCATCAGCCCAGACGCGAAACTGGCTGATTACATCGCCAACTATAATCCGACCACGCGCACGAGCTCGAGCATTTACTCCCCGGACGTCATCACGAAAGTCGACGCGGCAACCGGCCGGACAGTGATCAACTTCGTGAAGTCGCTCTACGGCAACGTGTCGAAACAAAAGACCAGCGGGTTGGACGCTTCGATAAAAGTGCGGGTTCCAAAGACGTCGATTGGTGATTTCACCCTTGGCATGGAAGGCACTTACCTTGGCTCACAAAAGTCGCGTTCTGGCACTGACACCACAGAATTCGAATCTGTTGGTCGGTATGCAACGTTTGGCCCCGTCGTTCGATTCAAGCACACGAGCTCCGTCTCTTGGGATAGTGGTCCGTGGAATGCCTACCTCGGCTACAACTGGCAGAGCGCGTATCAAGATCAAGGCGGTAAGCGCGAGGTGTCACCTTACGAGACCTGGGACACAGCGCTTACCTGGTCGGGTATCAAGAATCTGAAAGTAAAGCTCGGGGTCCGTAATCTCATGGATCGCAGCCCACCCTTTACGGTGCAGAACGCGTACTTCCAGGTTGGCTTTGACCCAACCTACGTTGATCCACGCGGCCGTACGTACCGCGCTGCACTTGAGTACAAATTCAAGTAAAGCGTAATGTGGTCTTAGCGCCTCAGCGCTGAGACGAACTGGCCTGTTGGCCCAAGAAGCTCGTGTTCCGCAAGGACGCGGGCTCTTTGTTTATTTGTGTGGCGTTTTTTGCAAAGTTGCGGCGCGCATCCTCTCGCGAAAGCGTGTTCGATTGCGTGCAGTATGATCCATAAACACGGATTTGGACTTCATCTCGCCAGGTTCCAGTTACGTGTGGCGTGGCTGGCTGGTCAGCACGCGGTGGCAAAGGTAAGCGGCGGATGAGACAGTCGATGAACAGGGAGAAATGATGAAGTTATTGATAGACCCGCTCAGGCGGTTGCTCCGGGTTTGTTGCGGGCTTGTTTGTTCGGCCCCGACTCTTGTATTCGCGTTTCTCGCTCTGCCAATGACAGCCAGCGCGCAAGTTATTCCTGTCGAAGATTTTTTCCGTCATTCGAAATTCTCCGGTGCGGCGCTGTCGCCCAACGGCCAATTTCTGGCAGCAATCGCTCCTGTCAATGGACGCCAGAACCTCGTTGTTGTTGACCTGAAAGGGAAGTCGAGCGTAGCCGTCACGGCGTTCGCGAAGGCTGACGTTACCAATCCTCGATGGGTCAACAACAAGCGACTTGTTTATTCGACCGCCGATTTTCAAGCCGGTCTCGGCGAGCAACGCGGAGGTGGCCTATACGCAATTGATCGCGATGGTCAGGCACCGCGTGAAATTTCGGCCTCGCTCGGGACGCTGATTGGCAACAATTTTGCGGTTCGCCGTTACAGCGAAATGTTGAGCCGCATTGAGGGGGACAGCGACGAAATATTTGCCGTTTCCAATGATCGTAGCGAACGCTACGTTGATGTCTACCGGCTCAATACGCGCACCGGGGCCAAGCAATTACTGACCTTTGATGCGCCGGGTGGGGTTGGCACGTGGGTTCTGGATCGCAACGGTGTTCCTCGTGCCGCGGTGCAGGTTGAGAAGGCTGAACTCGCGCGACTCTGGATCAGACCCACTGCAACCGGGCCTTGGAAGATGGTGCATGAGGCGAACCTGAAGCTTGGCGACGGTATCACTCCGCTCGCTTTTGATTGGGCTGGTGTGCTCTACGTCTCAGCGCGTGCGCCGGGTGAAGATAAAGCGGCAATTTTTACGTTGAATCTTGCCACCGGGGCGCTCGGCGATCTGGTCGCCGCTAATCCCCAATACGATGTGACCGAGGGACTGATTTTTGACGCCATACTGAAGAAACTGGTCGGTGTTGCCATCAATGGCGACAGGCCTAGCTACGTTTGGCTCGACGAGCAATGGTCGCGATGGAATGCGACACTTAATGCGACGTTGCCTGGCCGTTTCAACTGGTTAAGCCGCACGACCGATACGACCTCGCTGCTGGTGCGCTCAGCCTCGGACAAGGTGGCTGCCGAATATTTTCTGTTTGACCCGGTCAATAGAAAACTGGAGGAGGTTGGTGCTACATCCCCATGGCTCAAGGCGGAACGTATGGGCGAGAGGGAGTTCCGGCGCTACGAAAGTCGCGATGGAATCAGCATTCCGGCCTATGTCACGTATCCGCCCAAGGTCGAGCGCAAAATGCTCCCGCTGGTCGTAGACGTTCACGGCGGCCCATGGGTTCGCGGGGATACGTGGCGTTTTGACGACAACGCGCAGTTTTTAGCGAGCCGCGGCTACGCGGTGTTGCAGCCTAATTTTCGTGGCACCACAGGCAACGGCTGGCATCACTACCGAACCAGCTGGAAGCAGTGGGGAAAATCGATGCAGGATGACGTCACCGATGGCGTCAAACACCTGATCAGCAAAGGCATCGTCGACCCCACTCGTGTCTGCATTATGGGCGCGAGCTACGGCGGCTACGCGGCGCTGATGGGGTTGGTGCGCGAGCCTGCGATGTTCAAGTGCGGAATCAACTATGTTGGCGTGACCGATCCGCAGTTGCTGCTAACCGTGAGTTGGTCTGATATCTCGAACAGCGACTTCACCAAACACCGCCTCGCCGAAATGATCGGCGATCCCGACAAGGACAAGGAACTCGTCGAGCGCGCCTCGCCGCTCAAACGTGCTGCCGAGATCAAGGCGCCGGTGTTAATGGCCTATGGTGGCGAAGACTACCGGGTGCCGTTGGTTCACGGCGAGCGTATGCGCGACGCGCTGCTAGCGAACAAGGTACCCGTGGAATGGGTGGTGTATCGAGAAGAAGGTCACGGCTGGTTGAAAGAGGAAAACCGCTTTGATTTTGCGCGCCGCGTGGAGGCCTTTCTCGCCAGGCATATTGGCAAGTAGAGTGTGACTATAGACACGATAGCGCAGGTTACGGCACAGTACGAAGCACTGCCGTATCCGCTGCGCGATCCTGCAGACGAAGACAAGCGCCTGATTGGCACCTGGCTCGATGATCTTGATTTGCTTAATCATCATTGCTTCCGTGGCGAGCGAAAATTTGATGCTGCCTTCAGGGTGCTCGTCGCGGGCGGAGGCACCGGTGACGGCACGATATTCATCGCCGAGCAGCTGCGAGAACGCGGTGTTGCTCGCGCACGTCTGGTTCATCTTGACCTGAGCGCTGCTGCTATTGACATTGCTCGCGCACGTGCAAAACGGCGCGGGTTGGAGGGAATCGAATTTATTCAGGGCAATCTGCTCGATTTGCCCGCGATGCGCCTCGGCGAGTTTGACTTTATCAATTGCGTCGGTGTGCTGCATCACCTGCCCAGGCCCGAGGCTGGCCTTGCGGCGCTGATGCCCTGTCTGGCAGTGGACGGAGCGATGGCAGCTTTGCTCTACGGCAAGATCGGTCGAATCGGTATCTATCACGCGCAAGAGATTCTGCGTCGATTGCCTGCGACGGAGACATACGCCGATCAAATTGATCAGGCGAAGCGGTTGCTCGCCAAATTGCCGCGTACGAACTGGCTTGCACGTTCGGCTGAATTGCACCCCGATTTGCATCAAGGTGGTGACGCAGCACTCTACGACCTACTGTTGCATGCACAGGACCGCGCTTATGATGTGGAAGAAATCTACCGGTGGTTTGCCGACGAAAATGGCCTGCATTTGTATTTTTCAGATGTCCATCGCGGTCGGCTGCCTTACTCGCCATCCACTTGGTTACATGATTTGCCAGAGCTTGCTGCTCTCGATTTGAAGTCGCAACGCGAACAGGAAGCGATTGCAGAGCTGATCGGCGGCGATCTGGTGTTGCACGCTTTCTTCGCTACACGCAATCGCGACACGCATGCCAAATATGGACACCTTGATTCGGTGCCTTTTTTCCTGCGAGAAACACATCCGGCGTCCGGCCAGAGCCTCGCAGAGGTGATTGATGGCCATCGTGGGCAACCATTTCTTCTCACTCATAATCAATCCGGTTTGCGACGCGAAATGCGACCGACGCCTTTAGTGCGGCAAATCCTCGTTAACATCGACGGCTCCCGCAGCTGGCGCAATATCTTCGATGTCGTCCGCCAGCCGCCTGGTTTGTCTGCGCCCACCCGTGTTGAGCCAGACGAGACTGACCGAGCGCTGTTCGCCGAGTTTTTGCCGTGGTTCCAGGTTCTGAATAGCATCGAACGCCTGCTCCTTCGCGGTGCGAGCACGACCCTTGCTTAGTGATGCGGTAACTAACGATTCGCGCACACTTAATTAGAAAAGCACAAGGTGATGACTATTTAAACGCATGTTGTCACACGTCATACAACAGGTCATATCAATTGATGCATAATATATTCGTTAAACTATTATTTGCGCTTATGCGCGATCCAGCAAATCAGCGATAAGGAAAGCTCTGTGTCCATGAAATCCTATATTTTCAAATTGCAACGAGTGGTGGCGAGCGTTGCGTTAGCGTCGGTGGTGTCGAGCGCGGTGGTGCTACCGCTCGTCGCGGTGGCGCAGACGCCCGCCTCGCCAGCCGCAGCTGGCACGCCGGCCACGCCAACACCAACAGCAACGCCCGCGCTGACGCCAGCTCCGGAGGCCACCCCCGCCCCGGTGGCCTTCCAGCCCGGCAAGCCCGCTGTTGAGAAAGTCGAGAACCCCTA
>JAYUWL010000110.1:0-5442 GCA_043753585.1 Burkholderiales bacterium
CGGGATTGACCAAAGCGGGCGCTCATCTGCCGTCGCTATTGCTATCGAGCGGAGGCCCGCGGACTCGTCAGTACCACCTCGGCCAGGCCTTCAATCGCACCGCATAATCGAGCGCAACCCCCACAAACACACAGGTACCCAGCAGATTGTTACCGCGAAATGCCGCGAAACAGGCCAGGCGATCACGGCCCCGAATCAGCCAGAGGTGGTTTATCGCCAGTACCCCGGCAAGGGCAAGCCCGGCGAAGTAGAGCACTCCAAATTGCTGCCACACGCCCACGCCCGCCATGATGCCAACGAAGGACGCGTAGCTTACGGCGACGGCGACCAGATCAAACTTCCCGAAAAACAGCGCAGAGGTCTTGATGCCAATGCGAATGTCGTCGTCGCGATCCACCATCGCGTACTCTGTGTCGTATGCCATAACCCAGAAAAAATTCGCGGACATGAGCACCCACACGAGCGGAGGCACTTCGCCGCGCACCGCCGCGAACGCCATCGGAATCCCCATGCTGAATGCTAGCCCGAGGATAGCTTGCGGGATGGCGAAGAAGCGTTTGGTGAACGGGTAAATCGCTGCGACTGCGAGCGCGGGTAGCGCCCAGAACCGCGCTTGCCAGTTGAGCGGCACGAGCAAAAAAGCAGCGGCCAACGCGCATGCCGCGCCAACCCACAACGCCTCACGCCCGCTGATTTCGCCCGATGCCAGCGGACGCATCGCCGTGCGCTTCACCGTGCCGTCAAATTCTCGATCCGCCCAATCGTTGATCGCACAGCCGGCCGAGCGCATCAGGATCGTTCCGAGCACAAAAATGAACACGAAGCGAACGTCCGGTGCGCCATAGGCGGCGATCCACAGACTCCATACTGTGGGCCACATCAGCAGCAAAAAGCCGACCGGTTTGTCGAGCCGAATCAGGCGCTCGTAGGCATCGAGCTTGCCTTTGATTTGCACGAACGTCATAGCAAAGATCGCTGTAACGCCGCCGCTGGCTTCATTTCACGCAACAGCGTCGCAGGCACTGGATATTTAAGGCGCAATCGCAACTCTCGCTTCATTCGCGAATTGTCGATGCGTCGCGATTCACTCATGAACGAATAAAGCATGGGCGATACGGCACTCACCAGGAGCGCGCGCGGCAGTCGCGGCGGACGTGGCAGGCCAACGGACGTGGCCACCTGATCAAAGTAATCCCCCATCTTTTGCTCAGCGTCATCGACGACATTCACCACGCGGTTACCACCCCCACGAAATATGGCAAGCCACACTGCAAGCGCCAGATCGTCGCCATGAATGTGATTGGTGAATACGTCGTCTTCTGAAGCAAGCGCCGGTGTGCCTGCGCGTAAGCGATCAATCGGCAAACGCTCTGCTGCGTAAATTCCCGGTGCTCGAAGAATCGTGAAGCGGCGGGCGCGGAATGCACGCAATCGTAATTCAGCCACGACGCGGCGTTTCGCGCGCGCGTTAGCCGGTTGTGCGCGCCGCGTTTCGTCGATCCGCTCGCCTGCGCAATCTCCGTAAACGCCAGTCGTGCTCACGTAGACGTTGCGCAGAGGCCTCACCTTTCGAATTGCGCTGCGCCGCTTGATCGCACCTGACGGTGGCCGCACGGTTGGATGACGCCCCAGTTTGCTTGGGGTGGCTGACGCAGCGAGCCAGCGCTTCATGCGCGGATCGTCCGCGCCATCTCCCGGTGGCGGAGCCAAATGCAGTACCGCATGCGCGCTGCGTGCCAATGCGCCCGCGCGCTTGAGGCTGGGGAAAACATCGAGATCGCCATCAATCGGTAAAATTCCGGACCGATGCAGTGCTTCCGAAGTTTCAGCGCTGCGCGCCAAACCCAGCCAGCGCACGCGTTCGTCAAGACCGATACGCGTGGTCAGGCGTATAGCCACATCGCCCGCGCCTACGATCATTATCCGCAGCAATTTGTGCTTTTGTTTTTTCACGCTAGTTCACGCTTTTAGTCCATGCCTCAAATCACGCTCGAACCCGGTGGTCACATTTTTACGTGTGACACCGATGAGACTATTTTGTCAGCAGCGCTTCGCTCTGGCTTTCTGATCCCGTATGGCTGCAAAAACGGCGCATGCGGTTCGTGCAAAGGCCGCATCATCGCAGGCACCGTCGAACATGGGCCGCACCAGGCGACGACGCTGCCTGAGCTCGAACGTGAGCAGGGCAAATGCCTGTTCTGTGTCGCGAAGCCGCAAGGTGAGGTGATCATCGAAGCTCGCGATGTTCGCAAGGCCGGCGACGTGGTGATGAAGACGCTGCCGTGCCGTATTGAACATCTGGATCGCGTGGTCGATGACGTGACAATCATGCGCGTCAAGCTGCCCGCTAACGAGCGCCTGCAATACAGCGCGGGGCAGTACCTTGAATTCCTGCTGAAGGATGGCAAGCGACGCAGTTTCTCGATGGCAAATGCGCCGCATGATGACACGTTGATCGAACTGCACATTCGGCACCTGCCGGGCGGTCTGTTTACCGATCGCGTATTTGGCGTCACTGAATCGGTGTTGAAAGTGCGCGACATTCTGCGATTTGAGGGTGCGCATGGCTCGTTTTTTCTGCGTGAAGATTCAGATAAACCTATTGTCATGGTCGCCAGCGGAACGGGTTTCGCGCCAATCAAGGCGATTGTTGAACACATGATTCACGGCGAAATCAAGCGTCAAGTCACGCTGTATTGGGGTGGACGCCGTCCCAAAGATCTGTATCTCGATCACTTGGCGCGCGCATGGGCACAGAAGTTTCCGCAGCAGTTCACCTATATTCCCGTCGTCAGCGACGCGTTGCCGGAAGATGACTGGCACGGGCGAACGGGCTTCGTTCATCGCGCGGTGATTGCGGATTTCCCTGATCTTTCTGCGCATCAGGTTTATGCCTGCGGCGCGCCGATCGTGGTGGACTCAGCGCATGCGGACTTCGTGTCGAAGTGCGGACTGCCCGAGGAGGAATTTTTCGCCGACAGCTTTGTTGTTGCGGCGGCTACGACGGTATAGCGAAACCGGCCTGCACGGGTGAACGCTATGAGCACAATGGCTGTCCTGAGTACTAACATCAGAAATTCGAATGCCGCTAACGACACCGACTTACGGAGACTACGATGCGAAAACTGCTTGCAATCAGTGCGATGGCGATAACGATTTCTGCTGCCGCTGCGCAGGGTTATCCAGCCAGGCCGGTGAAACTTCTTGTTGGCTTTCCTGCGGGCGGTGGGCTCGATGTGCTCGCGCGTATCGTCGGCCAGCGCGTCAGTGAACAGTGGGGCCAACCCATCATCATCGAAAACAAACCAGGCGCGGGTAGCAACATCGCCGGTGATGCCGCCGCCAAAAGCGCGCCCGACGGCTACACCCTGTTGCATACCAACATCGCGCTGATGAGCATCAATCCGGCGCTGTACAGCAAGATGAGTTTTGCACCCATGAAGGATCTGGTGCCAGTCATTCAGCTGGTGAACTTGCCGCTCGCGGTCATGGTACGTGCAGATTCGCCGTTCAATTCAATGAAGGATCTGGTCGAATACGCGCGAGCCAATCCGGGCAAACTGAATTTCGGATCGGGTGGCAATGGGGGCGTGCCGCACCTCGCGCTGGAACTGCTGAATTCGAGCTACGGTCTGAAGATTGTGCATGTGCCGTACAAGGGCAGCGCAGACGCGGTGAAGGATTTGCTTGGTGGCCCCATTGATCTGATGTGCGACGCGATCAGCGTAGGGCTTTCACAAATCAAGGCGGGCAAGCTGAAGGCACTCGCGGTGACGACCGATACCCGGCATCCCGCGTTGCCCGATACGGCCACGACCTCAGAGGCAGGTTATCCAAAATTTCAGGTAACCGGCTGGCAAGGCTGGGTTGCGCCGACGGGTACGCCACGCGCCGTGCTGGAGCGTATCAACACGGAGGCGAACAAGGCCATGCAGGAACCCGCGACACGTGCCAAATTGCTCGAACAGGGATATTTGCCGGCGGGTGGAAGCGTTGACGACTTCGCAAAGCAGCTCGCTGCAGATCAACTCAAGTGGGCCGAGCTGGTGAAAATATCAGGCGCGAAGCTGGACTGACGGCCAGCAAAACTAACGCAACACAATGTCCGAATAGCACGCCTCAGCGCTGCCGCCAAGGGTATCCGTATCCGTCATCAGCCCAACGCTTTCGATATCGCCCGGCTCCTCCCCCGGAAATGCGCGACGGAAATCCGCACGCACGTCGCGGGTGAATGAAACCCAGGTGGACAGCCCGGCGGTCCCACTCCTGACCACAAGTTTTTGAATCCGTCCGATGTTGCCGTTCGGGATGATCGTCTCCGACGCGGCTTTGCCCTCCCAGATGTACTGAATGGCTGCGAACGGCAACTCAACGCCCCCCAGCGCCTTGGCAAGGCTCATGGTCGCGCGGTCCGCCGCATCCAGCTTGTTGCGGTCGCCTTTGAACGCAACCACCACGCGCGCCGGCGCATCATCCTTGCCAGGGATCAAATTGTCGGCATCCGCTATCAGCGCGGGTACGTGCCAGCTCCAGGAAAGCGTCGTCGCTCTTGCCATTGCGGCAGGCACATCGGCCACCCACAACGACCATGCTGCTTTGGCAACTCCGCGAATGCAGGACCTGCCGTCAATCTCGCGAAGTGAATATTCAGTGGCTGTTTTGAATCGAAGATTAACTGGGCGCCAGGCGGGGTTCGCGGGATCATTAGGCGGTGCAAATGTGTCGTTGGCGGTCGCGCTGCCGGTCGTCGTTGACGAAACTGTGGTCGGCGTCGGCATTTGCGCGCAGCCCGCCAATGCAAGGGCTATAGTCAGTAAGCCTGTGCGTCCATAAAGTTGCGCGAACGAATTGTGAATCATGAAGTGCGTAGTCTTGTTCAGTCCTATTGACTTGTTTTACTCGAATTGATGACCGGATTTCTGCTCGTTTCCCTTTTTCTGCCCTATCAGCGTACTTGAGGGCGGATTGCGGCCGGGGATTCATGCGGCGACAATAGTGCACAGATCTCAAACAGGAGGAAACGATGTCTGAAATTTCGATCAAACGCGCGCACCACAGCACGCTGCCAAACGCGAAAAAGATGGCCGAGAAAATTGCCAGCAAACTGGAGAAAGATTATCAGCTCAAATCCAGCTGGACCGATGACACTCTCCACTTTACGCGCGGCGGCATCAACGGCACACTCGCAGTCAGCCACAAGGAGCTGCATATTCATGTCAAGCTTGGTTTTCTGATGGCCGCGTTCAAGGGGCCGATTCATGACGCCATGGAAAAGAATCTTGACGCACTGATCAAGCCCGCAGCGGTCCAGCAGGAACCTGCCAAAAAGCCCGCTGCCAAGGCGAAGAAGTAAGCGTTTCGAGCGTTAGTCCAACCGTAATTTCAAGGAGAAGCCAGTATGAGTCGTTGCAAATTTCACGTTAAGGCATTGATCAGTTTTGC
>JAYUWL010000111.1:0-44828 GCA_043753585.1 Burkholderiales bacterium
CTATTCGGCCGGGCGCGCCTACCTCTACGCCGTCGCGCAGGCGTGTGATCGCGGACAGGTTAGCCGCAAGGACGCTGCGGCGGTAATCCTCTATTGCGCTGAGAAAGCCACCTGGATGGCGGGCGAAGCGATTCAGGCGTTGGGTGGTAACGGCTACATTAACGACTATCCGACTGGTCGCATCTGGCGCGACGCCAAACTCTACGAAATTGGCGCTGGCACCAGCGAAGTGCGCCGCATGTTGATCGGGCGCGAGCTTTACAACGAAACCAAGTAGCGAAACAGAGCAAACCCTTGCCCCAAGCCAGTCTCGAAAAATTATTCTCCAACAACCGCGCCTGGGTTGCTTCAGTGCTGGCGGACGATGCGCAATATTTTGAGCGGTTGAAACATCAGCAGGCACCGCAATATTTGTGGATCGGCTGCTCAGATTCGAGGGTCCCGGCGAACCAGATTATTGGCTTGCCGCCTGGGGAAGTTTTTGTGCATCGTAATGTGGCCAACGTCGTTGTTCACACCGATCTGAACTGCCTGTCCGTTCTTCATTTTGCAGTCGAAATTTTGAAGGTGAAGCAGGTGCTGTTAGTCGGGCACTACGGCTGCAGCGGCGTCGCAGCGGCGTTTGACGGCGAACGGCTGGGCGTGTCGGACAACTGGTTGCAACATGTGCGTGACACGCTTGAGCGGCACCGACCGAGTATCGATGCGCTGCCCGATCGCGACAGCAAACTGCGGAAGTTGTGCGAGCTGCATGTAGCGGAGCAGGTGGTCAACGTTGCCCGTACGACTGTCGTGCGGGACGCCTGGTCGCGCGGGCAGGCGCTTGCGATTCATGGCTGTGTGTATGGGCTGGAAGACGGTTTGCTGCGCAATTTGCACATTGATTTGACCGGGCCGGAACACATCCGCGAGGTGTCGGCCAAGGCGTTGGCGGCAATCGAGTCGCGTGCCGGTGAAGGCATTGAGGTGTGAGAAGTCGACGATGACGAGAAACCACTGGATGTTGCTGGGCTTTTTCCTGATGATTTCGGGCATGCTGGCTTATCCTGCGCTGCCGATGCCCGGTCGCCTGTTGATCTGGCTGGGCGTTGCGCTGGCATGGTTCGGTATGGCGATCGCCTTGCAAAATCGGCCCTGGTCAGCAAAGGGAAAGCTATTTCTGCAAATATTGATAGGTGCGGCTGCTCTGGCGATCGCCATGAGCGCCACAAGGCTGTCCATCGCAGGCATTACCCTGGCTGCGGTAGTGGGCGGCGTCATTGGCGCATTTGCGTCACAATGGAGCAAATGGATCGGCCGCCGTCCTTGAAGGGTTTGACTCATTAAGCTTGTCACAAGCAAAAAACGCAATCAAAAAATTTCTGGAGAGAACATCATGTCGGATCCCGTAGTAATCGTTAGTGCAGTGCGTACGCCCATGGGCGGAATGATGGGGGACTTCGCTTCGCTGTCCGCCTCCGACCTTGGCGCAGTTGCGATCAAGGCCGCCGTTGAGCGCGCCGGATTGAAGCCCGAGCAAATTGAAGAAGTGATCATGGGCAACTGCCTGATCGCCGGTCAGGGCCAGGCACCTGCACGGCAGGCCACGCTGAAGGCCGGTTTGCCCAAGGGCACCGCTGCCGTGACGCTCACCAAAATGTGCGGCTCCGGCATGAAAGCCGCGCAGCTGGCGCATGACGAAATCATGGCCGGAACGCGCGACATTGTGGTTGCCGGCGGTATGGAATCGATGACCAATGCGCCGCACATGTTGCCAAAATCCCGCGCTGGTTATCGCTATGGCGCGGTGCAAATGCTGGACCATATGGCCACCGATGGTCTGGAAGATGCCTACGACCACAAAGCGATGGGCGTACACGCTGAAAACTGCGTCAAGAAGTACGAATTCACGCGGGAATCACAGGATGCGTTTGCGATTGCGTCGACCGAGCGCGCCAAGGCCGCGACAGCCAGCGGTGCGTTCACGTGGGAGGTAGCTCCGGTCACGGTCAAAGGTCGTGCAGGCGACACCGTAATCGAGATCGACGAGCAACCGCCCAAAGCCAAGCTCGACAAGATTCCCGGCCTGAAACCCGCCTTCACCAAAGACGGCACGATCACGGCGGCGAACGCGTCATCCATCTCCGACGGCGCAGCGGCACTGGTGGTGATGAAGCTCTCAAAAGCCAACGAACTTGGCCTGACGCCCATCGCCAAAATCGTCGCCCACTCCGAGCATAGTCAGGAACCCGAATGGTTCACCACGGCACCGGTTGGCGCGATCAACAATGTGTTCAAGAAAACTGGCTGGACGGCTAAAGATGTTGACCTGTTCGAAATCAACGAAGCATTCGCTACCGTCACGATGGCCGCGATGAAAGAATTCGACATCCCGCATGACAAGGTGAATATTCACGGCGGCGCCTGCGCATTGGGTCATCCCATCGGCGCGTCCGGCGCTCGCATCATTGTCACGCTCATCGGCGCGCTGAAAAAAACTGGTGGCAAAAAAGGCGTAGCGGCGCTCTGCATTGGCGGCGGTGAAGGCATCGCCATGGCCATTGAGATGATGTGATGTGATGTAGGACGGCTCTGCCGCGACCCACTTTTGACGTACCCGCGATAGAGATGAACGCGTGGGGCCGCGGCGTAGCCGCTCCTACATGGAAAGAAAAGCAAGATGGCGAAAACTGTACTAGTGCTCGGAGCCAATCGCGGCCTCGGGCTTGAATTTGCGAAACAGTACGCAGTTGATGGCTATGACGTCATCGCTACTAGCCGCCGTCCGGCCGAGGCGGCAGAACTTCGCCGCGTAGGCGTGCGCATCGAGGCGCTCGACACCAGCACCTCAAGCTCCATAGATTCGCTCGCTGCGAGGCTCAAGGACGACTCCATCGACGTCATGATCTGCAACGCGGGCGTGTATGGTCCGCGCACTGACGGCCTGACCGATATGCCGACGGAAGATTTCGACCTGGTCATGCGCACCAACGTGCTTGGGCCGCTGCGCTTGACGCTTGCATTCGCCGACAACGTGGCGCGCACGCGCGGCGCAATGGTTTTCATGTCGTCCCGCATGGGCTCAATTTCGACGATGAGCAGCGCCTCGGGCATTGCTTATCGCGCAAGCAAGGCCGCGCTGAACGCGGTAGTGAAAGCGGCGTCGCTTGAGCTTGGAAAAAAAGGCGTCCGCGTGCTGGCGCTGCATCCGGGCTGGGTGCGCACCGACATGGGCGGCCCTCAGGCGTCACTCACCCCCACCGAGAGCGTTGCCGGCATGCGTCATGTGATTGACAAAGCATCCGATCTGCACGGCGGTCTTTACGACAACACGGGGGCTTTGATTCCCTGGTAACGCCTCGCTTGAAAGATACAGCTTTATGCTGAAACTGCCGCCACATCGGGGCTAACGCAGAAAATCGTATGAAATCGACTTTAGCCAATTTGTCCTTGTTACCTCAATGTGAGCTTGATTACAGGCTAAAGCTGCTTGTGTTGTTCACGCCTCAAAATCATGCGTAGCGCCCTCGAACTCGTCGCTGCCGCCGAACGAGAAATCACTACGCTCTCGCTCGGAGAAGTGCGCGCCGCGATGAACGATCCGGACACCGTAATCGTCGACATTCGCGATGTCCGAGAACTCTGGCGCGATGGCAAAATCCCCGGCGCAATGCACTCGCCGCGCGGCATGAATGAATTCTGGATTGACCCGGCGAGCCCGTATCACAAGCCGGTGTATGCCAGCGGCAAACGCTTCGTGCTTTACTGTGCTGGCGCATGGCGCTCAGCGCTCGAAGCAAAAATGTTTCAGGACATGGGACTGACCAATGTCGCGCACATGAGCGGTGGATTCGCCGCCTGGAAAGCTGCTGAACAGCCCGTTGAAATTTTGGAGCGCAAATAAGTGGTGGTGAGATGGTGCTAAGCGAAGACCAACGCATGGTGCGTGACAGCGTGCGCGCGTACGTGCAGGAGCAAATTGCGCCGAAAGCGGCGGAATGGGACAAAGCACACACTTTTCCGGCCGCAGAGCTGAAGGGTCTGGCAGAGCTCGGTTGCTACGGCATCGCGGTGCCCGATGAATACGGCGGCGCGGGTCTCGACTACACCTCGCTTGCCATCATCCTCGAAGAAATTGCGGCGGGCGACGGCGGCACGAGCACGATTGTGTCCGTCAACAACTGCCCCGTCTGCTCAATCATGATGAGCTTCGCCAATGAAGAGCAGAAGCGCGATTGGCTGGTGCCGCTCGCGCGAGGCGAAATGCTGGGCGCGTTCTGTTTGACCGAGCCGCACGCCGGATCGGACGCCGCTGACCTGCGCACCAAGGCAACGCTCGACGGCGATCACTACGTATTGAACGGCGTCAAACAATTCATCACCTCAGGCAAGAACGCCGACGTGGCGATTGTGATGGCGGTGACCGACAAAGCGGCTGGCAAGCGCGGCATCAGCGCGTTCATCGTGCCGACAAAAACGCCGGGATACACCGTCGCCCGCATCGAAGAGAAACTCGGTCAGCATTCCAGCGACACGGCACAGATTCTGTTTGAAAATTGCCGCGTGTCAGCGTCACTGCGCATCGGGGACGAAGGCGCGGGCTACAAGATTGCGCTCGCCGGGCTTGAGGGCGGCCGCATCGGGATTGCGTCGCAAAGCGTGGGCATGGCGCGTGCCGCGTTTGAGGCCGCCCTCAGGTACGCCAATGATCGTTCGGCTTTTGGCAAACCGATCTTCGAGCATCAATCAGTGCAGTTCAAACTGGCCGATATGGCCACACAAATCGAAGCTGCGCGGCAGCTCATCCATCACGCCGCAAGCCTCAAAGACGCGGGGCAACCGTGCCTCACGCAGGCGGCGATGGCAAAGCTTTTCGCGAGCGAAATGGCCGAGCGAATTTGCTCCGACGCGATCCAGATTCATGGCGGCTACGGTTACGTGAATGACTTCCCCGTCGAGCGGATTTATCGCGATGTTCGCGTGTGCCAGATTTACGAAGGCACGAGCGACATTCAAAAAATACTGATCGGCCGTGGCCTCGCGTCCGGGGCTTACGAAATCTAGAGGGACAGTACATGGCCGGTGCAATTGATTTTTACTTTGACTTCTCGTCACCATATGGTTATCTCGCTGCCGAGATGATTGAAGAACTTGGGCTGCGCGTGAATCGCGCGGTGAACTGGCATCCGATTTTGCTGGGTGCCGTGTTCAAAGCTACCGGGGGGCAACCACTCACGATGGCACCGATGAAGGGGCCGTATTCGGAAAATGATTTCCGACGCAGCGCCGCGTTTTACGGCGTTCCGTACAAAGCCCCGAGCGCGTTTCCCATCGCCACGCAAAATCCCGCGCGCGCCGTGCTCTGGATGCAGGAGAAGCATCCAGCGCATGCGAAGAAATTTACGCGCGAACTCTACCGCGCCTTCTTTCGTGGTGATCGCGACATCAGCAAGCTCGATGTCATTGGCGACATCGCCGCAGGGCTTGGCTACAGTGCTGACGAAGTCGTCGCGGCGACACAGTTGGACGACATCAAGGACAAACTTAAAGCGAACGTGGAAGCCGCGATTGCCAAAGGCATTTTCGGTTCGCCCTTTTTCATTGTTGATGGTGAGCAATTCTGGGGTGCGGATCGGTTGCCGATGCTGGAGGCGTGGATTACCAAGGGCGCGTGGAAGTATTAAATGCCTACGCTTGAATCCAGACTGAATCCACGCGACGCCAGCGTGCTCGCGTCGCGACAGGCGATGCAGTCGCTAGTTGACGATTTGCGTGCGAAGCATGCAGTCACGGCGCTGGGTGGTGGCGAAGCAGCGCGCGCAAAGCACACCGGTCGCGGCAAGCTGCTTCCCCGTGATCGTGTGAAATTTTTGCTTGATCCGGGTTCACCGTTTCTCGAACTCTCCGGGCTTGCCGCCTTTGAGATGTACAACAACGAGTCCCCGGGCGCAGGCATCATCACGGGCGTCGGTCGCGTGAGTGGTCGCGAGTGCGTGATCGTCGCCAACGACGCGACGGTTAAGGGCGGTACCTATTATCCGTTGACGGTGAAGAAGCATTTGCGCGCGCAGGAGATCGCGGCGCAGAACAATTTGCCGTGCATTTATCTGGTCGACTCCGGCGGCGCGAATTTGCCGAATCAGGACGAAGTGTTTCCGGATCGCGACCACTTCGGGCGTATCTTCTTCAACCAGGCCACGATGAGCGCCGCGGGCATCGCGCAAATCGCCGTGGTCATGGGCTCATGCACGGCGGGGGGTGCGTACGTGCCGGCGATGAGTGATGAATCCATCATCGTGAAGAATCAGGGCACGATCTTTCTCGCGGGGCCACCGCTGGTGAAGGCCGCGACTGGTGAGATAGTGACAGCGGAGGATCTGGGTGGCGGCGACGTTCACACTCGCCTTTCCGGCGTTGCCGATCAACTCGCGCAAAACGACGCACACGCGCTGGGTCTCGCGCGCCAGGCAGTGGCCAATCTGAACACGATCAAGCCGACTCAACTGGCGATGACGGAGAGCGCCGAACCTCTGTTTGATTCTCATGAGTTGTACGGAGTGATTCCTGTCGATACGCGTAAACCATTCGATGTCCGCGAAGTTATCGCACGCATCGTCGACGCCAGCGATTTCGACGAGTTCAAACCGCGCTACGGCACGACCCTGGTGACTGGTTTTGCACGAATCCACGGCATGCCTGTCGGCATCATCGCCAATAATGGCGTACTGTTTTCAGAATCGGCGCTCAAGGGCGCGCACTTTATAGAGCTCTGCTGTCAGCGAAAAATTCCACTCGTTTTCCTGCAAAATATCACCGGCTTTATGGTCGGTCGTAAATACGAAAACGAAGGCATCGCGAGGAACGGTGCAAAGATGGTGACGGCGGTCGCCTGCGCCAACGTACCGAAATTCACCGTGATCATTGGCGGCAGCTTTGGTGCCGGTAACTACGGCATGTGTGGCCGCGCGTTCGCGCCGAGATTCTTGTGGATGTGGCCGAATGCGCGCATCAGCGTGATGGGTGGCGAGCAGGCGGCAAGCGTTTTGGCAACGGTCAAGCGCGACAACATTGAAGCGAAGAGCGGCAGTTGGTCCAAAGATGAAGAGGCCGCTTTCAAAGCGCCGATTACCGAGAAGTACGAACGCGAAGGTCACCCGTATTACGCTACAGCCCGCCTGTGGGACGACGGCATCATCGACCCCGCCGATACGCGTCGCATGCTTGGGTTGGGCTTATCAGCGAGTTTGAACGCACCGATACGAGATACCAAGTTCGGCGTCTTCCGGATGTAATGCAATGAACACCATCAAAATTGAACGCGACGCCCGCGGCGTTGCCATGATTGCGATGAACCGACCTGAGGTTCACAACGCATTCGACGAAGTCATGATTCGCGAAATCATCGAGGCATTTCGCGATCTCGGCGAAGACAACAGCGTTCGCGTCATCGTGATCGCGGCTGAAGGCAAGAGCTTTTGCGCAGGGGCTGATCTCAACTGGATGAAGCGTGCGGCGGACTACGACGAAGATCAAAATCGCGAGGATGCGGGCGAACTTGCGCTGATGCTTAACGCCATTTACGCCTGCCCAAAGCCGGTGATTGCGCGCGTTCAGGGTAATGCGTATGGAGGCGGCGTCGGCGTCGTCGCGGCGGCTGATATTGCCATCGGGGTCGCGGACGTTCAGTTCGCGTTGTCTGAAGTGAAGCTCGGCATCATCCCGGCTGTCATCAGCCCGTACGTAATTGAGGCGATTGGCGCGCGCTATGCGCATCGCTATTTCGTTACGGCCGAGCGCTTTACGGCAGCTGAAGCTTTTCGTATCGGTCTACTGCACGATCTCGCCTCGAGCATGGACGCAATGGATGAGCAGATTGCCGGGCTCTGCACCGCGCTGCTTGCCAACAGCCCGAAGGCCATCGAAGCCGCAAAGAATCTGATTCAGGCCGTTTCACAGAAATCCATCGACGACGAGCTGATGGAAGACACCGTTGAGCGCATCGCGCAGATTCGCTCAACCCCCGAAGCGAAAGAAGGCATTCGCGCTTTTCTAGAAAAGCGCAAACCGTCGTGGATCAGGGAATAATCAGATGTTCACCAAAATACTGATTGCCAATCGCGGCGAGATCGCTGTTCGCGTCGCGCGAACCGCACGGCGCATGGGCATTCAGACGGTTGCTGTTTTTTCGGATGCAGACCGTAACGCCATGCACGTGACTGCGTGTGATGAAGCACATTATCTTGGCGGAGCAGCGCCCAAAGATTCCTACCTGCGCGGCGACAAGGTGCTCGAAATTGCAAAGCGCACAGGCGCTCAGGCCGTGCACCCGGGCTATGGCTTTCTTTCGGAAAACGTGGCGTTTGCGCAGCAGTGCGCCGATGCCGGTATCGTATTCATCGGGCCACCACCGGCTGCGATAGAGGCGATGGGGCTCAAAGCCGAATCCAAGCGGTTAATGGAGCGAGCAAGCGTACCGCTTGTCCCCGGCTATCACGGCGCTGATCAAAACGAGACGCTGCTCGCCAACGAGGCGAAGCGTATCGGTTTCCCGGTGCTCATCAAGGCGAGCGCAGGCGGCGGCGGCAAAGGCATGAAGGTCGCAGGGAGCGAGGGCGAGTTTGCGTCCGCGCTGGCGTCTGCCAAACGTGAAGCGAAGAATTCGTTCGGCGATGACAACGTCCTCATTGAGCGCTATTTGCAGCGATCGCGTCACATCGAGATCCAGGTGTTCGCTGACGAGATGGGACATTGCGTTTACCTGTTTGAGCGTGACTGTTCGTTGCAGCGGCGTCACCAGAAGGTGATGGAAGAAGCCCCAGCGCCTGGAATGACCGAAGCGCGACGTCGGCAAATGGGTGAGGCGGCGGTCGCGGCGGCAAAGGCCGTGAGCTACGTTGGCGCTGGCACCGTGGAATTCATCGCCGAGCATGATTTCGCGACGTCGGGCCGCTTCTATTTCATGGAGATGAACACTCGTCTTCAGGTCGAGCATCCCGTCACGGAAATGATCACCGGGCTTGATCTGGTTGAGTGGCAGCTGCGCATTGCCTCAGGCGAGCGGCTGCCAAAGCTTCAGGAGGAGCTGCACATTAGCGGCCACGCATTCGAAGCGCGTGTCTACGCCGAGAACCCGCGCAACCAGTTTTTGCCCGCGACCGGGCCGATCAATTTGCTGCGAACGCCGACGACGAGCGACTTAGTCCGCATTGACACTGGTGTGCGCGAGGGCGACGAAATCTCGCCCAACTACGATCCTATGATCGCGAAGCTCATCGTGCATGGCGAGAACCGCGAACAGGCATTGCAACGGTTAGCGCTGGCGCTTGACGAGTATGCCGTGGTGGGCTTTACGAACAACGTGGAGTTTTTGCAGCGCGTCGCACGTCATCCGGCATTTGCTGCAGGCGACATTGATACCGGATTTATCGGGCGCTACGCCGGTGATTTGTTGCCGCCGCTTCCCGCGCCGACAGACGCTGCGCTTTCGGCTTGCGCACTGGTGGAGTGGTCGACGGCACGGGACGCAGGCCGCGCCGCTTCGCGATTTTCCGGTGAGCCCTCGTCGCCGTGGGCTTTGGCTGATGCGTTCTGGCCGAACCAGCCCGACAGCAGCATCGACTTTGAGTATTCGCAGGGCGAAGCCCGGTATCAGGTCGGCATCGTGGCCAGTGGTGCGGGATTTATGTTGAATTTGCCGAATAGCAAGCCCTGCGCGGTGGCACGGATTGACGTCGAGCGCATTACCTTAACGCTCGGTGAGACGCAGCTGACGGCGCGAGTTCTGTGCTCCGGGATCCACCGCGTAGTGCTGCTTGCGGGCGAGCGCTATGAATTTGATGCGGTGGATCGCTACGCAGCGCCAGAAGCGGACGAACCTCATGGTGGACACCTGACCGCGCCGATGCCGGGCTCTGTGGTGAGCGTGCTGGTTGCGGTGGGAGACACTGTGAAAAAAGGGCAACCGCTCATCATCATGGAAGCGATGAAGATGGAACACACCATCGTTGCGCCACTGGACGGCGTGGTCGAAGCGATTTACTTCACGGCAAAAGAACAGGTGAAGGAAGGCGCGGAACTGGTCGCGCTTACTTCATCCGAAACCAACGTAAGCGCATGAAAATTCTCGTTCAGTCCACCGGTCTCGATATTGTCCCCGGCATCATTGTCGAGCTGAAAAAACATCAGCCGGACTGGCAATATTTTGCGTGGCCGTCGGATGAACCGTGCGACTACGTTGTCGGCTGGAAGCCGCCAGCGGAACTCTTTGCGCGGCAACCGGGCTTGAAGGCCGTGATCAATTACGGCGCGGGTGTCGACGCAATCCTCGCCATGCACGCGGTGCCTGCTCACATGCCGATTGTCCGGCTTGAGGACGCCGGCATGGCGCAGCAGATGGCCGAGTATGCCATTTACGGCGTGATTTATCATCAGCGTCATATGCACGTTTATCACGCACAGCAGCGGGCGATTCGTTGGCAACAGCACGAAGATCGAGGCAATGTGCAACGACCGACGGTAGGCGTCATGGGTCTTGGCGAAATGGGCGGGACCGTAGCGACGAAGCTCGCAGCGTTCGGTTATTCGGTACGCGGGTGGTCACGCTCGAAGCGCGAGATTGAGAACGTATTGACCTTTGCTGGGCACGACTCACTGCCGACGTTTCTTTCCGGTTGCGACGTGCTGGTTTCGGCGCTGCCGCTTACCGAATCAACGAAAGGCATCGTTAACGCTGTGACCCTTGCGCAGCTTCCACGTGGCGCTTTTCTTGTGAACGCTGGACGTGGCGGTCATCTGGTAGATGCGGATGTCGTGGCGGCGCTCGCGAGCGGGCAACTTCGCGGGGCGCTTCTTGATGTGTTTAACGAAGAGCCTTTGCCCAGGGATCATCCTTTCTGGACACATCCACGCGTGATCGTGACGCCGCACATCGCAGCCACGACACCGGTCAAGGATGCGTGCGCACAGATCGTCGCCAAAATTTCGGCGATGGATCGCGGCGAGGCTGTTTCCGGAATCGTTGATCCCAACGTAGGATATTGAGGTGGTTATGAAGTATCCACGGCACGTCCACATCGTCGAAGTCGGAGCTCGCGACGGCCTGCAGAACGAGAAGCAGGACGTGCCAGCGTCGGTCAAGATCGAACTGGTTAATCGCCTGAGTGATGCCGGTTTCCGAAACATCGAATGCGGGTCATTCGTATCACCCAAATGGGTGCCGCAGATGGCAACTTCGACTGAAGTGATGGCGGGAATTACGCGCAAACCGGGCGTAATTTATTCAGTGCTGACACCCAACTTGAAAGGCTTTGAAGGCGCGCTAGCCTCGCGGGCCGACGAGGTGGTGATTTTCGGTGCGGCGTCCGAGGCGTTTTCACAGAAGAACATCAATTGTTCGATTGCTGAGAGCATCGAGCGATTTCGGCCCGTCGCGGAGGCGGCGAAGGCGAACGGCATCCGCGTGCGCGCAGCGGTCTCGTGCGCGCTTGGCTGCCCTTATCAGGGGGAGGTGTCGATTGCATCGGTTGTCGATTGTGTGTTGCGCTTCGCGGATCTCGGTTGCGACGATATCGGCATCGCGGACACGATCGGTGTTGGCACGCCTGCGCTCGCGTCAGCGGTGTTTGAGGCGGCTGCCCGAGTGTTTCCACTGGCCCAGATTTCCGGACACTTTCACGACACTTACGGACAGGCGTGCGCGAACGTGCTGGCCTGTCTTGAACTGGGTGTGAGCACGTTCGACACCAGCGTCGCCGGCCTCGGCGGGTGCCCTTACGCCAGGGGTGCTACGGGTAATGTCGCGACCGAAGATGTGCTCTACATGCTCCATGGGATGGGCATTACGACGGGGATTGACCTCGCCCAAGTGTGCGCGGCGGGCCAGTTCATTTCGGAGGCGCTGGGTCGAGCGCCGCTCTCGCGCGTGAATCGTGCTCTCGCCGCGAAACGTGCGGCATAACTTCGGTGTGGATCGACAGTCACTGCCATCTTGACTCGCCGGAATTCGACGCAGATCGCGATGAAGTCGTGGCGCACGCGCGTGCCGGAGGCGTGGAGGCAATCATCAACCTGCCGGGTCACGTTGATCATTTTGCGCAAGCCAAAGTGACACGGGAGCGCTATGCGTGCCTGACGGGTTACGGAATTCATCCGCTGTGGGTTTCCGGTCCTGGGGGTTGCTCTTCACGCGAGCACATTGCCTTGTTGCGCCATTGGGTTGAAGATGAGAAACCGGACTTGATTGGAGAAATTGGACTCGATTTCTTCATTCCGGAGTTCAATCAGTCAGAACAGGAGTGGTTCTTCTCCGAGCAGTTGAAAGTGGCCCGCGACTTCGATCTACCGGTGTCACTGCACGTTCGACGCAGTCAGGATCAAATCTTGAAGCACTTGCGGCGGGTCAAAGTGCGTGGGGGTTTTGCCCATGCTTTCAACGGCAGCGCGCAGCAAGCCGCAGAGTTTGTGAAGCTGGGCTTTTGCCTGGGCTTTGGCGGTACGGCCACTTTCCCCCAGGCGCTACGGGTGCGGGCGCTGCTGCATGATGTTCCGCTTGATAATATTGTCGTGGAAACAGACGCCCCCGATATTCCGCCAAGCTTTTTGGGTACGATGGGCTCGCGTGCGCGCAACAGCCCGGTGTTTCTGCCTCAGATTGGCGTGCTATTGGCGTCAGTACGAGGCATGACGGCTGAGTCTTTCGCTGCCGCAACGACAGGCAATGTTCGGCGGATAATCGACACCAAATTATGACGGCAGTATGAGTTTTCGCGATTTGTTTGGAGTCGATGCGCATGTCGGGGAAGCGGCTTCGCCGTGCGTCCAGATTTGCATTATCGAACCTGGCGACGGGCTTTGCGTTGGCTGTGCCCGCACGCTCGATGAGATTGCGAGTTGGGGCTCAATGTCCAGTGAAGCGCGACGCGCTGTGATGCAGCTTCTGCCGAAACGCCGTAGTCAAAACAATGAGGCCTGATTTACGGCTTTTCCACGAATGCCTTACAGAATATGGGCTAGGCGGTCAAAAGCGCACATCTCGATAAGAGCATTTTATTGCGCCTAGCCTCTGTATTCAAAGGCTTTCAGCGAAAAGATGTTACGAAAATTGCTCGGTTGGCTCGTGCTGAGTGGCTGTGCCGCAGCTAGATTTTCGCAGCTGTTGCCGTCATGATTTTGGCAGAGACTCGCATCAGCGCCTGTAGCGGTCTTGGCAGCGTCCCGGCACCCAACGCCCTGGCCGTTTGAGCATGCTGCGCCTCGTCTCGCTTCATCTGCTCAACGATGGCGCGGCTGGCGGTATCTTCCGATGGCAACTTGAACAGATGCGTGTCCAGATGCGCTTCGACCTGCTCTTCAGTGGCCTCCAGAAACCCCAGTGACACTTTGTCTCCGATTGCGCCTGCAACAGCTCCAACCGCGAACGCACCGGCGTACCACAGCGGGTCTAACAGGCTGGGATTCCCACCGAGCTCGTCCAGGCGCTGACGCGTCCATGCCAAATGATCGAGCTCCTCATCGGCTGCATGCGCAAGCTTTTTCTGAACTTCACGAGTGCGGGCAGTGAGCCCCTGCCCTTGATATAGCGCCTGCGCAGCAACTTCCCCAGCATGATTAACTCGCATGAGCGCAATTGACACCTTGCGCTCATCGTCCGACAAGGGCGGCTCGGCAAGATCGGCCGCTGGGTTGGGTCTACGCGCTCGGGCACTGCCACTGAGCGTTCGTACTGCACGATCAAAGGCTAGAACCAGGGTATCCATGCGAATTATGCTTTCTTTAGGCGAAAAAAAAGGGCACCGAAGTGCCCTTTTCTGAGGTCATCCGGTTAGAACCTGTGGATGATACCGACGGCGGGTGTATTGACCTTACCGCCAGTTTCGTTCTTCATCGAAGAGTAGTAAGCGTAAAACTGCGTACGTTTCGAGAAGGCGTAGTCATAAACCAGCGAGATGTGCTTGCCGCCACCGATGGTCCAACGACTGATCAGCGTTGCGAGCGTAGGTGCCGCGTAGCCAACGGGTGGGGAATACGCCCATGAAGCTCCGTTGTCACGTTGGCTGTATTGCAAGCTGGCCGTGCTGGCGCCGAATGGCACCTGGACAGCGGCGTCAAAATACTTCATTTTGAGTGTGCCGGTTGCCAGTTTATAGCTTGAAACATCATACGAACCGTCGATGCGTGCAACCCCGAAGTTGTAACGACCATAAACGCGATAAGCATTTTGATCGTGATTGCCGGTTACGACACCAGCAAGACCACCGAAGTCTTTGTGGAGTGCGTATGTCGCACCGAGCGTGATCGGTCCGTTCGAATAAATAACGGCGGTATCCCACAGACGAGCGCGCGGAGTAGCTGCGGATTCCTGAACCAGTGAGTACATCGTACGCACCGTGAGCCCGCCCATGTTTGGCGAGGCGTAACTAATTGCATTGGCTGCGCGTGCGTCAAAGTTGCCTTGCGATTCGCTGAACGCCGTACCGCCGCGGCCGTAGCCCGTGAACAGTTGTTGCGTCGCAAAACCTGGACCACCAGAGAAACCATTGTTGCGGTTTTGCAAACCGGTTGAACCGATGTTTTGGTGAGCCAGACCCAGTACGTCATCGTAGGGTGTCAGACCGTAGCCGACTTTGACTTCACCAAAGCCGCCGCCGACGCCAACCCACAGTTCGCGGCCCCACATGATCGCAGCGCCGTTGCCCGATGGCACGGCTGTGCTGGTACCGGGGTTCGTTGCGATTCCGCCGTCGTCGCTGTTGAAGCTGTTTTCGAGCTGGAACATGGCGTATGTACCGCCACCAAGCTCTTCACGGCCACGGAAACCGAAGCGTGACGAGTTAGACGTCATACGGTTGACGGTCGAACTGGTGACGGCTTTGCCGATTGAGTTGCCTCCCTGCGAACCGCGATTGGACTCGATCGACGTGTTGATGTACCCGTACAGCGTCACGTTTGCCGTTTGCGCTGAAACAGCGACCGAACCCACGATAGCGGCAACTGCGAGCGCTGTCTTAGTGAATTTCATATTTGTCCTTTGGAATTTTGAAGTCTTATGTGAAACAGTTGAGCGCGCAGCACTGGTATTACTACTCGCACCCTGCACCCAACGTGCCATCACAGAGCGCTATTAAAACTTGTGCTTCACGCCCAGGCCAAATACGCTGGCGGATTGATTACGAATAGTTGCCGTCGAGTTGGCAACGTTACCGTCAGCGGAACAGGCCAAGCCTTTGTTTTTGCACTGAACGTACACGCCATAAACCTCGGTGCGCTTGGACAAATCGTACTCGCCGAGCAAACCGAAGCTCGATTGCTTGTCACCGCCATCACGCTTCGCTTGAGCGAGTTGCAGGCCGATGCGCGCGGCGCCAAACGGCACTGTAACGCTAGCGATCAACGGTTTCGTCTTCACGCCAGTTTCAGACTTGTTTTCCATGTACGTCACGCCGGCGTAAGCAACGCCGAAGTTATACGTAGCGCCAAAAATAAACTGCTTTTGTGATGCAGTAGCGGCAGGATTTTTCAGATCACTGAAGCCAACGCCAACATAGATCGGTCCGTTTTTGTACTCGACATTACCGCCGAGCGTACGCGAACCACTAGAAGTACCTGGAACCTCGCCCAGCGACCATGCCACGGTTGCCGTAACGCCGCCCATGTTTGGCGTGCTGTACTTGACCTGGTTGTCTTGACGCAATGTGTTTGCGTAGAAACCGCCCATGTTAGCCACGGCCGAGAAGCCGGTCAGGCAACCACCGAACGTGTCGTCGCTATTGCACATTACGAAGAAGTTGGGTGAGTAATCGCGGCCAATGGTGACCGTGCCAAAACCACCATTCAAACCGACAAATGCGCGGCGACCAAACAACCGACCACCCTGGTTCAATGCACCGGTATCGCTAGCAAAGCCATTTTCCAGCGTGAAGATGGCGTTCATTCCGCCACCGAGCGACTCAGAGCCGCGGAGGCCCCAACGCGATCCAGACAGACCGCCTCCGGTAACCATGGTGGTACTTTTCGCAGCAACTGCGCCAGCACCACCAATGCGCTCTGATGCGAGGTAGGTGTCGACGATGCCGTAAAGCGTGACGTTTGCAGTTTGAGCTGACGCCACACCGGCGGCCAGCGCGCTCAATGTCAATGCAACGAGTTTCTTGTTCATAATAAATCTCTCCTCAGTATTTAACGTCTGACACCTTGCCCCGTCTTACAGGAGCTGCGTGTCAACAATTTTTCTTCCAACGCAATCTCGGAAGCTGGTCTAATTCTGCCAAAAGCTGATCATTCGGCCAACGTTATTCGGCGTAAACGCGCCCGCAAGACGACTGCCGCTGTTGTCAATTTGCAACAACGACGGTTGCGCTACAACTAGGACCTGGGCTCGGCTTTCGCCTGCAACGCGAGCGCTAACTCTCTGAAAAGAATCACTATTTATGACGACTTGGTGGCTGATCTGCGGTGCATGCGTTGCAATCAGCGCTTTCGTGAGTCGCGCCATTATGCTGCGGCATTTGCCCAGCCCTCACAGTCTGCCTAGTGAGCGTTCACTCCACAACGGACGGATCCCAAGAGGCGGTGGCCTGGGCGTCGCTGCCGCAGTGTTGTTTGGGCTAATTGCCGCCCCGCAACCGTTTAATGTCATCGCTGCGATTTTTGTTGTCTGGGCAATATCGGCCTGGGACGACTGGTACGGAACCACCCCGTGGTCGCGCCTGGCGCTTCATGGATTTGCCGCATTTTTAGTGGTGAGCTTCACTGCCGAAATGTCGCCTATTGCAGCGATATTGGCCGCAATCGTGATCATGTGGTCGATAAATTTGTTTAACTTCATGGACGGTTCCGACGGAGTTGCTGCGGCGACAGCGGTAACAGGCGGTGTCAGCCTCGCGTGTTTTGCGCTGCTATCTGAAGCTAATTCGGTAGTGGCTATCAGTGCCCTGGTAGTCGCCGCTGCAGGGGCCGGTTTTCTCTTTTTCAATTTGCCTCCGGCGCGAATTTTTATGGGGGATGGCGGCTCAACAGTATTAGGGCTGACGCTCGCCACGCTCAGTCTGCAGGGCGTCATCGCGAACCATTGGTCTGTAGCGATTCCGTTGCTATTGTTTGTTCCATTTTGGGCCGACGCCACGTACACCCTCGCGCGCAGGGTGCTTTCCGGCCACAATCCGCTGACACCGCATCGAGACCATCTCTACCAGCGGCTAGTTTTGGCAGGACTCGGGCATCGTGGGGTGCTGGCGTGGATGGTTGGCTGGAACCTGCTGTCAGTGGCCCTTGCTGTCTGGATGCGCGGCGAAAAGGGGTGGGCCGGACTCGGCGCGGTAGTGCTCTACGCCGCAGCCTACGTGATTGTGGCTGAATGGACGCTGCGCAAGCGACCGAATCTGCTTGTCAATCCCCGAGCGTTTCTTGCGCTGATTTATGATTTGGCTGCAGCCGCGGCAGCATGGTCACTACTGTTCTGGGCGCGTTTTAATTTCAATATCGACGCCGCAAATTTCACGGGACTGGATGTCGCTAGAAGCCTGGCGTATGTCATCCCGGTCCACGCGGTCGTCTTTATCGGCTTGGGTCTCTACCAGGGTCTCTGGCGTTTCGCCAGCCTCGCAGATTTGCGCCGCATCGTACTCGGTGCCTTCATGGCAGCAGCCGGAACCGCCGTTTTGTTTGCGTTAGTGCGGCCCGACAGTTTTATCTGGCCACGCTTCGTGCTTGTGCTGCAACCCTTCCTTTTGATTGTGCTGATGGGCGGCGCTCGCTTTGCGTTTCGAAGCTGGCGCGAGCACCGGCTTTACGGGCTGGCAGCCGCTAAAGGGGAGCCGGTATTGGTACTGGGCGCGGGAGCAGCGGGGGCGCGCCTCGTCAGTGAACTCGCCAAATCGGAAACCTGGCATGTAGTGGCATTGCTTGATGACGACCATGCCAAGATCGGCGCAAGAGTGCACGACATCCGCATTGTCGGATCGATTGATCAGGCCCCCGACGTTGCCAAGCGCTTCGGTGCGCGTCACGCCATCATCGCGATGCCCAACTCAAATCACGAGGCTCGTCGCCGCGCCGTCGCGCTGGCAGCGCAAGCTCATCTGATCACGCTGACGGTTCCGTCTTACGACGAGCTGCTATCGGAGGATTCATCGCTCGCCAAGCTTCGATCCATCGAACTCGAGGACTTGCTCGGACGCGATCCGATAACGCTGGATAGCAATGGCATTGAAAAATGGCTCCGCGGAAAAACCGTGCTGATTACCGGCGCTGGCGGCTCGATCGGCACCGAGCTTTGCAATCAGGTGGCACGCTTCCGTCCCGGAAAATTAATCATGGTCGACATCTCGGAGTTTGCCTCGCACGTAGTCAGCGAAAACATGAACGCGCGTTTGCCAACCGAGAACCTTGAAGTTTATGTAGGCGATGTGCGCGACAGAACGCGGATGCGTGAAATATTTGGCGTAGAAAGACCAACAGTTGTATTCCACGCGGCGGCCTACAAACACGTGCCACTCACCGAGTCGGTGAACGCATGGGAGGCTGTTCGCAATAATGTGCTGGGCACGCTGGTAGCCGCAGAATGCGCACGAGAGGTAGGGGCCGAGAAATTTGTATTGGTGTCCACCGACAAAGCGGTGCGCGCGTCAAGTGTCATGGGAGCAAGCAAGCGTTTGGCGGAACTGGCGATCCTGAGCCTGCCGCCCGTTCCGACCCAGTTTGTTGGCGTCCGGTTCGGAAATGTGCTGGGCAGCAACGGCAGTGTGATACCGAAGTTCCGCGAGCAGATTGCTGCGGGCGGGCCCATCACGGTCACTCACCCGGAGATGACACGATTTTTTATGTCCATTCCTGAAGCAGCTCAGTTGGTCATCCAGGCCGGCCTCATGGGTGAGCCTCGCTCGCTCTATGTCCTGAACATGGGCGAACCGATACGCATTGTTGAGCTGGCAGAAGAATTGATTCGCCTGTCAAAAGGAGCTGCCAGTGCAATTCCTATCGTCTACACCGGCCTGCGACCGGGAGAAAAGATGCATGAAGAATTAACCGGCGACGACGAGCGCTTCGTGGAGACTACACACAGCAAAGTGCGGCGAGTCATTACCGGGCACGATTTGACGATTGATCTCAACGCGCTGGCCGCCTGGCTGAGCCAGCCGTCACCCAAAGACGTACGCGCCGCCTTGAAGCAGTGGGTGATCGACTTCAGTCCACCTGTCGGGCAAGCAAACGGGCATAAACTCCCGCCTGCCGCGTAAGACTGGCGTGCGTTCCGCGCTCGACAACCCGGCCCGCCTCAAACACAAAAATTTCGTCGGCGTCGCGAATCGTGCTCAAGCGATGAGCGATCTGCACCACCGTGTGGTCGCGCCCAAGAATACGCAAGGTGTCGTGCACCAGTCGCTCGGATTCAGTGTCAAGCGCCGAGGTCGCTTCGTCGAACAGCACGATCGGAGCCTGCTTGTAAAGTGCCCGAGCGATGGAAATCCGCTGCCGCTGGCCACCGGATAACAAGCCCCCCTCCTCACCAACGATTGCGTCGAAACCACCCGGCAGCGACTCTATGAATGCTGATGCGCCAGCAGCCTGCGCTGCCCACTTTACCCGTGAAGAATCGACTGCACCGCCAATGGCGTTGTCTGCACCAAAGGCAATGTTGGCCATAACGGTGTCGTTAATGAGCAGAACGTCCTGCGCCACCAGCGAAATGTTGTCGCGCAGCCTGGCTGTACCAATCTCGTTGATGGACACACCGTCCACGCTAATGTCGCCCGTCTGTGCTTTGTAGAACCCTGCCAGCAGCGCCATCGCGGTAGATTTTCCGCTACCGGACGCGCCGACAAATGCGACGTGTTTTCCTGTTTCGATGACCAATGAAACGTTACTTATGGCGTCAAGGTCGCGACCGGTATAGCGTGCCGTTACCGAGTCAAACTGTATGCGACCTTTCATACGTGGCTGTCCGGAGTCGATCCCGGCGGACTCCGCAGGCTCGTCGAGCACCGAAAAAACGCTCGTTGCAGCCGCCAGACCGCGTTGCAAAACGGTATTGATAGCGGACAGGCTTTTAATCGGCGGCAACAACGACAACAGCGCAGTGAAGAATACGAAGAAGTCCCCCGCCGTCATCGCGCCGCGCTGCCCCTCCTGTATCGCCATCGCCACGATTCCGGCAATGGCGAAGGAAACCACGAGGTGCATCAACGGCGCACTCGCCGCATTTGCGGTCTCCTGTTTCATGATCGTGCGACGCACGCGATTGCCGCGTAGAGCAAAGGCCTTAGCCATCTGGTCGAAAGCGGCATAGATTTTGACGGAGCGCTGATTGCTCAAGCCTTCATCAGTGAAACGTGAAAGCTCTCCCATTTGAGCCTGCAATGCGACGCTTGCGGCCCGCAGCCGCTTCGTGAGCGCACGCACGACCACCGCGACTACCGGCGCAATGACGAAAACACCCAGCGTCAACTTCCAGCTGATCGATGCCATCAGCACCAGCGCAACAATGAGCTTGAGCGAATCCTGCACCAGTGTGGTCAACGCCTGACTGGTGACCGCACCGACCTGCTGGATGTCATAGGTAATTTTCGAGGTCAGCTCGGCTGTCGAATTGCGGTCAAAGAAACTCACCGGGAGGCGCAAGAGATGGGCGAATGCCTCACCGCGCAAGTCGAACACCACGCGGCTCGCGACCCAGTGCAGCGCAAGATCACCGAGAAAATTCGCAACGCCGCGAAGCGCAAAAATCGCCACCAAAAGCAACGGAAACCACAGGATTGGAAGCTGATCCAGCGCATTGGTCAGTGGCGCTAGAAATGATTGCGTCAGTGCGCTCTGCGTCAGAGGATTACCAACCGTTGCCGTGTTTGCCGCGCCCTCGGCCACGAACGCACGATCCAGAATGCGCGAAAACGCGATTGAAATTACCGGTTCCAGCAAGGAAACCAGCGCCAACATTAACGTGCCTGCAATCAGCCGACCACGATAGGGTTTGGCGTAACCGAGCAGTCGCCGGTATCGCTGGAGGTCACTTGTGCCTTTAATCATTCCGCAAATTGTTGCACGCCCCCTGATAGACTCATATTCGAGTAAGGTGCTTGTAGTGCGTCATTGGCGCGCCAACGAGTGAAACGGGAAAGCGGTGCATCATGTTTCTGTGATTATTCCGCTACTGCCCCCGCAACGGTAAATCGCATCAACGCAGGTTGCCTGAAGTCACTGAAACGCAAGTTTTGGGAAGACGCAACCCGAATAGCGGCGATCAAGTCCGGAGACCGGCCTGGCTTTTTCGTCGCCCGCCTCAGGCGATGAAATTCATGCGAACTGTGCGGGGAAGCGCGGCGAAGCGAATGCTGAGCCCGTCTGCTTTTCAAAAGTTGATCCGGCTTCGTTTGCATTCTCTTTTCTGAATCTCCAGCCAGCGAGCATCTACAGCTTGCCGAGCGGAGGGCTTGGTTTTTCGGGAATGTCATGCGAATTTTTTCTATTTTCCGGGCGCAATTAAGTGTTGCTCCTTCCACGCTGCGACGGGTCACTGCCTCGCTGGCAATTGGCGTCGTCATGTCTGCCCATGGGCAAAACAAATTGGAGCCCGTCGTGGTTACAGCTTCGCGCGTTGCTGAGCCTTTGGGTGCGACGCTGCGCGATGTCTCAGTCGTCGATGGGCAAGCCTTGCGCGAAGCGGGTGTGGTGGATATCACCGATGCGCTTCGCTTGCTGCCCGGTGTTGAGCTGTCCGTCAACGGCCCGGGGGCAACACCCTCGATCTTTTTGCGTGGTGCCAACAGCAATCAGACGCTAGTGCTGGTCGACGGACAACGCATCAGTTCATCGTTCAGTGGGCTCGCTTCACTCCAACATATCAACATCGACCAGATTGAGCGTATCGAAGTGTTGCGCGGCCCCGCCGCCAGCTTGTACGGCGCGGATGCGGTCGGTGGCGTGATCCAGATTTTCACGCGGCGTGATCGCGGCATCTCGGTGCGGGCGGCTGTGGGTGAATGGCGCTCAAGCCAGGCGAGCGTCAATGCGGGTATTGGCGACGCAGCGAACGGCGCAACGGTGACTTTGGCGCAAAACGCGAGCAAGGGCTACAACGCCATCGTCAACCCAAACGATTTCAGCTACAACCCGGATTTCGACGGCTACCGCTTCAATACGGTGCAACTCAGCGGCAATTTTGCTCCGTCGCAAAGCGTGAAACTCTCGCTCTCGGGTTTTCAGACGCGTGGTAACGCCCAGTACGACGGCAGCAATAAATTCGATGATCGCGTTCGCTCGACGGTCAGCAACATCGGCGGCATCGCCGAAATTCAGGCGACAAGCGCATGGCTCAGCACCTTGCGTATCGGTTCGGGGGGCGAAAAGTCGGCTTTCATTTCAGCGTTTCCGGGCAGCTATCAGACCCACAACGATCAACTTGGCTGGCAAAACACATTGCGCATGAGTTCGACACTCAACCTGCTCAGCGCGTTGGAATGGCGACGAGAATCGGTGAGCGGTAGCGACGTTCTGCCGGTAACTTCACGCCGCACGACGAGCGCGGTGCTCAGTGGCGACTGGTCGGTCGATGCGCTGCGGCTAAACACGTCCATCCGCATTGACGACAGCAGCCAGTATGGCACCCGTACAACGGTGAACGGCGGCGTGGGTTATCGTCTGACCCCCGAACTGCGCGTAGCGCTTAATGCGGGCACCAGCTTCAAAGCGCCTACCTTCAACGATCTTTACTATCCGGGTTATTCCAATTCCAACTTGAAGCCAGAGCGCGGTCAGAACGTTGACCTCGGCCTGCAGTGGTCCAGTGGCGCGTCGACAGCGAGCGTCACCGCATATCAGAACAACGTGCGCGATTTGATTCTGTTTCAATGTGACGCCAGCTTTAATTGCGCGCCGCAAAACGTCGTGACCGCGAGGCTTCAAGGCCTGACGGTAACGGGCGCTACGCGTGTCGGCAGCTTCACCCTGGACGGCAGCCTTGATTTTGGCGATCCGAAAAATACGACAACAGACAAGGATCTGCCGCGCCGCGCGCGTCAGCACGGCGCGTTCAAGGTGAGCAGCGACGTCTTCGGCATCACAACAGGCGCAGAGATGCTCGTCTCGGGCAAACGCTATGACAACCCGGGTAATAGCCGCGTGTTACCGGGTTATGCGCTGTTCAATCTTTACGCGTCGAAAGTAGTGTGGCCCGGTGTTCGCGTCGGAGTCCGCGTCGAGAACGCGACGGATCGGGACTATCAGCTTGCTTACGGCTACGCCACGGGTGGGCGACGCGCCTGGTTGACGCTGGCGGTTGATCGGTAATCGCGGTGCGTTGGCGCGCCCTTGTCTCGGTCGCTGCGTTTGCGTTTCTCGGCGCGGAGAGCACGGCACGTGCGCAGCCGCAAGACGTGGTCGCGCCGCAGCGCATCATCAGCCTGTCCCCGCACGCCACCGAACTGCTGTTCTCGGCGGGTGCGGGCGACAAGGTGGTGGCGGTGAGCGAATCCTGCGACTACCCGGGCGCCGTGAAGCAGTTGCCAAAAGTTAGCGGCTATCGCGGCACCAACGTCGAGGCGGTTGTGGCGTTAAAACCGGACGTGGTGGTGGCATGGCCGAGCGGCAATCGCATGGCAGATATTGATGCGATCAAGCGCCTCAACATTCCAGTGCACGCTAGCGAGCTTTCAACGCTAGTGAGCATTACCGCCGAAGTGCGCCGTTTCAGCGTATGGGCAACCAGCAACGATGCGAAAAGGACGGCGCTGCAAGAGGCCGATGATGCGGACAAACTGGTCGATACATTGCGCAGACGTTACGGTTCTGCACGAAAGGTACGCGTGTTCTACCAGCTCGGGGCAGGCCGGCTGTTCACGTTGACCGACAAACATGTGATCGGCGAAGCGCTGGCGGTTTGTGGTGCTGAAAATGTGTTCGGAGCACTCGTCCTGCCCGCACCTGAAGTGTCACAGGAGGCCGTGCTCGCCGCGCGGCCGGATGCAGTGGTTCTGGCAGATGCTAAATCAGTCGATACGGTGGCTTCTGATTGGCAAGCGCGCAAGCTCTTTCCAGCTGCCTCGGAGCGACTGCGCATCGTCACCGTGAACGGCGCGCTGCTGCATCGCCCGACCCTTCGGATGTTCAGCGCGGTGCGGGCGATGTGCGAATCCATCGATAAGGTTCGGCAAGCACTCAAGTAGCGACTCCACTATCATCTGTGTCTCGCCGTCGCTCAGTGCGCTGGGGGACGATCATGAGCAAAGCCTTCACCAAAGAAAATCCCGACGCGCCGGATGACGACGAAGATATCGTTCTTCCTGCCTTGCCTGCGGGCACTAAAAATTACATGACGCCCGGGGGTCACGGACGCTTGAAGACGGAGTTGGATCACTTGATCACCGTGGATCGTCCTGAGGTTACGCGCGTCGTTTCGTGGGCAGCGAGTAACGGCGACCGCAGCGAGAATGGCGATTACCTTTACGGCAAAAAGCGTCTGCGCGAGATCGATCGCCGCATGCGCTATCTGGTGCAACGTCTGGACGCGGCAGAGGTCATTGATCCGACGACGCGTGACACCGATCAGGTTTTTTTTGGCGCGACGGTAAGCGTCGTTAATCAACGCAACCAACAGAAAACGATTTCGATTGTCGGGCTTGATGAGGTCGATCCTCAGCGTGGTTATGTGAGCTGGGTGAGCCCCATAGCGCGTGCACTGACGAAAAATCGTGAGGGCGACACTGTCATGCTGCCGACACCGGGCGGCATTGAGGAACTGGAAATTCTTGCGGTTCAATACAAGGCGCTGGACACGCATCTCGCGCCAAGTCACACGCAACTGACCACGCCGCAAGCAAATGCGGCCGCTGCTTGATATAGTTGCGCGATGACCTCAAGCCTCGACGAACTTGAAACCACGCTCAACGCTGTAACCGCGCGCTTGCTGGCGCTGTCCGAGGAGAACGCTCGCTTGCGTATTTCGCTCGCCGGGCAAGCTGAGCGCATGCGGGCAGCAGGACACAAATTGCGGGTCGTGGCGGAACGTTTGCCGAAGCCCGTTACTGAGGTGGTCATGGATGCTGCGCAACAAGAAACAGCGGCATGAGCACGACGCTCGAAGCTAATATCCACGGACGCCAATTTCGCGTCGGTGCACCAGAAGGCGAACGCGCCGCCCTGGCCGAGGCTATCGCCATTGTGGAGGCCGAATGCGCGGTGATTGCGCAGAAGCAGCCGACCGCTGAAATAGAGCGTGTTCTGCTTTTGGCGGCGCTTGAGTTGGCGGCCACCAACCCTGCGGTTGAGGCCGATCCTCGTGTTGAATATCGCTTGCTGGCGATGACGGCAAATCTGAAGCGAGCGCTTGCCGCAACGCTTACAAATTAGCGTGCTTTTTCGTACTGGTTTCTGCGAACAACAGGCGTAGAATCTGAGTGGCTTCTGCGGTGTGTGTGGCGGTCGAAGATTCTTTGTACCAATGCGCTTGTCGCGAGGATGCTCTTCTATCGTGGCCGTGTGCGCGGCTCTTCCTTAAGCGCGAGTTTAGGGTCGCCAGCTGTACCTTGTAGTCGCGGTGGAGCATCCACTCTTGAACCCCGGTTCAAGGTGACGGCCGTTGCGGCATTCGCGGGAGTCTGAATTTTCATGAAAGGAGTCTGCGGACTCCTTTCGCTTGTGTGGGACAGGAGCAACGCATGACCTACTGGTTGATGAAATCCGAGCCGGGCGAATACAGCATCGATGACCTGAAGCGCGACAAACAAAGCGCGTGGTTTGGTGTGCGCAGCTATCAGGCGCGCAATTTCATGCGCGACGACATGAAAGTCGGCGATCAGGTGTTTTTCTATCACTCCAGTTGTCCCGAACCGGGCATCGCCGGTGTCTGCAAGGTGGCCAAAGCCGCTGCGCCTGACGAAACCCAGTTCGACAAGAAAAACAAGCACTACGACCCGAAATCAAAGCCGGAGAACCCGCAGTGGGTGTGCGTTGAGGTCGCTTTCGTAAAAAAGATCAAGCTGATTCCACTCGCCGCGCTGCGCGCCGTTCCTGAGCTGGCCGAGATGCGCATCCTGCAACGCGGCAACCGGCTATCGATCACACCCGTCTCGGATTCGGAGTGGAACTACATCACAAAATCGCTCGTTGGCGTTTAGTTTTCGACATACAGCTTTTCGGTTTAGCGCCTACGGATAAAGGGCTGGAGTCAAATATGATTGATTATTGACTTCACTGATTATTGGCTGTTAGCCTTGATGCAATGGGGCTAACACGATTAAGTTGTTCAATATCGGATGCGCTAATTCGCGTTGCTGGATGGGCTCCTTGAGTCCACGACGAGAGATCTCAGTATCAAAAAAAGTAATCCAGCCCTGGCATGCCACGGGTTTCTGCGTCGAGACAATCGAGTAAAAAGCAGGCGAGTCCCGCGTCGCCCGTCCACAGCGAATAGCGCCACTGCCCGTGTGTTTCGAATGCCACGTTCGACTGCCGCATCGCCCACATAGCGAACTGACGGGCATTGGCCAGCCACGCCTCGTCGCCCGTTTTCCTGAAAAGCTCCAGCAACGCCATGCCGTTGCCGTCGGTACCATGACACAGACCCACGCCCTTGACTAGCGGACCTGCTTCGACAATTGTCGCGCCCCCTTTGCACAGCAGGGGAAGCGCGTCTGGCAGATCGGCGTAACGCAGCGCTGCAATGACGCCCGGTGCGCCATGGCACCACTGAGTGAGCGACGCTTTGTCGTCTCCCGCCCGCGCTGGCCAGTTGGCAAAACCGCTTTCCACCACTGCCAGCGCTTCAAGACTTTGCACCGTCCGTTCACTCAGCAATTGCCGTTGTTCTGCAGTCAACAATGCCTGTCCGCGCCAAAGTGGATAGACGTTGCCCGCCCAGCCGTGCCCGGCCCCGACGTAGCGCGCCAGACGGCCATACATATCTTGCTCCCAGAGCCAAGCCCCCGTCGACTCATCCTGAAACCAGCTCGACCAAATGGCCGTCGCAGAATCTACAAACAACGCCCGCCAACTAGCGTTTTGAGCGCGCTCACAAAGGATCAAAGCCGCCAGCATGGTGCCAGGCGCGCCCCACAACGTCTCCCGCGTTGGATTGTCGCGATTGCTCCGAATCATTTCCGCAATCTGCGCTGAATGGGCGGGGTTAGCGTGTTGTAGCGTCAGAGCCGTCAAGAGCGAACTCTCACCCAGAAACCAGCTGGGAACGCGCTTGCCGGTATCGGGTGAACTGCAATACGCGAGATGAATTTCACGGAGCTTTTCTGCTGGAGAAATACGCATGCCACACAAGCCTGCGGCGGCTACGCGATCCAGTGCCAGCAAGATGCCCAAACCACCGAAGTACAGGCTGTGCAGGCGTGTTGGTGTCGATTGCCCTTCGCTCATGTCTCGCGGATGAATAGGAAATGCCTGCTCGCCCGCGACAGTCGACGCAAGCGCGCTTTCAGACCACACGCGGAGCCAGCCACGGGCCGCCTCAGCATCCCATCGTTCGGGAGCCATGCTCACATGGCGCTGCGTGTCGTATACCCGCATAGTTAGTGCGTCTGAACTTGAGACAGGAAAAGCATACAGTCGCTTTCGGCTAGCAGTCTCTGGTAATTATCCGAAAACTCACCGCCCAGGCGTCACGCCGTCAGCACGCCCCAGAGCATCTTCGCGCCGAGCAGATAAAGCATCACCGCGAAGCTGCGCTTTAGTGTCTGCACTGGCAACCGGTGTGCAAGCCGCGCACCGTACGGCGCAACGAGAACACTGGCAATCGAGATGCCGACCAGCGCGGGCAGATAAACGAACCCCAGGGAGGGCTGTGGCACGTTAGCCACGTTCCATCCGTTAAACACGTTACCAATCGTGGTGAAGAGCGCGATCGGAAATCCGAGCGCTGCCGAGGTGCCGATGGCGTTATGAATCGGTACGTTGCACCACGTCAAAAACGGAATGGCGAAAAACGCGCCGCCCACGCTTGCCATTGCCGACAGAAATCCCAGTAGGACGCCTGCGAGGCCCATGCCAACCGCACCGGGCAATGTGCGCGCGGCCTTCGGCTTGAAATTGATGAGCATCTGCGTCGCGCTGTAGAACATGAAGCAGATGAAAAAAATCGCAAGGAAGGCGGTCGATAGATGCGACACCAAGCGTGATCCGATCAGTCCTCCCACCAGAATCCCCGGTGACATCAAACCGATTACGCGCCAGTTCACGGCGCCCTTGGCGTGATGCGCGCGAAGCGATGAAATCGAGGTGAAAATAATGGTCGCCATCGATGTTGCAAGAATCACCTGAAAGCGTGTTTCATAGGCGAAGCCCTGGGCAGGAAACATGTACGCGAGCACGGGCACCATGGTCATGCCGCCGCCGATTCCCAGCAAGCCCGCTAAAAAGCCAACGACCACGCCCAACGCAGCGTAGCCAAAGAACCAGACGGTGATGTATTCCATGCGAGCGTAGCTTGAAGTGTGAAGTCGGCATTGTCCTTGAGTTGCCTTTTAACTTGATGAGTCAGTCGGCAATCGCATGTTTCCCAACGCGCCGTTTTTAGAGTTAAGGTCGTGGCGTTGATGCGCGCATGATCGCATCCGGTGCGGGAAAACCCCTGTTGACTCGCTCGGGAATCTTGACCCGAGTCAAGACGACGAAGGCGGGAAATGGCTAACCTTTCCCGGTGTCTGCATGCGTGAGTTGATGTTGTTTCTTGGCCATGCTCAGCGCACGCCCATAATATTTTCTGTAGGAGGAAACAATGACAACAATGACCACGCAGCCGGATACTGCGATCAGAGCGCTTGGACCGATTTCCGGCAACCGCTGGTTCCAGCTCGCCGCTGGCGTCCTGGCGATGATCGTGATTTCGAACTTTCAGTATGCGTTTACCCTGTTCACGCCCGGTCTGAAAGAGTCGTTCAAAGGCGTGCCGTATTCCGACATTGCCCTGATCTACACATTGTTCATTTTGTTTGAGACGTGGCCGGTGCCCGTGGCGGGCTACTTCATCGACAAGTTTGGTATTCGCAAACTGATGATCATCGGTGCCATCCTGATTACGATCGGCTGGGTGGGCGGCGGCCTGTTTGCTACTTCACTGATGCACCTCTATATTTTTTATGGTGTCCTTGCGGGCACCGGCGCAGGCATCATCTACATCGCCACCGTTGCCAATGCGGTCAAGTGGTTTCCGGATAAGCGTGGTCTTGCTGCTGGTCTGACCGCTGCAGGTTTTGGCGGCGGGTCGGCACTGACTCTAATCCCGATCAACGCAACTATTACTTCATTGGGCTGGGCTGGCGCGATGACTTGGTGGGGTATTGGACAAGGCGTCGTGGCCATCATCTGCGCGCTGATTTTGAGTCATCCGCCCAAAGGCTGGTTGCCCGCGAATTGGGTTCAACCCAAGGCCGTAGTTCAGACGCGCCGGGAATTTTCTTCTGGCCAGATGATGTCGCAGAAAGAGTTCTACATCATGTACGGCATGTTCCTCATGGTGTGCACCGGCGGCTTGATGACCACCGGCAATATGTCGCAGATCGCCAAGTCGCTCAACGTGGCTGACGCCACCGTCATGGGCATCGCCATCGTGCCGTTCACTGCCACGGTCGCCGGCGTGATGAACGCTTTTGCTCGCATCATGTGGGGGGCGGTGTCGGATCGCTTTGGTCGCGAGTACACAATGGCCTTTGCCTTTGCACTTGAAGGCGTGCTGATTTTTATGATGACCCAGATCGCAGGCAACCCCATTGCCTTCATGATCCTCATGCCATTTGTTTTCCTGGCTTGGGGTGAGATTTACGCGCTGTTCTCAGCGATCACCGGCGACGTGTTCGGTCCGAAAAACGCCTCGGCCAACTACGGCATTTTGTACACCGCCAAGGGGATGTCAGCCATCCTTGCAGGCTGGGGCGCGGCAGCTGTCGCCGCGATGTACGCCGGTTCGTTCTCGGTGCCCTATTACATCTCGGCGGCCGCCGATATTGTCGCTGCGGTGCTGGCGCTGTACGTGCTTCGCCCGATCATTCGCAAACGGATTGCCGGCGAAAAATAAACGTCAAGTCGTCTCAAAAAAACTCCGTGGCTGCGGGGTTTTTTGATTGACTGATCAAATTTTGCCGCGCTGCCTGAGCCTGCTCAATGTCTCGGCAGACAGGTTTAGATACGCCGCCAATTGTTTTTGCGGAATGCGTTCCACCAAGTCGGGTCGCTTGCGCAAAAAGCGATGTACGCGTCCGGGCGCGTCCAGCAAGTGGAGCGTGATTGTGTGACTCATTACCTCGGTCATGAGTCGCATCACCGCGCTCTCAAACAGGTCTTTCGACGGATGACGATCGGCAAGAAATTCAACCCATTGCGGCAACGGCAAACTTGCAACACGGGCCTTCGTCACGCACACGATACCGTAGGGGGTAGGCGTACCCATCCGCCATGCGGCGTAGCTCGTTTCCATGTCACCTTCGGCGGCAAAACGCAAGATCATTTCCTTGCCTTCAGCATTTGAGACGACGCGCTTTAACACACCCTCGACAATAAAATATTGCTCCATTTCGCGGACGCCCTGACGCAACAAAAAGTCGCCTTTATTGCCGTCAATAACCTGCAGGTGCGATTCAAGTTCAGCGCGGTCGTTCACGGACATGCTTTTTAGCACTTCGCTCTGGTTGAGTTGCGCAGCGATAACCCTTCGCTCGGGATGGCTCATTAACGATGTCATAGCAATTTCATCCGGCTTCCAATTGACATCAGACGGTTTGCTTCACAAAAAAAATTCTTGAAAGTTGACCAGGGTCAATGGCCAGCTTTTCGGGGGTGAATGATAATCCTACAACTCATCTGCTCGTGCCAAATCTCCTTGCATCGCTTGCGTTTTTTGTGCTTAAACAGCGCTCGCAAGTCTTTACCGGAATCCGAAGGACACACCTCAACATGACAACCGAAACGCCAATATCAGCAACGGACGAAACGATCGACGGTTTCCATCTGGTCATCGACGCGCTTAAGTTAAACGGCATCGACACGATCTTCGGTCTGCCCGGCATTCCGATCACCGACCTTACGCGCATGGCGCAGGCAGAGGGCATGCGGGTCATTTCGTTTCGTCATGAGCAGCATGCGGGGAACGCTGCCGCGGCGGCAGGCTTTTTGACCCAGAAGCCGGGCATCTGCCTGACGGTTTCGGCGCCGGGCTTTCTGAATGGCCTCACCGCGCTGTCGAACGCCACGGTGAACTGTTTCCCGATGATCCTGATCAGCGGATCTAGCGAGCGAGAGATTGTCGACCTGCAGCAAGGTGATTATGAAGAGATGGATCAGCTCGCCATTGCCAAGCCACTGTGCAAAGCTGCCTTCCGCGTGCTCAATGCCGAAGACATTGGCGTAGGTGTTGCGCGAGCCATTCGAGCCGCGCTGTCTGGGCGTCCGGGCGGTGTGTATCTGGATCTTCCCGCCAAGTTGTTCGCGCAAAGCATGGAAGCCAAAGCTGGCAAACGCTCGCTGATCAAGGTCGTCGACGCAGCACCACGCCAGATCCCGGCGCCGGATGCGGTCCAGCGTGCGCTCGACCTGCTCAAAGGTGCCAGGAAGCCACTGATCCTGCTCGGCAAAGGCGCGGCCTATGCTCAGGCCGACGCTGATATTCGCACCCTGATCGAGAGCACTGGTATCCCATATCTGCCTATGTCGATGGCCAAGGGTATCTTGCCAGACACGCACGAGCAGTCCGCTGCCGCCGCCCGTTCCTACGTTCTGCCCGAAGCCGATGTCGTGGTGCTGATTGGTGCGCGCCTGAACTGGCTGCTGTCGCACGGCAAGGGAAAAACTTGGGGCGCCAAGGATCACAAAGCTTGGGGCGGTCAGAAGTACATTCAGATCGACATCTCGCCGCAAGAAGCCGATAGCAATGTGGCGACCGATGCGCCATTGGTCGGCGACATCGGCTCCTGCGTCTCGGCGCTGTTGGCTGGCATGGGCTCTGGCTGGGCCAAGCCGCCGGTTGAATGGACGAGCGCGATCAGCGAGCGCAGGAACAAAAACATCGCCAAGATGGCAGAGACGCTGGCGAAAGACCCATCGCCTATGAATTTTCACAGCGCGTTAGCTGTGGTGCGCGACCTAATTAAAGCCAATCCGGACGCCATCCTCGTCAACGAAGGTGCCAACACGCTCGACTTCACCCGCTCCATTGTCGACATGTACCAGCCGCGCAAACGTCTGGACGTAGGCACCTGGGGCATTATGGGTATCGGCATGGGCTTCTCGGTCGCGGCGGCCGTAGTCAGCGGCAAGCAAGTTTTCGCCGTCGAAGGTGATAGCGCTTTTGGATTCAGCGGCATGGAGGTTGAGACCATCTGCCGTTACAACCTGCCGATTTGCGTGGTGGTGATGAACAATAACGGCGTGTACCGTGGCACCGACGTGAACAACTCAGGCACTGCCGACGTTGCGCCGACCGTATTCGTCAAGGGTGCGCGCTATGAGATGATGATGCAGGCCTTTGGCGGGGTAGGCGTGCAAGCCAACACGCCTGCGGAGTTGCGCAAGGCAATGGAAGACGCTGTCAAGTCCGGCAAACCGACCCTCATCAATGCCATCATTGATGAGACTGCCGGTACCGAGAGTGGTCGGATCACAAGCCTGAATCCCACGGCCAAGAAAAAGTAAATTCGTAGTACGCAGTATTTGTTTAAGTAACCGGTAACTGATTAGGAGATTTGAAAATGGACAATCAACCGCTAAGTGGCATCAAGATTATCGACTTCACCCACGTGCAAGCCGGGCCCGCCTGCACCCAGATGCTCGCCTGGTTTGGCGCGGACGTGATTAAAGTTGAGCGCCCCGGCTCGGGCGACGTGACCCGGAGCCAGTTGCGCGACATTGAAGGGGCAGACGCGCTCTATTTCACTATGTTGAACAGCAACAAGCGCGGATTGACGCTGGACACCAAGCAGCCCGCTGGCAAAGAAGTGCTGGAGCGCCTGATCAAAGAATGCGACGTGATGGTGGAAAACTTCGGCCCTGGCGCGCTGGATCGCATGGGGTTCACCTGGGAGCACATTCAGTCGCTCAACCCCAAAATGATCCTTGCCTCAGTTAAGGGGTTCTCCGATGGACATCACTACGAAGACCTGAAGGTCTATGAAAACGTGGCGCAGTGCGCTGGCGGAGCGGCGTCGACCACCGGTTACTGGAAAGGCGAGAACTCCGGCCCCACCATCTCGGCTGCTGCTCTGGGCGACTCAAACACCGGCATGCATCTGGCGATTGGCATCTTGACCGCCTACATCGGCCGCCAGAAAACTGGTAAGGGCCAGAAGGTGGCAGTGTCGATGCAAGACAGCGTTCTCAATCTGTGCCGCGTCAAGATGCGCGACCAGTTGCGCCTGGACCGCTTGGGCTATCTGGAAGAGTATCCCCAGTACCCGAACGAAATGGACGCCTTCAAGGATGGTGTAGTGCCGCGCGGTGCCAACGCCGGCGGCGGTGGCCAGCCGGGCTGGATTTTGAAGTGCAAGGGCTGGCAGACCGACCCCAACGCCTACATTTATTTCACTGTGCAAGGCCACGCCTGGGGCCCGATTTGCGACGCGCTGGGCAAGCCTGAATGGAAGGATGACCCCGCATACAACACGCCGCGTGGCCGTCAGCCCCACATCATGGATATATTCGCCACCATCGAGGACTTCATCAAAGACAAGACCAAGTTCGAAGCCGTCGACATCTTCCGCAAGTTTGACATTCCTTGCGCTCCGGTGCTGTCGATGAAAGATCTTTTGCACGACAAATCGTTGCTCGCCAGCGGCTCCATCGTTGAAGTTCCACACAAGGTGCGCGGCAGCTACTGGACGGTGGGTAGCCCGATCAAGTTCTCAGACATGAAGCCTGTGGTGACCGCTTCTCCGCTACTGGGTGAGCACACTGATGAGGTGCTCACTGACCTCGGTTACGATAAGGATCAGATCGCGGCCATGCACGCAAGCAAGGCGGTCTAAATACGTGGCAAATCACAGTCGTCCGCGATGCTCGCAACAGCGGCGCCTCACGGTGCCGTTACTTTTTGCGTCGATGCAATCGCGTTTGCTGTTTTGTTGTTGGAAACTTTGGAGAGCTCGTTATGAAAACGACAATTGATTGCGCCAAGTTAGTCGCCGCGGTCGGTGACGCGGTCATCGCGTCTAACGCGATAGGTGATATCGTGCTCTGGAACCCCGGTGCAGAGCGCATGTTTGGCTACTCTGAAGCTGAGGCCATGGGCAAACAGCTCGACATCATTACGCCGGAGCGCTTGCGTCACCGTCACTGGGAGGGCTATCACAAGTCGATGGCCACGGGCACGACCAAGTATGGCAACGATCTGCTGCGAGTACCGGCTATCCACAAAGATGGCAGCGCGCTGTCGATCGCGTTTACGGTTGCGATGCTGTTTTCGGATGACGGTAAAGCCAGTGCGGTAGTCGCCATCATCCGTGATGAAACAGCGCGTTTCAGCGAAGATCGCGCGACGCGTAAGCGCATAGCAGAGCTTGAGGCGCGGGTCGCCGCAATTGCTGGCGCAGCGTCCGTATCCTCATCCGAATCAAACGCAGCTGGCAAGGCGGCCGTCTCCCTGAGCGACAACACGCCATCACCCGCCGCTTGTACGCGGCCAAAATAGGGGTTTGTATCCTGCAAAGGCATCCATGAGCAAGGCACTCAAAGGTTATCGAATCCTTGACTTCACGCACGTACAGTCAGGCCCCACCTGCACGCAACTATTGGCGTGGTTTGGCGCAGACGTCATCAAGGTTGAACGTGTCGGTCAGGGCGACTCCACGCGCGCTCAGCTTCGCGACGTACCGGGCGCGGACAGCCTCTATTTCACGATGCTTAATCACAACAAACGCTCAATTACCATCGACACCAAAAAGTCTAAGGGCAGGGAAGTGCTCGAAGCGCTGATCAAGCAATGTGACGTGTTGGTGGAGAATTTCGCGCCGGGTGCGCTGGATCGTATGGGCTTCAGCTGGGAGCGCATTAACGAGTTAAATCCGCGCATGGTGGTCGCGTCAGTCAAAGGCTTTGGTGCCGGCAAATACGAAAATTGCAAGGTCTACGAAAACGTTGCACAATGTGCTGGCGGCTCGGCCTCTACGTCGGGTTTTGACGATGGGCCACCGATGGTCACAGGTGCGCAGATTGGTGACAGTGGCACCGGTTTGCACCTCGCATTGGGCATTCTTGCGGCGCTGTTGCAACGGCATAAAACAGATCGTGGTCAAAAGGTGTTGGCACCGATGCAGGACGCTGTACTGAATCTCTGCCGCGTCAAGCTGCGAGATCAGCAACGACTTGAACGCACCGGCACCATGCACGAATATCCGCAGTATCCCGATGGAAAATTCGGCGATGCCGTGCCGCGCGCTGGCAACGCGTCGGGCGGCGGTCAGCCGGGCTCAATCCTCAAATGCAAGGGCTGGGAAACGGACCCCAACGCCTACATCTACTTCATCACGCAATCGGCTGTCTGGCCCGCCGTGTGCGAAGTGATTGGCGAAGAAGGCTGGATCGACGACGAAGCTTTCGCCACCCCCGCGGCGCGCTTGTTGCACCTGAAGCCGATCTTCAAACGCATCGAACAATGGACGATGACCAAAACCAAATTTGAGGTGATGGACATTCTGAACGAACACGACATTCCCTGCGGCCCCATCCTGTCGATGAAAGAGATCGCCGAGGAGCCGTCACTGCGAGAAACTGGCACCATCGTCGAGGTTGACCATCCGGTGCGTGGCAAGTATCTTACGGTGGGTAACCCGATCAAGATGTCCGACAGCCCAACGATCGTGACGCGCTCGCCACTGCTCGGTGAGCACACCGAAGAGGTGCTTACACAACTCGGCTACAGCGCTCTACAAATCGCGGCACTGCGCGAAGAAAATGTGATCTAGGATGAAATTCGCGGTGATCCCGATTGCTGTTCAAACAAGCACCCAGGTGCGCAAGCGTCAGGCGCCCAAGGGTCGTCGCGTTGATCCCGCAGCACTTATGCAGGTTCAGGCTTTGCTCGGTGAGGATTCGCGTCAGCGTGATCTGCTGATTGAGCATCTCCACAAAATCCAGGATCGCTTTGGCCATCTGTCAGCGGCACATCTCGCGGCGCTCGCCCAAGAGATGCGCATTGCCCAAACGGAAGTCTACGAAGTCGCCACTTTCTATCACCACTTTGACGTCGTGAAAGAGGGCGAAACAGCACCCGCAGCGCTCACCGTTCGTGTCTGTGACGGTCTCTCGTGCGAGATGGCCGGTGCGCAGGACTTGCTCATCAGGTTGCCAGCAATTCTTGGCAAGGAAGTACGTGTCATCCCTGCGCCTTGCATTGGTCGCTGTGAGCAGGCACCTGCCGTTGTCGTGGGGCAAAACCCGGTGCCGCGTGCAACTTGCGACGCCGTTGCGGCGAAGGTTAAGGCCAACGCTGTATTGCATAGACCCGATGGCTTCATCGACGTTGCCGCGTATCGCGCCGCACGAGGTTATACCCTGCTCAAGGAGTGCATTTCCGGCATACGCGGCGTCGAGTCCGTGATCAAAACGCTTGAAGATTCCGGACTGCGCGGCCTCGGTGGCGCCGGCTTTCCAGCGGGACGCAAATGGCGCATCGTGCGTGCGGAAGCAGGCCCGCGACTGATGGCCGTGAACATCGACGAAGGCGAGCCTGGCACGTTCAAGGATCGAGTGTTGCTGGAACGCGATCCGCATCGCTTTCTCGAAGGCATGCTGATCGCAGCATGGGCGGTCGGCATCGCGCAGATTTATATCTATCTGCGCGACGAATATCACGGTTGTCGCGTGATGCTGGAAGCCGAATTGGTGAAACTACGTGCTGACCCACCCATGGCCCATATGCCGGAGATTATTCTGCGGCGCGGCGCTGGCGCGTACATCTGCGGCGAGGAGTCCGCGATGATTGAATCTATTGAAGGCAAGCGTGGAATGCCGAGATTGCGCCCGCCTTACGTCGCACAAGTTGGCCTGTTTGGTCGCCCGACTCTGCAGCACAACTTCGAAACGTTGTACTGGGTTCGTGAGCTGCTCGAAAAAGGCGGCGCGTGGTTCGCATCATTCGGTGCCAATGGTCGAAGAGGGTTGCGTTCATTCTCGGTATCCGGCCGCGTCAAAAGTCCCGGTGTAAAGCTCGCCCCTGCGGGCATCACGATTCAGGCGTTGATCGACGAGCATTGCGGCGGCATGCTGGCCAATCATACGTTTTACGGTTACCTGCCGGGCGGTGCATCAGGCGGTATCCTGCCCGCAAGCATGAACACTATTCCGCTCGATTTCGATACCTTGCAACACTACGGTTGCTTCATCGGTTCGGCGGCAATTGTCATCCTTTCCGATCATGATTCGGCGGTCGCAGCGGCACGCAACACCATGCGCTTCTTCCAGCACGAATCCTGTGGTCAATGCACGCCGTGTCGAAATGGCACGGCCAAGGCTTTGGCGTTGATCGAACAGCCGAAGTGGGATGTCGCATTGCTCGCCGATCTCTCGGCGGTGATGCGTGATGCATCAATCTGCGGTTTGGGTCAGGCCGCACCGAATCCGGTCGACTGCGTGGTCAAGTATTTTCCTCACGAGCTTGCGTAGACAGAACCAGGGCTTCCCACTATGAACGCAGTTACCCGGCTCGAAATAGCCTCGCTAGATGCTCCCATCGTTACCTTTGAACTGAACGGTCAAAGCGTTACCGCGCGCGCCGATCAAACGCTGATTCAAGTGGCCGACCGCGAAGGTATTGAGATTCCACGCCTTTGCTACTCAGAAGGACTGCAGGCCGTTGGCAACTGCCGTTCCTGCATGGTCGAGATCGCCGGTGAGCGCGTGCTTGCGCCGTCCTGTTGCCGCTTGGCGACCAACGGTATGAAGGTCACCACCGATAGCGAACGCGCGCTGAAATCGCAGCAAATGGTGCTCGAACTTCTGCTTGCCGACATGCCGGAAACGAGCTATACGCGGCATAACGAAGTCGATCTGTGGGCGCAGAAACTGGGCGTTGGCAAACCCCGTTTCGCGCGACGCGAATCGGTGCAGGCTGACCTATCGCATCCTGCAATCGCAGTCAATCTCGATGCCTGCATTCAGTGCACCCGTTGCCTGCGCGCCTGTCGCGATGAGCAAGTGAACGACGTGATCGGACTTGCCTTCCGCGGCGACCACGCAAAAATCGTGTTCGACATGGACGACGCACTGGGCGCGTCTACCTGTGTCGCCTGCGGCGAATGCGTGCAAGCCTGTCCGACTGGCGCCTTGATGCCAGCCCGCGGGGTCGCGTTGGCAGTGCCTGACAAGCAGGTCGAATCGGTGTGTCCGTATTGCGGAGTAGGCTGCCAGCTAACCTACAACGTGAAGGACGACAAGATTCTTTTTGTCAACGGTCGCGACGGCCCCGCCAACCGTGAACGGTTGTGCGTGAAAGGTCGCTATGGTTTTGACTATGCACACCATCCGCATCGCCTGACCAAGCCACTGATCCGTCGCGCTGATGCGCCGAAATCCGGCGGCTTCGTTATGGATCCGGATCGGGTGATGGATGTATTCCGCGAAGCCTCGTGGCAAGAAGCACTCGAATTTGCGGGCGGCAAGCTGGCGCAAATTCGCGACACGTACGGCAAAAATTCGCTTGCCGGTTTCGGCTCGGCCAAGGGCAGCAACGAGGAAGCCTACCTGTTCCAGAAGCTGGTGCGCACCGGCTTTGGCAGCAACAACGTGGACCACTGCACCCGGTTGTGCCATGCCTCCAGCGTGGCGGCTTTGCTGGAAGGTGTGGGCTCGGGCGCGGTAAGCAACCAGGTGAACGACGTTGAACACTCCGAGCTGATTTTTGTGATCGGTTCCAACCCCACGTCCAACCACCCCGTCGCCGCGACGTGGATGAAGAACGCGGCGAAGCTGGGCAGCAAAATCGTGCTGGCCGACCCGCGCATTACCGACCTGGGAAAACATGCCTGGCGCACCCTGCAATTCAAGGCGGACACTGATGTCGCTATGCTCAACGCGCTGATCCATACGGTGATTGAAGAAGGCCTGACGGATGAGGCATTCATCCGGGACCGGGCCAGTAATTTCGAGGCTCTGAAGGAAAACGTCAAGGGTTACAGCCCCGAAGCCATGGCCCCCATCTGTGGCATTCCCGCGCCCACCCTGCGCGAGGTGGCACGTGCCTTTGCCAAAGCCAAAAGCGCGATGATTCTGTGGGGCATGGGCATCAGCCAGCACGTGCACGGCACCGACAACGCGCGCTGCCTGATCGCTTTGGTGACGGTCACCGGCCAGATCGGCAAACCGGGCTCGGGCCTGCACCCGCTGCGCGGCCAGAACAACGTGCAGGGTGCCAGCGACGCGGGCCTGATTCCCATGATGTTCCCCAACTACCAGCGCGTGACGGATAAGGCTGCGCACGGCTGGTTTGAGAACTTCTGGAATACGAAGCTGGACGCGGAGCCCGGCTACACCGTCGTCGAAATCATGCACAAGGCGTTGGCACCTGACAGCGACCCGCACAAGATTCGCGGCATGTACATCATGGGCGAAAACCCCGCCTTGAGCGACCCTGACCTTAATCACGCACGCCACGCTCTGGCCAGCCTGGAGCACTTGGTGGTGCAGGATATTTTCATGACCGAAACCGCCTGGCTCGCCGACGTGGTGCTGCCCGCCACCGCCTGGCCTGAGAAAACCGGCACCGTTAGCAACACCGACCGGATGGTGCAGCTCGGCAAGCAGGCGATGGACCCGCCGGGGCAGGCCAAGCCGGATTTGTGGATCATCCAGCAGATCGCCGCGCGCATGGGTTTGAATTGGAATTACGCGGGCGAATTCGACGGTGTTGCGGAGGTCTACGATGAGATGCGCCAGGCCATTCACACCGCCATCTCGGGCATCACGTGGGAGCGTTTGCAGCGAGAATCCAGCGTCACCTACCCGTGCCTGAGCGCAGACGACCCCGGTTCGCCGACGGTGTTCATCGACCGCTTTGACACGGCAGATGGGCGGGTGAATCTGGTGCCCGCCGACATCATCCCCGCCAATGAGCGGCCCGACGCCGACTACCCGTTTGTGCTGATCACCGGGCGGCAACTGGAGCACTGGCACACCGGCAGCATGACGCGCCGCGCCACGGTGCTGGACGCGATTGAGTCCCTGGCCACGGCATCGCTGTGTGGCGATGATTTGCGCGATTTGGGGTTGGTGCCGGGCGACGTCATCACCGTGCAGTCTCGCCGGGGTCAAGTGGCCATGCATGTGCGGCGCGACGATGGCACGCCGCAGGGTGCGGTGTTCATCCCGTTTGCGTACTACGAGGCAGCCGCCAATTTGATGACCAATGCCGCGCTGGACCCGCTGGGCAAAATTCCGGAGTTCAAATATTGCGCGGTGGCGGTCTCAAAAGGTGGCTTGCCAGCACAGCGCATGGGCTACGGGGCTGTGGCCGCGACAAAAGCCTGAAACCACCCTGTTGCTCATACTTAACCCAATGTCCGAAATTCGATCTTTCATTGAAGTTGCTGTGGTCATGCGGCGTGAGCGCGTGGAGGGCCCGCAAAGCCGCTGGCAAGCCTGGCGCTGGGTGCTGGCCGAGGTAATTCAGGACGAACATGGCTTCGGCAGGACGCCCCGCCTTCTTTATAAAAGTGATAGCGAAGAGCGATGGTTGCACGCGGGCCATAGGGTTGAATTGCTTCATACAGATGCTGAAGGGTACTACCTCAACGTCACCACACAGGCACCGTGCTGGTTTGTCCTGTGGCGCATGGAAGAGGAGGCCTCTTTTGCCGACGAGCCCATCGCCATGCCCCAGATCGTCACCCTGAGCTACCACGACGCTGGCCGCTGGCTGGACGCGCAAGAGACTGTAGAACAGGTGCCTGCACCGCCCGACATTGTGGAATGGCTGCAGGCCTTTGTGAATGACCACCATGTGCAGGAACTCAAACGGCGCAAGCGTCCAGAGAGCTTCAAGTCGTTGACAGACCGGTTTGGCAATCCGGCGTCTGTGTCTACCGAGAAGAAATTCGGTGGCGGTGGAGGCGGCAGTGGCAACGGCAATGCCAGTGGCAATTCGGATGGGGTACCTCGATGACTGATGGTTTTTTGAGCCGCTGGTCCAGGCGCAAACTGGATGTGCAAGACGGCAAGCCGGTATTGGCTGAGGCACCTGCACCGGCCTTGCAAATACCTTTGCCCGTACCTGCTTCTGGCAGCCGGAAAGATGGAGAGTTAGCGACAGTGGCCCGCGATGGGGGCGTGGCGGATTTGGCCGCCGTGCCCGGCGCGCCGCCAGCCGTGCCGGCAGCTGACACCGCCCCCGAGGTTTCCCTGCCAACCCTTGCAGACGCACAAGCTCTTACGCCCCAATCGGATTTCAAACCGTTCATGGCGCGCGGCGTGGCGGCTGATGTTAAAAACGCCGCCATGAAGAAACTGTTTACCGACCCCCACTACAACGTGATGGACCGGCTGGACACGTATATTGACGACTACTCGCTGCCTGACCCGATCCCTCAGGCCATGCTGCGCCAGATGGTCAGCGCCAAATTCCTCAATCTGTTTGACGAAGAAGAAAAGCCAGAAAAAGAGCCGCAGGACGAAGTGACCCAGGCCGAATCGAACTCGGCTGAAATTCCTGTCGCATTGCCTCACCCATCACCCTGCGCGCGGCCCGAGCCGCTGCGGGATGATGCCAATACCCGCACCGGCGAAGTCGTGGCACAGTCACAGTTCACGTTGCAACCCCCGATAGACCATGACCACACTGATATGCGATTGCAACCAGACCATGCCACTGAACGCAAAGTTCCTGGGCGAGGCTCTGCATGAAGAACTGACGCTGCATTCCACCCTGTGCCGCCGTGAGGCCGGTGCGTTCCAGAAAGCCCTGTTGTCAGGTGAAGATGTGGTTGTCGCGTGCACACAGGAAAAGCGCCTGTTTCTGGAGCTGGCCGGGCAAACTGAAGGCGCACCCGCCCTGGCTGAGCGGCCCATCAAATTTGTCAACATCCGCGAAACTGGCGGTTGGAGCAAGGCCGCCGCAACGGCGATGCCAAAAATCGCCGCGCTGCTGACCATGGCCCAGTTGCCTGACCCCGAGCCGGTACCAACGGTCACCTTCAAGAGCGCAGGCCGCCTGCTGATTATTGGCGCGCTGGATGCCGCCGAGCGCGTGGCAGGCATGGTGGATGATGCGCTGGATGTGACGATTTTTTCCTTGGGCGCGGGCGGTCGGGCCGGGATCCTCGGTGGGCAGGAGCGGCGCTACCCGGTCATCGCCGGCAAGATGGAATCGCTCGCGGGCTGGCTGGGCGCGTTCGACGTCACCTGGTCGAGCAACAACCCGATTGACCTGGACCTGTGCACCCGCTGCAATGCTTGCCTGGCCGTGTGTCCCGAGGGTGCGATCGGGCAGGATTATCAAATAGATAGCGAACTATGCTTGTCCCACAAGGGCTGTGTGCAAGTTTGCATGGTAGCTGGGGCGATTGATTTTGGCCGCGCGGCGCGAAGCCAGAGCGAGAAGTTTGATCTGGTTCTTGACCTGCGTGCTGCGTCTGATGTTGCGGCTGCCCCGGCAGGTACCAGCTTCACGCAACACGCGCCACCCCAGGGCTATTTCGCATTGCCACCCAGCGCGGCAAATGCGGCCGGGGTGCCGGTTGGATTGAGCGAAATGCAAACCCTGCTCAAGCTGCGTGAACTGGTGGGCGAGTTTGAGAAACCCAAATTCTTTGTCTACAAGCAAAAGCTCTGCGCCCACAGCCGCAACAAGCAGACCGGCTGCACGGCCTGCATTGATGTGTGCTCGGCCACTGCCATCAGCTCGGACGCGGCGCGCCAGCAAATCAAGGTCAACCCCAACCTGTGCGTTGGCTGCGGTGCCTGCACCACGGTGTGCCCGAGCGGCGCGTTGACCTACGCCTACCCGCGCGCCAGCGAGCAGGGCGTCAAGCTCAAAACCGGGCTGGCAACCTACGCTCTCGCGGGCGGCAAGAATGCAGCGGTGCTGTTGCACAGCCAGGAGGCGGGAACGCGTTTGATTGACGAAATCGGACGGGCCGCGCAACTGGGGTCCCGCCTGCGCAAGGATGCGCCGCGTGGCGTACCTGCCCGCGTGCTGCCGGTCGCGTTGTGGCATACGGCATCCATTGGGCTGGACGTGTGGCTGACGGCAATCGCCTACGGCGCATCCCAGGTCTGGGTGCTGATGACGGGCGAAGAAGCGCCGCAATACAAAACAGCTGTGCGCGCGCAGATGGGTGTGGCGCAAGCGATCCTGAACGGGCTGGGATACCAAGGCGTCCATTTCTCCCTCATTGAGGCAAATCATCTACCCCATGCAGGCGGACCTGGCGACATTGCTGCGCTTGACCTGGCATTGCAGGCACCGCCCGCGCAAGGCGTGACGCGCCCTGCCAGTTATGCTGTGCAGGCCGACAAGCGTGCCACGCTGGAGCTGGCGCTGGACCATCTGATTGAGCAGGCACCGCTGCATCCTGAAGAAATCGCCTTGGGCACGACCGCCTTCGCGTCGCCGTTTGGCAGCCTGCAAATCAACAAAGATGCCTGCACGCTGTGCCTGAGCTGCGTCAGCGCCTGCCCGGCCAGCGCGCTGCAGGACAACACGCTAATGCCGCAGCTCAAGTTCATCGAGAAGAACTGCGTGCAGTGTGGCCTATGCGCCACCATTTGCCCCGAAGAGGCGATCACGCTTCAGCCCCGCCTTCTGCTCACACCGCAACGCAAAGAGGCCCGCGTGCTCAACGAAGCGCAGCCCTATGCCTGCGTGCGTTGCAGCAAACCGTTTGGCACCTTGAAGGCAATCGAGGCGATGTTGGGCAAGCTCGCGGGGCACAGCATGTTTCAGGGCGAGGCGCTGGAGCGGCTCAAGATGTGTGGGGACTGCCGGGTGATTGACATCTACTCGTCGTCCAATGAAGCGAAGATCACGGATCTTTAACCCAATCGTTAAATCCGATAGCGTCCAGCCATGAACTCAAAAGCCGTCAGCGATGTTGCCAATCAAATCTTGCGCAGCCAGCAAAGCGAGCGCAACTCACCCAGTTCGTCCGCCCTGGACGAGGAAACCGCCCGCGCCGAGGTTTATGGCCTGTTGGCAGCATTGTATTACGCCCCGCCCAGCCCGGAAATCCTGGCGCAAATTCGCGTCGCAGCAACCGAGGCCCCGGCAGCGGGCGGCTTTTTGCAGGAGCCTTGGCGCAATCTGGTTGCCGCCGCGCGAACTGGCACCGACGCCGCCATCCGTGATGAGTACAACACGCTTTTCATGGGCATGGGCAAACCAGAGGTTTACCTGTTTGCCTCGCATTACCTGAGCGGCTTCCTGAATGAAAAGCCGCTCGCCGCGCTGCGGGGTGACTTGGCCCGCCTTGCCCTCACGCGTGACGATGGCATGAGCGAGACCGAAGACCACATCGCCTACCTATGCGAGGTGATGCGTTACCTCATTGCCGCAGATGATGTCGCGGTGGCCAACCTCACAGCACAACGAAAGTTCTTTGCCGACCACCTGCAGCCCTGGGTGCTGGCGATGTGCGATGCCATCAACGGCCACCCGAAAGCCAGGTTGTACGCCGCGCTGGCGGAATTCACCCGCGCGTTTGTGAGTGTCGAGGCCCAAGGTTTTGACATGCTGGCTTGATGCGGCCCAACCCAACCCAACCCAACCCGCTCACTAGACCTAAGCCACAGGCAATGCAAGCACTATTTTTGATCTAAGGAAAAGCCATGGAACAAAGACTTCCCCTGCCACCGTTCACGTTGGAGACCGCTATCCAAAAAGTGCGGGCCGCTGAAGACGGCTGGAATTCGCGTGATCCGCAGCGCGTGTCTCTGGCTTACACCCCTCA
>JAYUWL010000112.1:0-16316 GCA_043753585.1 Burkholderiales bacterium
CATTGCCGGGCAATGGGCGCGCGCGGTGCCGATCCTTAACACGCAAGCCGGCTACGCCGAGCATTTCATGCCGCGCGGTCGTGCGCCGCTGCCCGGCGAGCTGTTTCGCAATCCGGCGCAGGCTGAGGCGTTGCGCCTGATTGCGGAGAGCGAAGGCGAGTCGTTCTATCGCGGCCAGCTCGCAGCACGTATCGTGGCGCACGCGAAGGCAAACGGCGGGTTGATGACCGGCATCGATCTCGCGGCGCATGTTGCGGACTGGGTTGATCCGATTCGCATCGGTTATCGCGGCTATGAAGTCGCAGAAATTCCGCCGAACGGGCAGGGCATCGCCGCGCTCATGGCGCTCGGCATGATGGAAGAGTTTGACGTCAAATCATTCGGCCCCGATCACCCCGATTACTGGCACGTGTCGATTGAGGCAATGAAGCTTGCGTTCCGCGATGTCCATGCGCAGGTGGCCGATCCGGCGTTCATGAATGTGGCACCAAGCGTAATGCTGGATCGCGAATTTTTGAAGCGTCGCGCCAGGTTGATCGACATGAAACGCGCTCAGGATTTCTCACCGAGCGCAGAGCTCCGAGGCGGCACTGTGTATCTGAATGCGGCGGATGCGAGCGGCATGATGGTCTCGTTCATCCAGTCAAACTACATGGGCTTCGGCTCGGGCGTGGTGGTGGACGGCATCTCGCTGCAAAACCGTGCATGCGGTTTCGTGCTCGACCCGGCGCATCCAAACTGCGTGGCTGGCGGCAAGCGTCCGTTCCACACGATCATTCCGGGCTTCATCCTGAAAGACGGACAACCGCAAAGCGCGTTTGGCGTGATGGGCGGTCATGTTCAGCCGCAGGGCCATTTGCAGACGGCCATGCGCATGATTGATTTCGGCGAGAACCCGCAAGCTGCGCTCGACGGTCCGCGATTCCGCGTTGAGAAGGGTCTGGAGGTGGATCTTGAGCCGTGGGCGCCTACAGCAGTGCGCGAATCGCTCGCGGCACGCGGCCATGTGCTCAAGCAGAACAACGACAGCTACATGGATTTCGGCTCGGGTCAGATCATCTGGAAGACTGAGAACGGATACATCGCGGGCAGTGATTGTCGGCGCGATGGTGGTGCGGTTGGCTTCTAGAAGTCGCCTGTAAGCATGTCGCAAGTCAGCACGGTGATCCGCGATCAGGCGAGTGTGGATGCAGCTATCGAGAGCCGATTCTCCGCGAGGATGTTTGTGCCGACCCTGGTGCCGCGTGAAATGATCGCCGACATTCTGCGAATCTCGTCACGCGCGCCCAGCGGCACCAACACGCAGCCGTGGCACCTTTACGTAGTTCAGGGCGTGACGCGGGATCGAATTGCCACAGAGGTGTGTGCGGCGCATGATGCGATTCGTGTGAATCCAGAGCTTGCCGCCGAATACCGCGAGGCCTATGACTATTACCCCGAGAAATGGGTGAGCCCCTATGTTGATCGGCGCCGCGAAAACGGATGGGGCTTGTACGGATTGCTCGGTATCGGCAAGGGCGACAACGATGCGATGCATATGCAGCATCAGCGCAATTTCAAATTTTTTGATGCGCCAGTCGGGTTGTTCGTTACGATTGATCGCGTGATGGGGCGCGGCAGTCTCGTGGACTGCGGCATGTTCCTGCAAAACGTGATGATTGCTGCGAGGGCCCGCGGGCTGCATACCTGCCCGCAAGCAGCGTGGAACGGTTTCAGCAAAATCATTCTGCCCATTGTCGGCGCAGGTGACCAAGAAATGCTCGTGTGCGGGATGTCATTGGGCTACGCCAATGAAGACGCGCTAGTAAACACCTTTCACACCCCACGCGTGGCGGTAGATGATTTCGCGCACTGGCTGGATTAAAAAAACTCAACACGAAGCTTGCCGCGAATCACTGAAATTCGTGCAGTAAGCCCTCATCTGGAGCCACTTCCGGGAGATCGTATCTGGTCATGAAGTTTTGCAGATCACCGGCATCTAGCGTCGGTGCGCCAACTTTCGCATGCTGGACAATGGCTGTCACGAGTCGGCCCAGCAAATCCGCCGATGCACGCAGGTGTGTCCCCAGCGCGACATCGTCCATTTGAATGCTCATGGCATCGTTGAGTGCGCCGAACCACTTCACTTTCTTCTGATCAATGATTCGGGAAGCGTTTCGTTTCTGGCTGTGCTTTGACCATTCGCGGAAGAACGGTTGCATGGCAGCGTTGAGCGATTGCGACTTGATCAATGCGCCGCTGTTTTTCGATAAAAATGCGCCGTCCGTGATGCGCTGATTCATGAATAAAGGCGTCAGCACGCCCCAGTAATACGTGTAATCCCACAGTATTTTTATCGGCAACACTTCGGGATCGCCGAACAAATCGTATTGCCCTTCGTACAAGGACATCGTGGTTCGGAAGAACGTGAAAAACGTTTGCTCGTACAGCCGTGCCTGCCGCGTGACGTCTCTGCCAGCGTAATCTTCGCGAATCAGCTCGGTAATAAATGTGTTGCCCATCGCGATGAAATCGGAACCGGGCGAGTAGTACGGGTCTGCGAACACGCCCGCCTCGCCAGTGATCGCCCAGCGCGCTTTGCCATTGAACACTTGCTTGCAGCTATACGAAAAGTCTTTGAAATAGCGGAAATCCATCAGCCCGTCGGGTTGCTCCGGATCGCCTACTTTAGCGAGCAAGTCCTGATGCAGGCGCGGCTGATATTTCTCAAACCACGACATCGCCTTTGCAAAGGTGTCCATCGTGTCGATAGGGTGCGTGACGGCGTCAGCGACGATGCCGACTGAATGCGCACCCGACGACAGTGGAATGAGCCATACCCAGTACCCTTTGCCGACCAGATGATTGGTCGAGCGCCAGCGCTCGGGCGGCGTGCAGCGAGTGCTCCATTCGGGATCGGAGGACCACTGGTCGATCGCAATCCGGTCGTTGACACGAAACCATACGGCGTTGGCGTTGTGACCGTTGTCTTCTGCCAGATCAAGCTTGCGCTTTAAAAAGCCAGCGCGACCCGATGCGTCAATCAGCCAGCGTGCGCTCGCACTGAAGTCATTGCCTTCCAAGCTGTAACTCACGCGGTGCGGTGCATTGTCAACAGATATATCGACTGCTCGCACCATGGCTCCGTCGACAAAGTTCACGCCCGCAGCCAGCGCGTTCTCAGCCAGCGCGTTTTCGAAAATACCGCGATCAATTTGGTAGCTTGGCATCAGAAACGGCTTGCGCACACCGATTTCCAGCACTTTCGACAAGTCGCTTTCACCTTCTGAAAAGAAAAAGCGGAAGCCAAATTTCCGGATCTGCTTGTTTTGCAGATGTTCGCGCAACCCAAGCACCGTGTCGAAGTAATAAGCACCGATTTCAACGCTGGATTCACCCACTTTGTGCGCTGCTTCGGGCACCGGATGCTTCTTTCGTTCGAAGACCGAAACGGAGCGATGCGGCTCGGCGAGTTTCAGCTGCAAGGCGAGGCACAGACCAGCGAGTCCGCCGCCAAGAATGACCACATCAAACTGATCGCTCATCGCGTAACCTCAGTTACCACCAGCGAAAGGCCGCGATGGCGAGCCAGTGGCAATACCAGTGGCCGGCTGTCACCCTGTGCGATACGTTCCAACGCGGGCAGCATCGGAGCGAGCGCGTTGCCGGACACGGCAGCTTCTGCGGGCGAAGAAGCGACTTCAGTTACCGCATCGATCGTCAAATCCACCAACTCGATGTCCAGACCGCACTTCGTAAGTTGATCCGCTTTTGGCGCAATCACCAGAGCCACGCCGAACAATCCATCGCTCTTCGTCACGCTTGCTAAAGCGCCAACTACCTGCATGTCGTATGTCACAAAAAGCACCGGACGTTCCTCGCTTAGCGCGTACACCGCTGCTTCGAGCAAACCTTCGGCGAAGGTTTCGTTGCTCGCGCTGAGCGCCGTGCTCGCTTCAACCGCAGCGGTGGCAATCGTCCAGTAGCCCACCGCCGCGTTGTGAACCGAGTTGTGAAATTTGATCGGTGAGACGAGTTCCGGTGATGCGGCTAGCGTCGTGCTCATCGAATCGCATACAGCCAAATCGCCGTTAATGCTGGCGAAAATCGAAGGCAGAATCTTCGGGTCGAGCTGCGCGTCCGTGCAAGCTGCCGCTGCAACCTCCAGTGCGAGCAAGACGGTGTCAGGCGCGCGGCGACGCTCGTTCGAGGCCAGAAGCGCTCCCGAAGGACGTTTCGCAGCAATGTCGGAGAGCGGCGCTTCTCCGCGAATGACGGCCCGTGCGGAGTTCCAACTGGGTAGATTCGGAGCCCACACACCGATACCCTGAACAAAAACTCGCACTACTGCACGCTGCCGTTCTTGGCAAAAATTAACGCACAATTGTTACCGCCAAAACCAAAGTTATTACTTAGCACATGACTCATCAGTTTGGCTTCTCCGTGCAGCGCCAGATGCGCGGTCGCTAGCGGATCTACGCTTTTGGTACCAGCGTTCGCTGGAACCCAGTCGTGCTGCAGCGCCAGCAGGCTGATCACAGCTTCAACGATGCCCGCCGCACCGAGCGCGTGCCCGGTGATGCCCTTGGTAGAGCTCATGCGAGTGGTCGCCGGAAAATTGCGCGCAACGACGTTCGCCTCGACCTCATCATTCTTGAGGCTTGCCGTGCCATGACCGTTGATGTAGTCGATGGCATTGGCGTTCAAACCCGCATTCGATAGCGCTTGCAGCATCGCTCGCTCAGCACCCAGGCCGTCCGGCTGCGGGGAAGACATGTGATACGCGTCGCTTGATTCACCCCATCCCACGAGACGCAGCGCGGGTTGCGCGTCACCGGGCACGGTTTGGGTGAGAAGCGCAAATCCGCCCGCTTCGCCCAGACTGATGCCGTTACGGTCTGCGTCAAATGGACGGCAGGGTTCAGGTGACAGCAACTGCAAGGAATTGAAGCCGTACATCACGCTTCCGCACAGCGTGTCGACGCCGCCAACGATAGCTGCGTCGACCACGCCCAGGCGCATCAGGCGTTCGGCCTGTGCAAACACTTTGGCGCTCGACGAGCACGCTGTGTTCACGGTCACACACGGGCCGGACGTGCCCAACGCATGCTGTACAAAATCGCCGAGCGAATGGGGGCTGTGGACGATGGGGCGGAGCAGATCGTCCGCGAAGCTTCCGTTTGCGGTGAGCCGTGTGTAAGCTTCCTCGGTTGCGCCAACGGATCCAGTGGAGGTGCCCATGATTACGGCTATTCGGCGAGGTCCAAAGTGAGCGACTGCCTTGAGGCCAGCTTGGTAAAACCCGTCCTGATTCAACGCCAGCCAGGCCAGACGGTTGTTTCGGCATTCCCAGTCGGAAAACCTGGCTGGCAAGGCAGCTGTCTCCAGTCCATTCACACGTCCGATCCAGGCGGTGATGGCAGTTTGCGTGAAATCGTTGGCCCGGAGGTGGCTTCGCGCGTTGAACACTGCGTCCCACAGACTGACGCGGCCCAAACCCGCGGCCGTTGTGGCCGTGAACGCCGGTACGGTCAACGCCAAGGTGCGCGCGAGAAGTGCGCTATCAATGGCCGCCGTGCGAGTATGGTGTGACATTGGGCACCCGGTGAATGCGGGCTCTGACGAGGCCACCACGTAACGTTGACGAAGAACAAATTTGCGGCTTGTGATTGAAACCACCTTGAAGCCGATGGGTGAAATGTTACCAATGCCTGTGTTTGTCCTCTGCACGGTAAGAAACAAAGCAATAATGCGGGCTCACACAAAAGTGCTTAGTTAGTCTCCCTGTCCTGCGCCCGTATGCTGTTTTTGCGTGCCGTCGCCTGCTACCCCTGGTGACACCCAAACCTTTTATGCGCAGCATTCTCTCAAAACTCCCCGTCATCCTTTGGCTTGTCGCAATGGTGCTCGGCATAGGCATTCTTGCCAATAGCCGGTTTCAGACCGACATGAGCGTTTTCATGCCGCGCCACCCGACCAAGAGTCAGGCCGTGCTGGTCAATCAGCTGCAGGAGGGCGCTGCCTCCAAAGTTGTGCTGATTGGAATTGATGGGCTTGCCGAGAATGAATTTGAGCCGACAACGGTTGCGTTCGCCGACGCATTGCGTGGCAGTTCACTCTTTGGTGTTGTTGCCAATGGCCGCGTTGCCAGCGATCCCGCCACTCAAAAGCTGCTCTTCGATTATCGCTATCTGCTGTCAGACGCGGTTAACGCGCAGCGATTCTCGGTTGACGGACTGAAACAGAGTCTGGCGCTGCGAGCGAATGATCTGGCGGGCTCTGCTGGGCTGATGACCGCACAATTAATCGCCAGTGACCCCACAGGGGAGATGCTTCATGTCGCCGAAAAACTCGCAGGTGGCTACACCGCCGCAGCCGACCGCGCCCCGTCGATCCGGAATGGCTTGTGGGGCAATGCGGCAGGTACGCGGGCGGTGCTGATTGCGGTTACCCGCGCGTCAGGCACCGATCTCGATGCGCTGGAGATTGCGCTAAACGATGTGCGGGATCGCTGGAGCGCACTTCCCAACCGTCCGCCAGCCGCTAAATTGTTGCTGGCTGGCGCGCCGATGATGGCCGTGCAATCGCGCGCTGCAATTCGTAATGATTCAAGTCGGCTGGCAGTGATTGGGACCGTCTTGATTGCGATCTTGCTGGGTTGGCTCTACCGGAGCCCGCGTCTCTTGTTGCTTGGCTTGTTGCCCGTGCTGACCGGCATCGTCATTGGTCTCGCGGCAGTCGGCCTGGGCTTTTCCATGATTCACGGTATGACCATTGGCTTTGGCATCACGCTGATCGGCGAAGCGGTGGACTATGCGATTTATTTGTTCGTCCAGCGACCGCATGACGATACCAATGGAGAGGCGACGAGCGCAGCGGGCCGCGCCTTGTGGCGAACCATTGGGCTAGGCGTGGCAACTTCCGTGGCAGGTTTCGCGACTTTGTTGCTTTCAGACTTTCAGGGATTGGCGCAGCTTGGCTTGTTCACGATCGCCGGACTGACAGCGGCAGCTGCCGTCACACGTTGGGTGCTTCCGCCGCTCATGCCCAAAGCTGTCTACGTTCGCGAAACGCCTCGGCTGGCTTGGACGCTGCAAAGCATTGTGACAGTGTTGCATCGGGTACGCTGGTGGATCGTCACGATTGTCGTCGCGTTGCTTGGCGTAGCGTTGTTTACCACTCAAAAGCCCGTTTTCAGTCATGAGCTGCTGGCAATTAGTCCCATCCCGCAGTCCTTGCAGCGGCTTGACGCCTCGCTGCGAGCCGATCTGCCAGTGGGCGAGGCGGGACAACTCGTCGCGCTCAGCGGACCCAGCGAAGCGGCCCTGCTGGAATCGTGCGAACGGGTGGTCGCCGCGTTGACGCCGCTGATCGAGCGCGGGGTCATTGCTGGCTATGACGCCCCGTGCAAATACCTTCCAAGCGCACGAACGCAGGCCGCCCGTCAGGCAAGCTTGCCCGGTGGCGACGCGCTGGGCGCGGCACTGGCACAAGCTCTTAGGGGCTCTCCATTCAATCCGGCCGCGTTCAAACCATTTATCGATTCAGTGGACGCGAGCCGCCGTTTGCCTCTGTTGACGAGCGCTCAACTCGCCGCGACCGCCATGGGGGCGGGCTACTCAAGCCTTATGAGCCACGCAAAACCGGGTGAGAACTGGCGTGCGATGATTATTTTGCGTGGCGTGAAACCGACGACAGACGGTGGCAAAACTTCGTTACAAGCCATTTCGGCGTCGCTGGCACCCTTCGCCAGCGACGTTTTGTTTGAGGTGCTACTGCTCAGCGTAAAAGCCGAATCAGACGCGCTGTATCAGGGCTATCTTCGTGAAACGTTGCGTTGGTCCGGCGTTGGTTTGCTGTGCATCGCGGTGCTTTTGACGGTGGCGCTGCGATCGCCCTGGCAGGCGCTGAAGGTGGTGTGGCCGCTAGCTTTGTCTGGTGTCGCCACGGCGACTACGCTGGTTTTGCTGGGCGCCGAGTTGAATCTGCTGCATATCGTCGGCCTTCTGCTCATTGTGGCGGTCGGTTCAAACTACGCTTTGTTTTTTTCCGGTTCAGCAGGCGCGTCCGACCGGAACAATCCGACCATGCTGGTGTCGCTGTTTATTGCGAATGCGACTACTTTGCTTGGCTTTGGACTGCTAGCATTTTCGGCGGTGCCGGTGCTCAATGCGTTGGGCTCAACTGTCGGTCTTGGCGCATTTCTAGCGCTTGTTTTTTCGGCAGCCTTTGGCCCTGAATCGTCACACCGCGCCCTGCGCTACGACGTTTGAGCGTGTGAAATAATTGGCTGATGCGTATCGTTTCTCACGTCTCCCGGCAATCACCCACCGCTCCAGCGGCCATCGTGCTGTTGCCGGCTGCGTTGACGTCGCCCGACGATTTCATTACCCATGGGTTTGCTGAGGCGATTGACGCGAGCGGTCTCGATGTCGATCTGCTGATCCCCGATTTGCACGCCGACTGCTATTTGCGGGCGACTGCGGTGCAACTGCTTGATGAAATGCTGCAAGAGCAAGTGCTAAGTCGTTACACATCGTATTGGCTCGCGGGTGTTTCACTCGGCGGGTACGGCGTGATGCAACACGCACGTTTGAGCGAGATCGCACTGCCGTCGCTACAAGGCAGACTATTGATAGCACCCTATCTGGGTTCTCGCGAAATAGTCAATGCCGTCAATGCATCAGGTGGCGTCGCTGCATGGCGCGGCGAGCATAGCGATTTGCCCGATGCCCCGCTCTGGCAATGGCTACAACGTCAGGCGCACACGGAGCTAGCGGAAAAGCTGTGTCTTGGCTGCGGAACCGAAGATCGATTCGCGCTGAGCAGTCGCTTGCTTGAAGCGCTCGTTCCAAGTCGTCAGGTGTTGTCGACGGTCGGTGACCACAGTTTTGTTCCCTGGCGCGCGCTGTGGGCGCAATGGCTAACGGCTATCGTAGCGCCAATACTCCTCGATAGAGAACGCGTGGAGGCGGCGGTTTGAGCGCTAATCGCTATCAGCCGTCCCCGTTTATTTGCGGGTCTCTGCTGCTGCATGCAGGCGCAGCTGCTGCGGCAGCCGCGTGGCCCGAGTTGTGGAAAGTGTCAACGCTTGCGGTCGCGGGAAATCACGCCGCACTCACCACGTTTGGCTTGATTCCGCGCTCTACCGTCCTTGGGCACAACATCACGCGTCTGCCCAACTCTGACGCCAATCGGAGCGCAGTCGCAATCACGATCGATGATGGCCCGCATCCGGTTGCCACGCCAAAAGTACTTGATATCCTCGACGAGTATGACGCGAAAGCGACGTTCTTTTGTATCGGCGAGCATGTGCTGAACTGCCCTGACATTGCGCAGGAAATCGTGCGTCGTGGGCATCGTGTCGAGAATCATTCCATGCATCATTCGCACACGTTTTCAGTGCCTTTTGTGGGGCGTTTGACTCGCGAAGTGGTTGCTGCTCAGGAGGCGATCCATGAGACAACCGGCCAGTTGCCCCGGTTTTTTCGTGCGCCCGCGGGGCTCAGAAATTTTCTCCTCGATCAGATTTTGCATCGTGCCGATTTGCAATTGACAAGCTGGACGCGACGGGGGTTTGACACCGTGAACACCAATGCCAGCATTGTTGCGAAGCGTTTGGTGACGGAGCTCAAGCCACGGGACATTTTGCTTTTGCACGACCGTCCAGCAATTCTCGTCACTGCCGGGCGCAGCGTGCCCACTGAGTCGACCGCGCCGATTTTTCAGGCACTGCCTGTGGTGTTGCAACACCTGCGCGCTCACGCCTTGTCTGCCGTGACGCTGCACGAAGCGATACCGCCAGCGCTTCAATGATCCCTTCGAATTTGCTAGACGCTGCCAGCGCGCCGTATCGCAAAGGCGGACTCTTCACGTACCATTTTGCGCGAGGAAAATTGTCACGTGATCCGGTATTTGCGTTTTTGTTGCGACAGGGATTGATCGGTGAAAACGCGGAAGTCGTGGACATTGGCTGCGGTCAGGGCTTGCTGGCGTCGTTACTGGTGGCGGCTGAAAATTCGACGGACTGGCCGCAAGGGTGGCCTGTTGCGCGACCGATCAAGAGCTACTTTGGGGTTGATCTCATGCCGACTGACATCGTGCGCGCGACTGAGGCGCTGGGTCACTTAAGCCCGCGCGTTCGCTTTGCGCAGGGCGACATGTGCAAAGGCGCCTTCCCCGCGTGTGACGTGGTGGTTATCCTGGATGTGCTGCATTACGTACCCATAGCAGCGCAAAACGCAGTGATTGATCGGGTGATTGCGGCGCTTCGCGTCAACGGCCGGTTGCTGCTTCGGATCGGCGATGAACGAGGCGGTTTCGGTTTTGCCGTGAGTCAGTGGGTAGACCGTGTGGTCACGCACTTTCGCGGGCACCGCGTCATACCCACGTTTTGTCGACCGCTCGCCGATTGGTTGCAGTTATTGCAGGGTAGGGGCCTTGACGTGCAGGCGCATCCGATGCACAAGGGAACTCCTTTCGCCAATATTCTCCTGCAAGCAGACAAATCGTGACCGCCACACTAAATCATGCAGAAATCGCCGCTCGAATTCCGCACGCGGGAAATATGTGTTTGCTCGACAGCATGCAGCGTGTGTCAAAGATAGACATTGTGTGCAGCGCTCTCTCCCATCAGAGTTCCGACAATCCGCTGCGAAGCCATGGTCGCCTGGGCGCAGCGGTCGCGGTCGAATATGCGGCTCAGGCTATGGCCCTGCATGGCAGCATCCTGAATGCCGATCTCGGCGTACCAGCCAAAGGTGGACGACTGATCAACGTGCGACAACTTACTCTGCACTGCGCGCGATTTGACGATCTCGTATCGCGGCTGACCGTGCGGGCAACGCGCCTCATGGGCGATTCGGCGAACGTGATTTATTCGTTTGAGGTTAGCGCTGATGGCCAGATGATTGCAATTGGCCGGGCCGGTGTGATGCTGATCGCAAAGGAGGGCTTGCAATGAGGCGCGCTTTGGTTACCGGGGGCAGCGGTGCAATCGGTGCGGCCATCAGTTCGCGCCTCGCGCGTAGCGGTCATTTTGTGTACGTGCATGGCAATCAAAATCTGGCGCGGGCTGAAGCGGTAGTCGACGCGCTGCGCGCCGACGGTTTGGCTGCCGAGGCGGTGTCGTTTGATGTTTGCGATGGTGCCGCCACGGCGACCGCGCTGCAAGGCCTGTTGGCGGCGGGTCCGATACAGGTGCTCGTGAACAATGCGGGTATTCATGATGACGCCGTGTTCCCCGGCATGCAGCGCAGGCAATGGGAGAGCGTGATTGACGTCTCGCTCAATGGTTTTTTCAATGTGACACAACCGCTCACCATGCCTATGCTGCGCACGCGCTTTGGCCGAATCGTCAATATTTCTTCGGTTGCAGGCGTGATGGGCAATCGTGGGCAGGTGAACTACGCTGCCGCCAAAGCCGCGTTGCATGGAGCGACCAAGGCGTTGTCGCTGGAACTTGCGAGCCGTAACGTGACGGTCAACGCGGTGGCACCCGGGATCATCGAGTCGGCGATGGCTGAGGCCGCATTTGATAGAGTCATGATCGAGCAAATGGTGCCGTGCAAGCGTGCGGGTACGCCGGAAGAAGTAGCGGCCTTGGTAGACTTTTTATGTTCACCGGACGCGAGCTACATCACGGGACAGATTCTTTCCATTAACGGCGGCATGGCGTAGCGTGTTCAGGACTTTGCCCTTTGCACGGAATCCTTTAGGCGCTTATGCAAATTAGCTCAAATGCTCATGTCGTAGTGATTGGCGGTGGTCCCGGCGGGTCGACTGCCGCAACACTTCTGGTTCGTGATGGATTTCGAGTCACGTTGCTGGAAAAGGCATCGCATCCGCGCTTTCATATCGGTGAATCGCTGTTGCCCGCAAATCTTACTTTGCTCGACCAGCTTGGCGTGCGCGATGCAGTCGAAAAAATCGGCATGAAGAAATGGGGCGTTGAATTTAACTCGCCCAGCCACGCCCAATGCTCAAGCGTCGAGTTTGCAGAAGCATGGGACAAAACCATGCCGTACGCGTTTCAGGTGCGCCGCTCCGAATTTGACGAAATTTTGTTTCGTAACGCTTCAGCGGCTGGTGTAATGGCAGTCGAAAATACAGCGGTCACGCAGGTTCATTTCGACCCCGACGGTGTCCGTGTTGACGTCAAAGATGACGCCGGGAACGCGTCGACATTGCACGCAGACTTCGTTGTCGACGCATCGGGTCGAGACACTTTTTTATCGAGTCGCTTAAAGCTAAAAGAGAAGAACGCGAAGCACAACAGCGTCGCAATCTTCGGGCACTTTACCAACGCTGAACGATTGCCCGGCAAAAGCGAAGGCGATATTTCAATCTTCTGGTTTGATCACGGCTGGATCTGGTTTATTCCTTTAAGCGATCAGACAACCAGCGTAGGAGCCGTGTGTTGGCCGCGCTATCTCGCATCAAGAAATAAATCGCTTAAAGACTTTTTCATCGACACCGTCGCCCTGAATCCGCGGCTGGCGGATCGCTTGAGGCATGCGACATTGGTCGACGATCTGGTGCATGCTGCCGGCAACTATTCGTACAGCAGCAGCCGTGCCACTGGTGAGCGCTACCTGCTCGTGGGCGATGCTTTCGCGTTCGTCGATCCGGTGTTTTCGTCCGGCGTTTACCTCGCGATGCACAATGCGTTTGACGCAGCATCAACGGTTGCAACCTGCCTTCGCGAACCGCGCGCAGCGAAGGCGGCGATGACGAAATACGAGAAACGCGTTCGTCAGGGGCCGACAGAGTTTTCGTGGTTCATCTATCGCGTCACCAATCCGACCCTGCGCGAATTGTTCATGGACCCGCGCAATTCGATGCGCGCCAAAGAAGCCGTGCTGTCTGTGTTGGCGGGTCATATCTTTGATCACAAAGTTATCCGCCCGTCGCTATGGTTTTTCAAGTGCGTCTACTACATCTCGTCCGCTCTCAACCTCAAGCAAACACTGGCTGCGAAAGCGCGCCGAAAAATCAATATTCAGGATACACCGGCAGCACTATGATGACTCTCTCAAAAGCGTTTTTGCGTGTGGGCACTCTTGCTCTTTTGACGTCGGCCGTTGCCGCACATTCGCAGACCACGCCGGGTTTGGGAACCGTGCCCGACGCAGTGAAGCAAAACACGACTGAACCGCCAGCCTTAACTACGAGCGGGACGCTTCCGCTGTGGGAGGTCGGCGTCGGTGCAGCAGTTCTGTACAGCCCGCACTATCGCGGCTCTGATCAGAGTCGAGCGCAAGCTGTGCCGCTGCCTTACCTGATTTATCGCGGCGAAAAGGTGAAAGTTGATCGCGACGGGATTCGCGCGTCGTTGTTCGATCTCAATCGCTTTGAGCTTGACTTCAACGGCGGTGGTGCGTTTCCGGTAAAGAGCGACGATAACCGTGCGCGCCAAGGCATGCCCGATCTCGGTGGATTTCTTGAATTCGGCCCTTCGCTCAACTATCGCGCTTTTCAAAGCCCCAATAAAGATGTGACGATAGACATTCGCGTTCCTCTGCGGGCGGCCGTAAGCATCAGCGCCTCCGAGTCGCCACGATTTAGCGGGTTCGTGTTGACACCGCGCCTGAACATTGATCTGAAAAATCTGCCCGGACTCGCCGATACGGAAGTGGGATCGTACGTCGGCCCGCTATTCGCGGACAAGAAGAACAGCGGGTATTTTTATTCGGTAGCACCGCAATACGTGCGCCCTGATCGGCCCGCGTATATGTCGCGCGGCGGCTTTGGCGGCTGGCAATGGGTGACGGGCGCGTCAAAACGCTTCGATGATTGGTGGCTCGGCGCATTCGTTCGTGTCGATAGCGTTAAGGGCGCTGTGTTTGAAGACAGCCCGCTTGTAAAAAAAGCCACTACGATTTATGGCGGCGTTTCCATTGCCTGGATATTCAAGACATCTAGCGAGCGTGCGAAACAATAGTTACGTGGTAATTTTGGCCGCCTCATTAAGGAGCGACGCGCTGTGAAACGCTTTTTCCACAGGCCGTTGTTTTATTTTTGTTTGCTTTCTTTTGGCCTGATCACGCTGTCGGGTTGCTTCGTGTGCATGATCATCGGCTGGGTAGTGCCGCGCGCTGAAGGCATGCCAATCGGCCGGCGCATGATTCGCGGCGCGTTCTGTCTCTACCTGCGACTCTGCGACGCGCTGGGCACGATCCACACTGATCTGAGTGCGCTGGACGTGCTGAATGATGAGCCCGGACTGATCCTCGCACCGAATCACCCAAGCGTGATTGACGTCGTGCTGATCAATTCGCGACTCTCAAACGTGTGTTGCCTGATGAAGGTCGGCCTCATGGACAGCCCTTTTCTCGGGGCCGGTGCACGGCTCGCAGGCTATGTGCCTAACGATTCATTTAAAGCCGCAGTGCGTGCATCAGCTGCGGATATTCGCGCTGGTGGGCAGCTGCTGATTTTTCCGGAAGGCACCCGTACCGAGACGCGACCGATCAATACGCTCAAAGGCGGATTTGCCCTTATTTCGCGTGAGGCAGCTTGCCCAATCCAGACATTGATCATCGAAAGCAACACAGGCTATCTCGGCAAAGGTTGGTTCATATTTAAAGTGCCCGAACTACCTTTGCGCTTCAGCGTACGGCTGGGCAAACGCTTCCCTGCTACCGAAGACGTAGCCACCACTGTCGCTGAACTCGACGCGTACTTTCGCGCTGAATTGGCCAAAAAATAATGCTCCCATCGTCCACGCATCTCGTCCTCATCCCCAGTTACAACCCCGGCGGCGCAGTCTTTGAAACCGTTCGTGGCGCCTGTGCTGCCTGGGCTCCAGTGTGGGTCGTCGTAGATGGCAGCACCGACGGCACACTGGAGGGACTGCGCGCGCTGGCGGTCGAGCTGCCGCAGTTACGTGTGCTCGCGTTGCCACGGAACAGTGGCAAAGGTGCCGCCGTACTTGAAGGTCTTCGCCACGCGGAAACCGCAGGTTTTACACACATCCTCAGCATGGACTCCGACGGGCAACATCCGAGCGGATCAATTGCAGAATTTATGCGCGTCTCACAAGCCTCACCCGCAGCTATGGTGCTCGGACAGCCGGTGTTTGACGCAAGCGCGCCGCTACTCCGACTGCGTGGCCGCAAGGTATCCAACTGGTGGGCGAATTTAGAGACGCTATGGATAGGCGTCAACGATTCGCTGTTCGGTTTTCGGGTTTATCCAGTCACGCCACTTCTCGAAATTATGGAGAAAAGCGCCTGGATGCGTCGCTTTGACTTTGACGTTGAAGCGGTTGTGCGATTGTGCTGGCGGGGCGTTAAGCCTGTCAACGTGCCCGCGCCGTGCCGCTACTTGACCGCGGAGGAGGGCGGGGTGTCACACTTTGACTATTGGCGCGACAACAAACTGTTGACGTGGATGCACACGCGGCTGTTTTTAGGATTTCTGACACGACTGCCGATGTTGCTGTGGCGGCGAGCTTTTGTGTAGGTATTCTGCGAAAACGAACGACCCGGCTGAGCGACTTTATTGCCGATCAACTTTTTCATGAATCGTAAGCTTTGTCTGGGCTAGACGCACAAAACGATGAAAGTCGACGTGAACGTTTTTCGCCTATCAGCCTTAGTGCAATATTACTTTCAGAATAAAGCTGTTCAGATAAAATCCGGCTGGGTAATCAATTTTTCTGACCGCCCCACAGCCCTCAGCCACCCTCGCCCCGCCCGCTTCAGTGCTTAAGAATCAGCGACTTCAAGCGCTGCAATTTGGGATAAACAACCGGCACTGTGAGCATCGTGCTCGCAATGGCCATGAGCAGTAGCGCGGTGAAGGTCTCGCTGGTGATAATCTTTTTGTCCAGCAAAATGTTGACAAAGATAATCATGATCAGCGCTTTGGTTTGCAGCAACCAGCCAATGATGGACGCCTCACCTTGCTCCCACTTGAGAATTTTTCCGGCCGCATGGATACCCGCTAATTTGCCGGACACCGATGCCACCAGCAGCACACTCGCCGCGACGAAGACCATCGTGCCGCCCACCGCCCAGTTGGTTCGCAGGCCGGTGCTCAGAAAAAATACGGGCATGAATGCGAGCAATACGTGGTGACGAAAGGTGTCCATTTTTTCCTGATTGAACCAGGCGGCGTCCATCACGGCCCCGGCAAGAAATGCGCCGACCATGAAGTGCAGTCCCGCCCAATCGGCCGCCATGCTGCAAGCGGCAAGCCAGATCAACGCCACGTACCAACGATCCTTTTCCTGCAAACGAATCATCACTTTGCGATACACAAAAGTTGCGCCAGCAAAAACGACAAAAAAGCCAAGCTGTCTCCCAACACGCGTCCAGTCCAGCAAAATCAGC
>JAYUWL010000113.1:0-16298 GCA_043753585.1 Burkholderiales bacterium
GTCAAATCTAGAGCGCCCGAATCTCCACCTTGCGCCACTTGATCGCGCCGCCGGGGGCGTCCTTCGCGCCATTGCCAAATTGCAGGGCAATCGGGCCACTGGCAAATTTGCTGTGCTCAACATCCACCGTCTGCACGCCGTTGAATTCGACGATCATGCGTGGGCCCCTGGCTGTGATCAGGAAGGTATTCCATTTGCCACCTGCTTTGGGCATCGGCTGCGCTACCCTGGCGACGTCAACGATTGCGCCGGTGCCGTAAAGCGGGTCGGGGCGCTGATCGAAAATGTTGACTTCGTATGAGTTGGCGGCGGAGACTTCTTTGGTATTTGACAGGCGCAGGAATATGCCGCTGTTGGTCGCGTGATCGGCCCAAAATTCGGCGCGAATCTGGAAGTCCTTGTACGACTCTTTGCTAATGAGATAACTCGCGACTTTTGCCTTGTCGGCGACGATGGCACCTTCCTCGGCACGCCAGTTGGCGTCGCCAATGGCGGTGAAATTTTCCATGCCTTTCGCACCATCAACGAGCGCAGTCCAGCCGGATGAATTGGGCATGCTTGTGCATCCAAAAAGCGCGAGCGAGGCCGCAACTACCAACAGCAGGGCGCTGCGCAATGACATTAGTTTCATGGTGATCTCCTTTGGGTTTTTGTAAGCAACACGACAGCTACAGCTTCGCGGATTCTGCACGCGGCGCGGGCTGTGTCAAGTTTCTGGCTCACCGCTACGCACAACGCACAACGCGCAATGCGAATGAAGCGTTAGACTGCAAACAGCAACCGTGCTATGGTGTTAGACCAAAACTTGGCGCCGCACAGATGCGCCGGGTTGCTTTAAATTTTAAGGAGAACACCATGCCCGGCTTGTTGCCTGATGTTGACCCGAACGGGTTGCTTGAATTTTCGGTGGTCTACACCGACCGTGCGCTTAACCACATGTCGCAACGATTTCAGGGCGTGATGAAGGATATTTCCCGCATCCTGAAAACCGTGTATCACGCCAAATCATCCGTGCTGGTACCGGGGAGCGGTACGTTCGGCATGGAAGCTGTTGCACGCCAGTTCGCGACCGGCAAAAAAGCGATGGTGATCAGGAATGGCTGGTTCAGCTATCGCTGGACACAGATTTTTGATCAGGGGCATATTCCGGCCTCCTCCACGGTGCTCAAGGCCAGGCGTGTCACTGGCACAGGCGCGGGTAAGCAGGCGCCATGGATACCTGCGCCGATTGCTGAGGTTGTCGCCGCTATTGCTGCTGAGCGACCTGATGTGGTGTTTGCACCGCACGTAGAAACCGCCGCCGGGATGATGCTGCCGGATGATTATTTGCGCGCTGTGAGCGACGCCGTGCACGCAGTCGGTGGGCTGTTTGTGCTTGACTGCATCGCGTCGGGCGCGATGTGGGTAAACATGGTCGCGACCGGCGTGGACGTGCTGGTGAGTGCGCCGCAAAAAGGCTGGTCAAGCTCGCCGTGCTGCGCGATGGTGATGCTCTCGGAGCGCGCCCGCACGACCATCGATGGCACCACCAGCACGAGCTTTGCGTGTGACCTGAAGAAGTGGTTGCAGATCATGGAGACCTACGAAAATGGCGGTCACGCGTATCACGCGACGATGCCAACCGACGCGCTCACGCGGTTGTGCGAAGTAATGAAAGAGACCGAGGTTTATGGCTTTGAGCGCGTGCGTTTCGAGCAGATTGCACTGGGCAAGAAAGTCCGCGCATTGTTCGAGAGTCGTGGCATTCCGAGCGTGGCGGCGGAGGGATTCAAGGCACCGGGTGTGGTGGTGAGCTACACCGAGGATGCCGAATTGCAATCAAGCCGAAAGTTTCTGGCTGAGGGTCTGCAAACTGCGGCTGGTGTTCCGCTGCAGTGCGATGAACCCGCAGACTTCACGACATTCCGCATCGGTTTGTTTGGGCTGGAGAAGTGGCACAACGTGGATCGCACGGTGGGGCAGTTGGCCGCGGCGCTGGATCGTTTGGGGATCAAGGGTGTGGCGAGTCCGGCGCGTGAAGTGGCTACCGTTTAGCCTCAGCTTGATGCCTGCTCGACGACTGCTGCGGTTTTCACCTACCCCCTCACCCTGGCCCACTGTCACGAGGGGAGAGGGGACAGAGTTACGGCCTTAGATGCCGTAATTTGATCGTAACCGAGCCCTCTCCGACGAGGCGATAGAGTCAGAGCGCTACTGCGCTGGCGGTTCTCCTATTTTGCAGGCGCAGCCGCCTTCGCAAAATCCCCCGCCACACCAATCAACCACGCATCCGGTTTGATGTATTCGCGGAAGGCGTTGTTGACTTGCTGGAGTGTCAGAGCCTTTAAATCTGCATCGCGCTTCGCGATGTCGGCAAATGTCTCGTTCAGGTTTATCTGAATCATTAGCGTATTGGCTACGCTGTCGTCGCTGTTGCGCGCCTGCTGACGCTGCTGTAGCAGGTCGGATCGATTGCGCTCCAGCTCGTCGGCGGTAAAGCCGTCCTTCAACGCGAGATCGGTCTCCTCGCGCAGCGCGGAAACAATACGGTCGCGATTGATCGGCGCGTAGGTGCCTTCAACTCCAAAGTGGGCGTGGTCGCCGAACTCAGGGATGCTCACCCCGGCGCGAATCCCGTACGAGAGGCCGTCTTTTTTGCGAATCCTGGCTGCGAGGCGATTGTCAAGTGCATTGCCGCCAAACATGGCGACGGCCAGCTCAAGCGCCGCGGCGTCGGGGTGCTTGCGCGTCAATGGCAGGTACTGATCGACGTCAATCACTGCGTTGGTCTTGTCCGGCGCTTCGACTGTCATCACGGTGCCCGGCAGAGGCTGGTATTGGCGCACGTAGCGAACATAGGCCGGTGCTTTGGACGCCCACCCACCTAACTGGCGACGAATTTCTTCGACAACGCCTTCGGGAGCAGTGCCGACGATGGCGACGCGAATGGCGCTCGCCCCCCAGTTTTCATCGTAGGCCTTGACCACGTCCTCAAACGAAATGCCTTTTAGTTCAGCAATTTGTTCGGCCAAGGTTTTGCGATATCGCGGCTCACCAGGTGATACGCCAAACGCTTTGTTTTTATACGGAATAGCCTGATTGTTGATGAGCGTTTGTGGCTCGCGTGCGCCTGATTCCATCTGCGTCAGCAACTGCTTCTTGACGCGCTCAAAGGCATCGCCACTCAGCTTGGCTGATCGCACTTGCGGCAGTACGAGTTTGATGGCGTCAATGACGTTATCGCGATCACTGCTGACAGTAATCATGGTGCCCTGGGTGCCGCCTGCGAGGCTGAAACGGCTTTTGAGCGCCGTCAACGCGTCAGTGCGCGCCTGCTTTTGTGCGGGTGATTCGGCCTCGGAAATTAACGGCGCCACCAGATTCACGGCAGGCTGCTTGATCTGCTCGGCAAGTTCGCCCCAACGCAGGCTGATCTTCACCGTTACCGCATTGCCGCGATTTTGTTTACTCAGCCGCGCCCACTGAAATGTGGGCTCGCCGACGTTGCGTACCGTACGCGATTCCAGCGCTTCCGGCGTCGCGGTAAACGCCTCACCTGCATCAATAGTTGAGCGCGGCTTATAGGCAAGCAGCAAGCCCGCGACGGGCGGCGCAGCGCCGACCTCAACCCGGTCCGGTTTGTCTTCTGGCAGATAGCGCGCGAGTGTGCGGTTGGCGGGTTTGAAGTACTTCGCCTTGACTCGCTCCAGATCGGCAAGCGTCACCGCATGCATGGCGTCGCGTTGCGCGAACAAAGTACGCCAGTCGCCAAGGCTCACAACTTCCGATAGCGCCATGGCCACACCAATTGGCGACTCCATTGCCTTTTCAAAGCCCAGCGCGAATTCACGTCGGGCGCGATCAACGGCGTCCTGCGTGAGCGTCGCAGCGGTTCGGCCTTCAATCATGTCAAGCAACTCAACCTCCAGTTTGCCGGAGTCGGCATTTTTTTCAGCGACCAGCCCGAACGCCGCCAGCGAAACGTCGTTTGAGCCCGACATAAACGGAAATATCTGCACCGCCTTTTTTGATTCAACAAAGGCGCGATAAAACGGGCCGGACGGATTGCTGACGAGCACTTGTGCCAACATCGAAACAGCGGCGGAATCAGGGTGCAGTTTTGACGGAACCTTGTAACCAGCGACCACAAGCTTCACGTCGCCCACACGTCGAACCGTCACCTCGCGTTCGCCGTCCTGCGTCGGCTCCACCGTGTATAGCTTTGGCAATACGCGATCCGGCTTTGCTATGGGCGAGAACACTTCAGCCACGATGCCAAGCGCCTGCGCCGGCTCGAACTTACCGGCGATCAGCAGCACTGCATTGTCAGGCTGGTAGTAACGTTTGTAGAAAGCCTGCAAGCGCTCGATATTTACGTTTTCTATATCGCTCAGCGTGCCGATGATCGGTTTGCCGTAATTGTGACTGGTAAATGCAGCGGCATTCAGGCGTTGAAAAATGACGCTCGGCTGACTATCGCGACGCTCGAACTCGTTCCGTACGACGGTCATTTCGCTATCGAGATCCTTCTTCGCGATGAAGCTGTTGATCATGCGATCCGCCTCCAGTTCAAGCGCAAAACGCAGATTGTCCGCACTGGAGGAGAACGCCTCGTAGTAGTTGGTGCGCTCAAGGCTTGTGGTGCCGTTCCAGCGCATGCCGCGCGCGGTGAATTCCTTCATCATGTCGGGATGCTTCGGCGTGCCTTTGAAGATCAAATGCTCGAGCAAATGCGCCATCCCGGTCTCGCCGTAACTCTCATGTTTTGAGCCGACGAGATAGGTGATGTTGACGAGTGTCAACTCCTTCGACGCATCCGGGAACAGCAATACTTTCAGGCCGTTTTGCAAACGGTATTCGCTGATGCCTTCAATGGACGGACCCGCAGTGATTCCCGCGGGCAGGCTTGCTGCGACTGATTGCGCGACGCTCGGAGAAATCGCGTTAAACCAGGAAAAAACTACGGCAAGAGAAGCCACCCATAAGTGCAACCGACGCGAAATGACCACTAGAAATTCTCCTGATTGCAATGCGCTGCGCGATACGTCTTTACCAGGCGGCAAGTGAGACGCCGCAGCGCAAAGAGCCCGATGATACGACAAGGCTCTATCGTCGAGACATGCACTCAAACGCAGTCGCTCGCGAGGAGCTCACATGTGGACTCAAGCGCGAACGGCGGCAACGCCTTTCGCGGCAAAAGGGGCGATAAACTTTGCCACGCACATATCGCGAATCGCAATCTCATGAGCAATGAATTTTCGCATCCACGCAACACTAATCGCGTCCGGATCATCAACGAACAGACGCTCGCGAACGACTGGCACACGCTGAGGAAAACTACCTTTGACTTTCGCCGTAACGACGGCGAATGGCAGCGGCAAAGTCGCGAAACCTATGATTGTGGCAACGGCGCGACGATCCTGCTCTACAGCCTCGCGCGGCGCACGGTGGTTCTGATACGGCAGTTTCGTTTACCGACGTTCGTCAACGACTATCACGGCTTTTTGATCGAAACGCCCGCGGGCTTGCTGGAGAACGCGAGCCCGGAAGCGCGCATCAAGGCCGAAGTTCAGGAGGAAACGGGGTTTCAGGTCACCGACGTGCATCCTGTGTTCAGCGCCTTTATGAGCCCCGGATCAGTGACCGAGCGCGTTCACTTTTTTGTTGCGCAATATCAAGCGAAATCGCGTGTGAGTGAGGGCGGCGGGCTGCAACATGAAGGCGAGGACATCGAAGTTCTGGAGCCAACCATTGAGGCGGCGCTGGCGATGATTGATTCGGGCGAGATTTGCGACGGCAAAACGATTATGTTGCTGCAATATGCGGCGCTGCACGTTTTTGCAGGCGTCAACAAATGAGTGCTTTCCCAGCCTGATTTCTTGATCAACTATTTTCTAAAACGACCGTAGCATTTGGGCTCAGCTCAATATTTAGCCAAAGTCGACTTACGCCGAAACTCTTCTGTACCCCCAATGCAGCCGGGCACTCACGAGAAAGCGGTAGGTCAGGCTAGCCGGCACTTTGAGAAAAATCGTGTCGGCGCTACTCTTTGACTGATCCCGTCATGCCCGACACGTAATACTCGACGAAGAACGAGTAGATGAACGCCACAGGCAGCGAGCCAAACAGCGCGCCCGCCATCAGCGAGCCCCAGTGATACACATCGCCTTCCACCAGTTCGGTCACCACGCCGACCGGCAGGGTCTTTAACTCTGACGACGAGACGAAGGTGAGCGCGTAGATGAATTCATTCCACGACAACGTAAACGCAAAGATTCCGGCCGAAATGAGCCCCGGCACTGCAAGTGGCAAAACAATCTTGGTGAGTATCTGCCAACGACTGGCACCGTCAATGAGCGCGCACTCTTCCAGCTCAAACGGAATTGAGCGGAAATAACCCATGAGAAGCCACGTGCAAAACGGGATGAGAAACGTCGGGTAAGTCAGAATGAGTGCAAGACGCGTATCGAACAGTCCGAGCTGAAAAACCACCGACGCGAGCGGGATGAACAGGATCGATGGTGGAACCAGGTACGCGAGAAAGATGGCGAGCCCCACCTGTTTAGCGCCTGAGAATCGCAGCCGCTCAATCGCGTAAGCCGCGAATACCGATGCGGCCAGCGAGAAGAACGTGGACGTCACTGACACCAGCACCGTGTTCCACATCCACTCCGGATATGCAGTGTCAAACAGCAATTTTTTGACGTGCGCAATCGTTGGCGAAATGATCCAGAACGGATTTCCGTCGCGGGAGAGCAGCTCGTTGTTCGGCTTGAACGCCGTGATTGCCATCCAGTAAAACGGGAAGAGCAGCACGAACAAAAATCCACCAAGCGGCAGATAGGTCGCGAAAACCTTGCGCTGATTGGACTCAAGAAAATTCATGCCCGTCGAGTCGGCGCTCTCGGCCTTTGCAGTGTTGGCCACTTTGGTGTCGCTACTCATTTGTCTCCTCCCCCCTGTTGCCAGACGCGGCGCTGCAATCCGAAATAGCTGAACATAATCGCCGCCAGCAGGAACGGCACCATCGCAATCGAGATAGCCGCGCCCTCGCCGAGCGCGCCCCCGGAAATTGCCCGCTGGAAAGACAGCGTCGCCATCAAGTGCGTTGCGTTGAGTGGCCCGCCGCGGGTGATCACATAGATGAGCTGGAAATCGGTGAACGTAAACAACACCGAGAAGGTCATGACCACCGCGATGATCGGAGTCAACAGCGGCAGCGTGACATAGCGAAACTGCTGCCATGGCGTTGCGCCATCAATGGCGGAGGCTTCGTAATACGACGGGGAAATCGTCTGCAACCCGGCAAGCAATGTGATTGCCACAAAAGGGACGCCGCGCCAGACGTTCGCGGCAATCACCGAGAAGCGCGCATTCCACGGGCTGCCCAAAAAATCGATGTAAGTGTCGATGATGCCCATCTTCACCAGCACCCAGCTGATGACAGAAAACTGCGCATCAAATAACCACCAGAATGCAATGGCCGAGAGCGCTGTCGGCACGATGTAGGGCAACAAAATTACCGCGCGAAAAAAACTCTTTAAGCGCAGATTGCGGTTGAGCAACAGCGCGAGCCACAGGCCAAGAAAGAACTTGAGAACGCTGGCAATCGTCGTATAAAAAAGTGTGTTGAACAGCGCGAGCTGCGTGACACTGTCGGTGGCCAGAAAAACGTAGTTCTCGAAGCCGACCCACTCGCCGGGTCGACCGACCTTGGCGTCGGTAAAACCAAGCCACACGCCGAGCCCGAGCGGATACGTCAGGAAGAGCAGCAGCAATACGGCTGCCGGCATCATAAAGATCAGGCCGAGTGCGTTGCGACTGTTTTGAAGTTTGTCAAACATGAATCAAACGAGGATCAAACATAAAGGGCGCCTGGTTCGCAAGCAGCGTTTGCGCGCCAGTTAAAGAACTTCGGAACATTGACGTTGTCATGCTGAGCCGCGCGAAGCATCAGGTGTAGCACGCTGCAGAACCAATACTGATGCAGCGGTCGGACGCCTGATGCTTCGCTTGTGGCTCAGAATGACAACGGTTATTCAACGACTAATTTAGCAACAGAAGAATCGTCAACGGCATCAGACTTTGTAATACCGCTCCGCCCGTTTCTGCGCACGCTCGGCCGCTTCTTTCGGCGTCCTGGAGCCGCTTGCAGCTTCGGCCACCATGTTGACCACGATGAAGTCAGCGGCAGCTCCTGCTGATGCGTAACCGAGCTTGCCGGCATAGCCCGCTGGGCGGAGGTTCTTAACGCAATCGCGATATGGCGTGTGCTTCGGGTCTGAGGTCCACACAGCGGATTTGGTGTACTCGGCGAGCGGCGGCGCGATGTAGCCACCGGCGGCTGTCAGCCACGGGTCAAACTGCTCCTGTTCCATCATGAAGCGCAGGAACTCCTTGGCCGCGTTCGGGTACTTGGTGTACTTCATGATCATCTGGTTGAAAAACAGGTGTGATTCAGTCGGCACGCCCACCGGCCCGATCGGGTACTGCGCATGAAAAATATCTTCGCGCAGATCCTTCACCTTTTGATCGGCCGACGTCTTGGTTGCGTAGTAAATCGAGATGCCATTGTTGGTCAGGCTGATCTGGCTATCGAGGAACGCTTTATTGTTGTTCGGATCGAGCCACGACAGGGTACCGGGAATGAAATTCGCATACATCTCCTTGGCGTATTCGAGCGCCTGAATCGTCTCCGGGCTGTCGATCACCACTTTGTTGTTGGCGTCGACAAGCTTGCCGCCGTGCGACCAGATCAACCAGTTCGTCCATAGGCCGTCGCCAGTCGCGTTACCTAACGCAAAGCCCGACGGCGTGCCCTTGTCTTTGAGCGCCTTAACCAGTTTCAGGAAGTTAGTCGTGTCTTTTGGGAAGGTGTCGAATCCAGCCGCCTTGACCATGCTCTGACGGTACACAAGCATCGCGCCCGCTGCACCCAGCGCAATGCCGATCCACTTTTTGCCATCAGGGCGAAGGTAGGCCTCGCAGGCCGGATACCAGCCGCCATATTTTTTGCCCAGATAGGTGGCGAGATCGGTCACGTCGAGCAGTTTTTCCGGGTACAGATTGGCGTCATCATTAGTCGACAGAATGATGTCGGGACCGGCACCGGTGTTGGCTGCCACAGCCGCCTTTGGCCGAACGTCCTCCCAGCCCTCGTTGTCGACGCGCACCTCGATGCCTGTCTTTTCAGTGAATTTTTTGACATTGATCATGTACGCGTCGATGTCGCCCTGCACGAAGCGGCTCCAGCGCAGCACGCGAAGTTTCGCCCCCTTCTCGGGCTTGAACGACAAGGCTTGCGCCTGAACGAACGGTGCCCAGATGGCGGAACCCGCTCCGACCGTTGCCGCTGCGGCCACACCCGCCGAGTTGGCGAGAAATTTACGGCGATTAAAGTCACTCATTGTTGCCTCCTTATGCTTCAATAAATTTGATAGTTGAACAGTAACGACATTCAAGTTGCAAGCTTGGGACTACACGCATTACAGAGCCTCAGTTGCAATGCAAAAAAAAGTTACGCTGCCAGACGCTGCCCGGTCTCTGCACTAAATAGATGCGCACAACTCATGTCCGGCTGCAGATGAATGGTACTGCCTGGTGCAAAATCATGACGCTCGCGGAAGATGGCAGCGAGGTCCACGCCCTCATGCCGACAGGCCACAAACGTGTCCATGCCGGAGGGCTCCATCACCACCACCTTCGACGCAATCGCACCGCGTGCGCCATCGGACGAAACCAGCGTGAGATGCTCGGGGCGCGTACCAAAAATGATCGGTTGACCATCAATGCCGCCCGCTTGCTGCGGCGCATCAAGCTGGGTGCCGTCGGACAACTCGACGCGCAACGCGTCGCCACTTCGGCGCAGCGTTCCCGGCAAAAAGTTCATCGAAGGCGAGCCGATGAATCCGGCCACAAACTGATTGGCCGGGTGATCGTACAGATCAAGCGGGCTGCCGGTCTGCTCGATACGACCATCGCGCATCACGACGATCTTGTCGCCCATCGTCATTGCCTCAATCTGATCATGGGTGACGTAGATCGACGTGGTTTTAAGCCGTTGATGCAGCTCCTTGATTTCACTACGCATCGCGACGCGCAGCTTGGCGTCGAGATTCGATAGCGGTTCATCGAACAAGAACACCTGCGGATCGCGCACGATCGCGCGGCCCATCGCAACGCGCTGGCGCTGCCCACCGGAGAGTTGGCGCGGGTAGCGGTCAAGCAGCGCCCCGAGCGCGAGAATCTCAGCTGCGCGGCCTACTTTGGAATCAATGGTCGCCTGATCTTCTTTGGCCAGCATCAGCGAGAACGCCATGTTCTCGCGAACCGTCATGTGCGGATACAGCGCATAGTTCTGAAACACCATCGCGATGTCACGTTGCTTCGGCGGCAAATCGTTGACACGCTTGTCGCCGATGCGAATTTCACCGTCGGTGATTTCTTCAAGTCCGGCGATCATGCGCAGCAAGGTCGATTTGCCACACCCCGACGGTCCGACCAGCACCGTGAAAGAACCGTCGGCAATCGAGATGTCGACGCCGTGGAGGATGTCGGTCGCGCCGAATCGCTTTTTTACCGCCTGAATAGTGACGCTAGCCATGTGCCCGCTTTAATTGTCGTTGCGATAGGTACGCTGTATATGACAGTGCGACCAGCCTGTCAAACGAATAGTCCGATGAATGAACACGGCGAAGCCCAATGTGAACAAACCGGGTAGTTACCCTTGGGGAAACATTGATCAAGTGGTTGCGACGGCGCATCGCTCGTTGTGTGGCGTTTGTTCAGAAACCAAATTTTGCACCCGCCCCAAGCAGCGTCGCAATGCCCAGTGCAAAAAAAATCAGCGCCGCGATGGCGTGAACCACACGCACGGGAATTCGGTTGGCGATGCGATCGCCGAGCAGAACGGCGGGCACGTTAGCGAGCATCATGCCAAACGTGGTGCCAGCGACGACCGCAAAAAACGAATTGAACTGCGCAGCGAGTGCGATGGTGGCGATTTGCGTTTTATCGCCCATTTCCGCCAGAAAGAAAGCGACCACCGTCGTGCCAAATACGCCGTAATGCGAGCGGTTGGCCGTCTGCGCATCATCCTCGTCGAATTTGTCCGGAATGAGCGTCCATGCGGCCATCGCAATAAAGCCTGAACCGAGCACCCAGCGCATTACGTCCGGCCCAGCGATCGACATGATCCATGCCCCGAGCGCGCCCGCGCCAGCGTGATTGACCAGCGTCGCCACCAGAATGCCGAGAATGATGGGCCAGGGCTTGCGAAATTTTGCGGCGAGGATGAAGGCGAGGAGCTGCGTCTTGTCGCCGATTTCGGCGAGCGCGACGATGCCCGTAGAGATGAGAAATGCTTCCAGATACTTCCAGTGGCCGATTAAAACTGTAGCGATGCGCACGATTTGTGGGCAAATTGTAGGGAGTGCGGGCGTATAAATTCAGCTTTGGTTGCGGCCACGTGCACGCCAACGTTCTTCAATCCAAGGATCCCTTATGAATCCCTCATTTACCCATCTGGCCATTGCTGCCGCGTTCGGGGCAGGCGCTATGTCTGCCGCGACCAGCACGGTGGCACAAACGCCAGCGCCGTTGGCGACAACGGCGGCTGCCGCGTACGAAGACCTATTCAACATCAGCCTGACACAAAAAAAGGGGCTCTCCCTCTACCTTGCCGGGCAAGTGGTCGTGGGCGTCTTTGTTCGCCGTATTGATGCCAATACCATCGAGCTGCGCAGTCAGCAATTCACCAAAATCATCGTGCGACTGGATCGCGTGGACGCGATTGCGCTGAGCTAGAAACTCAAGACGCGAGCGCTAAGTAGGCGGCGCTCCAGCCCTCTTTGCGGCGCTCAGGCTATGGCGAAACGCTAAACCGCCATCAATTCGTTGAGACGAATGGTTCTGGAAGCCACCCACAACGGGTTGAATTGCAGCGCGTTGTGCGGCCACAGCATCACCACAGTGGAGCCGAGCAGAAAGCGGCCCATTTCATCGCCACGTCTGAGCACTACGGGTTTCTCTTCGCCTGGCGAATTTCCGTAGCGCCATTCACGCACATTGCCGGAACGAGGTGGGTTGACTACGCCGTGCCAGACCGTGGCCATGCTGCCAACAATCGTCGCACCGACGAGCGTCAACACGAACGGCCCACGAGCCGTATCGAACACACAGACCACGCGCTCGTTGATCGCGAACAAACCGGGGATGCCGCGCGCAGTCGCCGGATTCACCGAATACAGCGCACCAGGAACGTAGATCATGCGTGTCAGCGTGCCGTCACATGGCATGTGAATGCGGTGATAGTCGCGTGGACTCAGATAAAGGGTGGCGAAGGCACCGTCCTCGAACTTTGTGGCAAGTGCCGCGTCGCCACCGACCAATGCCTGCGCGTTGTACTGATGCCCTTTCGCCTGAAAAATCTGATCTCGCTCGATCACACCAAACTGGCTGATTGCGCCGTCAACAGGACATAGCCACGAAGAGCCATCACCCAATGGCAGGGGCCGCGCATCGCTACGCAAAGGCCGCGTAAAAAACTCGTTGAACGTTGGATACGTTTCAATGCGGGGCTCCAGCGCCTCCGCCATGTTTACGCCATATTTCGCGACGAAACGGCGAATGATCCAGTGCGTGATCGCGCCGCCGCGCCAGTCCGCGACGAGTCCGGCGAAGCGGGTGAGTGCAAGTTTGGGCAGCCAGTGTTGAAGTGTGACGAAGGTAGATTCGCGCAAGGGAGTCAAAGCAGACAGGGTAGGGCTGAAAGCATAGCGGCTTGAGCTGCTCGTTCACGCATGCTGGAGATTGCATAGTTATTAATCAGTCTACCAAATAAGACCTATCGCGTTACTAATGCAGGGCATCCAACAGCATGAAACACATCCCGGCAGAAGCGCAAGACGAGCTACGTCGGCGCGCTGTTTTTAGCGCTGAACAATGGGTTTAAGCAGGTCGAAGTCTCGCGGCTGATTTCGGTTCCTGAGCGCACGACTGGTCATCCTGAGCAGTGCTGAAGGATCAACTGGCCTGCAATGATTTCAGTGACTTACGAACGTCCTCGCACGCGACCTGATCCCTCACGCCGCTCAGGATGACAGAAATCTGCGTTTCTTAAAGACAAAATTCAGGGTTGAGTCCGCGCGTCCCAAGGGCAAGGTGCCGGATGCGCATTCATAGCTTTTTCCTGTAAGCACCGTTTAATACAAGCTGCAGGAGATTTTTATTTAAACTCGACTAATAGTTGAATCCGCCTTTAGCCCAAGCTCAACCGAGAATGCACGCAAAAGCCGTTAAATACACACTAAACCAAAATTCGTTTCATCACTTACTGTTTCTGCATCATTATTACAAGCGTCGTTTATTCGTCGCGTACCTGGTGCGCCAGCCAGCGAAACGTTCAGCGTTTCATATTTACGGTGTTTTTTCGCAAAACTCACCTGCATGGGTAAGCTTTTTTCTTTCATTTGTGATCCCAAAAAGGAGTGAGGTAAGCATTCGTGCGGGGAAACGTTTTGAACAGCGACAATCATTCGCACTGCAGGTGGCAAAACAAAACTACTGCTTTTCAAGCAAGGGGGTTGCGTGTTTCAAAGATCACTGCTTGCCGCTGGGCGAACTTGTTTTGGTGCGATGGCGGCATTTCTGCTGTGTGGAACTGCCACGGCGGCAGCCATTTCAGTCAATTCGCTGGCCGATAATGTGTTCGTCAACGTTTCAGGGCAGACCTTCTCTGACGCGGCCTACACGGTCGCCGTCACGCCCGCGTACTGCACGTTGCGCATGGCGATCTCATCGGCCAACCGCGACGCCGCGACTGGTACTTGTGCCGGTGGCAGCGGTGCTGACAACATCACCTTTGCGGCATCGCTGAACCTCGCCACGACGCCCGGCACCATCACCATCGCGCAGGTGGCGATGGATCCGGCACCGTTTCCGCTGACCGGATCAGCGACGTGGTTGCTGTTCTCGACGGGCAACGTGGTCATCACCGGGCCCGGCAGCGCTTCGCTGACGATCAATGGCGGCGGCCTCGGTTCCGGTGCCATCGGTAGCCGAACGCTGCTCGTCAGCGACAACAACGGGCCGAACGACGCGCCGACCACCATCACCGGCGTGTCATTCAAGGAGGGCCGTAACGTCGGTGGTGGTGGCGGCTGCATTTTCTCGCGAGAGTCGCTGACGCTGACTGATGTGCGCTTTGAAGGCTGCGAAGCAGTCGGCGATCCCGGCTCAGTAGGCAATCCCGCCGGCTCGGTAGGCGGCGGCGCGCTCTTCATGGGCGTTGCCGGTGGTGCTGACGCCCGACCCAACGCAACGCTCAGCAACGTCAAATTCATCGGCAATCGCGCAGTGCACGGGGCGGCGGTGGCGGCTAATGCAAGCTGCTGTGGTGCCGCAGCTTTCGGCGGCGGCGGGAACCTGATCGGTTCAGTGACCATCGCCGATAGTCAGTTTTTCGGTAACACGGCGGAATTCACCGGTGCGCTTCGCATTGCCAGCGGCACCAACGCAACGATTACCAACACGCAGTTCACTTCTAACGTGGCTACGACTGGCCACAACGGCGCGTTCCAAATCACTGCGATGTCCGGTACGGTGACGATGAATGGCGGTGGAACGGTTGGTAACAGCGCCCTCGGGCGTCGCGGTGGCGGCAGCATCATCACAGTCGGCTCTGCGGTTTCCTCGGGCGATGCGGTATCGATTACCAACTGGTCGTTCATCGGCAACGCGGCCGGGGCGGACATCGGTGGCCTCGATATCCTGACCGACACCTTTGACGCAGGCGGCAACTGCCAGTATGCGCAACTCAAGGACGTGCGACTGACCAACGTCTACTTCGAGAGAAACATTGCAAAGACGTCGCGCGGCGGTTTCCGTATCGGCTGTAGCGCCAACTTGGCGATGAGCGGCGTCGAGATGACGTTCAACGAGGTAGGCAACTTGTCATCTCCCGTTGGCGGCGGTAACGGTGCTGGCCAAATTTTCGACGTTGCGACGCTGACGATGGACAACATTCGCATCGTGGGCAACAAGACATTCGGGGGCATCATTACGCCACCCGCAACCCAAAATGGTGGTTACGGCGTGTTCACTGTGAGTGGGCCATCGCTGAACTATCCGCTCGCACACAGCTTTGTCGGTTCGCGCTTTCTCGTGAAGGACAACGTCGTGACCGAGAACGAGGCAGGCGTTTCACTTAGACCCAATGGGGAGGGCCGCAGCTACAGCCTGAGCGACTCATCGTTTGTGGGCAATCGGGCCAAGGGCATTCCCGGGCTCTTACTAAACGCAACCGGAAATTACACGATCACCAACAGTACTTTTTCCGGCAACATTGCTACAGCCGGAGCTGGGCCGATTTTGCTGAACACACACTCCGATTCGGGAAAGAACTTAGTTTTGATCAGAGGCATCACAAGTGCCCGGAATGGGCCGAACGGCAACGCGCTGAACATCGGCGCATTCTCACCGAACGGAAATGCTGTCGCGTCCAACGCAACGGTCACCGTCTCCAATTCGATCCTTGGGCAATTTACATTTGGCAACGGGGTGCAGTCCGTTTTTCCTCAGGTACTTCCGAACGTAACGTATGCTTTCGCAAACTCAGTCGTCGAAAATGGTACCGGTCTGCCAGCCGGCGCCTGCGGTGCGAACGCTGTCATTTGCAACGTGGACGCCAAACTGGAAGGACTGGCTGACAACGGCGGCAGCGTTCAGACCTATACGCATGCCTTGCGCCCCGGCAGTCCGGCGCTAGACGCAGGGAGCAACACCAACCCACTGCAATTTGACCAACGCGGCACCGGCTTCCCGCGCATCGTGAACGGTGCGATTGATATTGGCGCGTTCGAATCTACGGCGCTGGCGGCAGTAGCGGCATGCACGCTCGACATGGACGGCGACAATCAGGTCCAGGCCACCCGGGAGGGCCTTGTGCTGTTGCGCGCCATGCTCGGCTTCAGTGGCTCTGCAGTCACCAACGGCACTGGCATCAGTCAGGGCCAATGGGACGCAGCGCGCAATAATCTCAACGCCAACTGCGGCACCAATTTCACGCCTTAGGTCGTGAAGTCCGGCCCGCGAAAAGTTTCAGCTTTTCCCGGAAAGTGAATCTACAATAGGGTGACAGCGGGTTTTTGCCAATTGTTGATTTATTATATTTTTGCCTTGTAGCCCATATTAAATATGGGCTACAGCTAAAAGTTGACTACGCTCTCAAGCGCCGCCCTCAAGCGCCCGTCCGGCATTTTCAGTTTTGGCAAAGCGAGTGATCGGTCACCCCCGGCATTTGCGCTTCAACGGGCGCCCGA
>JAYUWL010000114.1:0-16244 GCA_043753585.1 Burkholderiales bacterium
ATCCAGTCCCATGGCGCAAGGATCGAAGGCGACAAGCTGTTGATCCCGATGCGCGACACGGTGGGCACCATGCACAGCTTGCAAACCATCACGCCGGACGGCACCAAGATGTTTATGTCGGGTGGCCGGGTCAAAGGCTGTTACTTCGGTATCGGCAAACCCAAGGGCGCGTTGATCGTGTGCGAAGGCTTTGCCACCGGCGCAAGCATCCATGAATGCACCAGCCACGCCGTCGCGGTCGCATTCAATGCGGGCAATCTAGAAGCGGTCGCCGTGGCACTGCGCACCAAGTACCCGGCTCTGAAAATCATCATCGCCGCTGACGACGACCACCAGACCCCCGGCAACCCCGGCATGACCAAAGCTACGGCAGCGGTGCAAGCAACAGATGCCACCCTGGCCGTGCCGGTGTTTAAGGCGACAACATCATGAACGACATGACCGACTTCAATGACCTGCACCTATTGGCGGGGCCAGATGCGGTAAAGGAGTGCATTGATACCGCTATTAATTCAGTAGCTGCTACCGCACATTCCACGGGGGCTACAGGCCAGTTAGGCTTATGGTCAGCACCCAAAGAGATAAAAACGGATCTACCCATTGCTCCCGACTTCGACGCGAAGACACTACTGCCCCCAACGCTGGCAGATTTTGTGCTGGACGAGGCCGACCGTATGCCCTGCTCCCCGGACTACATCGCGGCGGCGCTGATCGTCTGCCTGGGCTCGGTCATTGGTGCGCGCTGCGGCATCAAGCCAAAACGTAAAGATGACTGGATCGTCACCCCGAATCTGTTTGGTGGCATTGTGGGTGACCCGTCTTCTAAGAAGTCGCCCGCTCTGGGCACGGTGACGCGCTTTCTCGACCGCCTAGAGGCCAAAGAAGCCGAAAAGCTGGAGGATGCCAAGAAAATATTTGAAGCAGAAAAGGCAGCTTTCGAGGCGCATCAAGCTTCTGTCAAAAATAGCATGAAGGCGGCGGCAAAGGGAAAAGGCGACCACCTCAAAATGAACGCTGCCATTGCCGATTTGCAAGACCTGCAAGCCCCGGAAGAACCCAAAGAGCGGCGCTTCAAATCCAACGACTCCACCGTGGAAAAGCTGGGCGACTTGCTGGTGCATAACCCGCAGGGCATGTTGGTTTATCGGGACGAGTTGATTGGCCTGCTGGCCTCTTGGGAGAAAGAAGGCAAGGAAGGCGACAAGGCTTTCTATCTGGAGGGTTGGAACGGTACGGCCAGCTTCAACATTGACCGCATCGGGCGCGGGAGCCTGCACATCAAAAACCTGTGTATTTCGGTTTTCGGTGGCATCCAGCCGGAATTGCTGGAGCGGTACCTTGCAGGAATTGCCACTTCGCTGGACAACGATGGCCGCATTCAGCGGTTTCAGGTGATTGTGTACCCCAACGCAGTCCCTTGGGAATGGCGCGACCGCTACCCTGTCAAGGGCGCGCGTGAGGCGGTGCGCGACCTGTTCGACCGTCTGGCCGTGTTTGATCCCGTTCAGGACGGCGCAGAGCCGAGTGACGACTTTGTGAAGCTGCCCCACTTCTACTTTGACGACGCGGCGCAAGACATCTTTGTGGAGTGGTGTACCGAACTGCACACGGTGCACATCGCAAATGAACAAAGCCCATTGATGCAACAGCACTTCGGTAAGTTTGAAAAACTGTTCTGCTCCATCGCCCTAATCCTGCACTTGGCAGAGGGCTCCATTGGCCCGGTAACGGCCACCAGCGCACTGCGTGCAGCCGCCTGGTGCGAGTACCTGACCGGCCATGCTCGACGCATCTATGGGCTGGTGGAGGCTGCCAAAGTGACCACCGCCCGCATGGTCAGCCGCCGACTGGCCGAGGGCAAGTTAGACGACGGCTTTACCGTGCGCGACATGGTGCGCAAGCAATGGTCGGGTGTCACCACCGCAATGCAAGCCGAAACCGCCCTGGCCATCCTGGAAGAAAACGGCCATGTGCAGAGTCAGGACGGCATCAACACATTGGGCCGCCCCACTGTCCGCTACTACGTCAATCCGCAAATCAGGAAGGTGCCGAAATGATCACCTGGGCGGAACGGGCAAAAGCGGCAATTGCACAAACGGGGCAGGGCGGCACTGCCAAAACTGACGAAACCGCTTTTTCGAGACTTTTGGCAGTTTCGTCAGTGCTCACCGTGGTCACTCCTGAAATACCAGACCGGCTTTCGTCAGTTTTGGCAGTGCCGCCCCCCGCCATATTAGAAAAACCAGCCGACTGGCACGCGCTGGCCAAGGCCTACCACGCCCACCATGTCAGGTGCTCGACGTGCATTGCTGCCGGGCTCGGCTCATATTACGGACAACGTTGTGGCGCTGGAATGGCGCTTTGGCGGGCGTATGCCACATGAATTATTTGTAACCATATCCATACCCAGATGAGCACCTTGCCCACAACCCCATTCTTGGAAGTACACCATGAACACCACAACTAACGTCGCGCCCTTGATGGCCACCGCTGATACACCCCAGCCATACGAACTCGTCCGCTTTAATGCCCTCAAGCACGGCATCCTGAGCCGTTACACCGTACTCAGCCACGAGAGCCATGCGGACTACGAAAGCCTGGTCAACTCGCTGATGGACGAACACCTGCCCGCAGGTGCCACCGAGCAGCATTTGATTGAAGAACTGGCCAGCGTAATCTGGCGAAAGCGCCGGGTGCTGCAAGCCGAGGGCGCCGCCATCAACAAGGGCTTGAAGGAATCCGCTCGCAGTGCTACGACAGTCATCCCGGCAGCAGCACCATTTGAAATGGGGTTGTCGGGCGAAGACACCGACATTCGCGAGCTGATGGATTTGAAACCCGAAGACGTGACCGAAAGCCAGCGCGCAGCTCGGCATGACCTTGATGCCACCAACAAGGCCAGCGCCATCCTGAGCAAAGGCGGCGACCGTGCCTATGACAAGGCCCTGCGTGCCCTGTTACCCGACTCACGGGAGTGGTGGGACAGCTACGTGGAGGACGAGGAATACACCGCCGATGCAGAGGGTTTGGCCAGCTTCATTACAGAGCACCTGTTTCCACTGTGCCAACAACAAGAAAAAGAATCCCGCCACCACGACGCTATCGTGAACCAAACCATTGGCGAGGGGCTGCAAGCCCATAGGCTGGAGAAGCTTTCACGCTACGAAGTGCACTTGGACCGCAAGTTTGAACGCACTTTGTCCATGTTGATTAAGTTGAAAGACCTCAGAAGCAGCCGTGCGGCGTAAAAACATGCGTAATTTCCGGCACCACGCAAAACGCTCGAAACCTAGCATCCATGCAGGTTGCGGCGAGATTCATGCATTTTCAGGTCGAATCGCGGCTTCAACTTGCCAATTGATTTCGGCAAAAACTGGAGAAAAGAAATGGGCGGACGCGGAAGTGGGCGGCGTAGCAGCTACAGCGGCAAAGCGGAAACCAGCGACTCCATGCCGCTCGACATTCGCAAAATCAAGCGCGACGGCTTGTTGGTACAGGGCAGCCGCTTTAGCTGGCGGTGGCTAGTGAACGACCGACAGGTGGCGGGCATCAGCATACATGTGGACTTGCTCGAAAGCATGTTGCTGTCCTACCGCAAGAAGAGCACCGGCGAAGTGGTCGAACAACGAGTGCAGCTGCAAACCACCCCCTGCCACCTGGGCGGGCTGCGCCACTGGTTCACCTGCCCACGGTGCAGCAGACGTGTGGCGGTGCTGTACGCGCCGGGCCGGTACTTCGCCTGCCGCCAGTGTGTCGGGCTGGGATACGCCACACAGAAAGAAGGAGCAGGCGACCGAGCAGCGACCCGAGCCGACAAGCTGCGCAAACGCATGGGCTGGGAGGCTGGAATCTTGAATGGCAGTGGCGGCAAACCCAAAGGCATGCACTGGAAGACCTACCAGCGGCTCAAGGGTCATCACGATGCGCTGGTGCAGGTTAGCTTCCATGACATCGGGCGCAAGCTGGGTTTTCTGCACAGGTTGCTGGATGGGTAAATCTGTTTCGCAGAATGGGCATTCCCGGCCCTTGTAGGTTCTTTGGCAAGAAGGTCAGGGACAATCCTAGGACGAACGATCGGAAAAAGTTGGTGGGCGACTCCCGAAAGTCGATGATTCACGCGCGCTTGGCCTATCGAACCGCTTGGCGTGACCTGGCCCTGCCAATCGCTGCATGCGCGGCTTTTTTCGATCAGGCTAAACGTCCCGAATGCGGCGAAAGCGGTCGTTTGCACCCGACAGATACGCATTCACCGCAAGGCTAGAGCCGAGTAATCAGTTGCCCCCGAAAATACGTATGGCGTCGAACGCGCCCCAAAAAAACGCGGTGCGCCGAATCAGCTCGAACTGCATGATGTTTATCGACTCATTTCTTGAACCATGCACAGACACAGCAGAACGACGATTACAGTAGCGTGATAGAGTCTTGCAGGGCTTGCAGACAGATTTTTTGCCATGATTCGTGGCATGTGAAAAAAACGTCGAGGGTTATGCTTCTCGGCGATCTTTCGGCGGCGATGAATCTTCGTCGTCCACTGACGTTCGCGTAGGAGTGTCTGCAGGCCCACCAATTTCTTGACGTTCAATGTCGCAACTAACAGCACTCAGAACATCGACCACTCCTGCTCAGATTGCCACTCTCCTAGGAATAAAGGCGGCAATGCTGTCTTACAACATTTACAAGAAAGACATTTCAACTAGGTATAAAAAGTTTGAAATTCCGAAGCGCGGTGGCGGCGTACGAAAGATATGCGCGCCGAATGAAGACTTGATGTTGATACAGAGTCGGCTGTCTACGCTTCTGCAAAACTGCGTGCAGGAGCTTAACGAAGCTAAGGGAATATCCGACAAGAACGAAGTACGAGATCTCATTGCGCATGGCTTTAAGCGTGATCGTTCAATCATGACAAACGCAACGCAGCACCGCAGTAGAAGGTACGTATTCAATATTGACATCAAAGATTTTTTTGGCTGCATCAATTTCGGACGTGTACGCGGCTTCTTTCTTCATGACAAGAATTTTGCGCTGAGCCCCAAAGTGGCAACAGTGTTGGCTCAGATCGCGTGCTATGAAAATCAGCTTCCGCAGGGAAGTCCATGCTCTCCAGTTATCTCCAACTTAGTAGGCCATATTCTCGACATCCATCTTGTCCGGCTGGCGGCTACCACCGGCTGTACATATTCGAGATATGCCGACGATTTGACCTTTAGCACTAACAACCCAGACTTCCCTGAGAGTATTGCTCTTCAAAAGGAGGGCGATACGCATAAATGGGTTCCGGGACGAGAACTCGAGAGACTAATATTGAGAAGCGGTTTCGAGATCAACCCTTCGAAGACTCGCATGCAATACCGATCATCACGCCAAGAGGTAACCGGGCTCGTTGTAAATCGTAAAGTCAGTACTGCAAAAGAGTATCGCCATTCGGTTCGTGCAATGGTGCATAGCCTCCTCACCACAGGAACTTTTTCAGTTGGACAGAAAGCCGCTGCAGTTGTCGGGACCGTGGCGGTTGTTGGTGCTGCACCTAGCAACAATCAGCTCCAGGGGAAATTAGCGTTTATTGAACAAGTCGATTCGTATGATCGGAAAATTCACGCTAAGCAGCTGTCACGCTTTGGACAATCACGCGCAGGGAGAGACAGGCTCTATCACGATTTCCTGATGTTTCATCTATTCTTCGCTGCTCCGTCGCCCGTCATAGTGTGTGAGGGGAAAACGGACAACATTTACTTACGTCATGCAATTCGCAGTTTGGCCAATCTGTACCCGAACCTCGCCGCGATTGATTCCACCGGGAAGACCAAACTTAATGTTCGTTTACTCGACTATGCTGAAAGCTCTACAGGCCGGATACTTGGGCTACAGGGCGGCAGCGGCGATTTGGCTAACTTCATTTTTAAATACCCCGAGATTGTTAACAAGAAGTTCAAGGCACCAGGCGGCGCACATCCTGTCATCGTCCTGATCGACAACGACAAAGGTGCCAAAGGTGTCTACAGTGCGATTGAGAAAGTCACTAAGAAGAAGCCCACAGGAGATGAACCTTACATCCACGTCTCGAAGAATCTTTACGTCGTGCCTACGCCCAAAGGTGTCGATGGCGCGGAATCGAAGATCGAGGATTTGTTTAGCAAGGAAACCCTCGCCACAGCCATCGGCGACAAGCACTTTGCAGATGGAAATAATGTGCAAACTAGCCAGCAGTTTGGCAAAATCGTCTTCGCGCTCAAAGTTGTCGGTGCCAACGCGAAGGATATTGACTTTGGTGCGTTTAAGGGGCTCCTGAACAACGTTTCAACTCTAATTGACGAGCACGCCAAACTGTCGCTTCCACTGCAACGAGGTAAGACTGTCGTTTAAGTCCTCGCGGCGAGCTCGCCAACACGAGTTGTCACCTTTTGGAATATATCGGTGTCCGCGCCACGCTGATTTTGACCAGCGTGCCGAGAAGAGTTGACCACATTCAGGGTCGTGAAAGCCAGCCTGCATCGGCTCCGCGCCGGGCCTAGTCTGGTGATTAGAATTCCGGCGGGTGGTCAAATCTGCGTCGGCGTCGATAAAACGAATACTCCACCCTACAGCTTTTCGCGCAGTTGGGACAACGGTTGGGACAATGGACTATTCTGGAGCCACAATGAAGAAAGGACTCAGCCCCTTCCGAAGCTAAGTCCTTGATTCATATGGTCGGTGTGATAGGATTCGAACCTACGACCCCTTGCACCCCATGCAAGTGCGCTACCGGGCTGCGCCACACACCGAAGCTTTGAATTCTAGCAGTGCGTTCGTGCTTTGCCCGTTGATTCAACCCGCATCAAGCAGATTTGCGATGTCGATCAAGTCATTGCGCAGCGCTTCGACATTAATGTCATCGGTCGCGGCCTTCGCTGGCGCTACTTGCGCGACCTGCGAACCGCGACGACGGGTCAAAACCGTCTGCCCACCATTTGCCTCTTCATCCAGCCGACCCCGCGCTCCGATGATGGTGAAACCTTCGCCGTAGAGCAGTTCTCGAATGCGGCGCACGAGCAACACTTCGTGATGCTGGTAATAGCGTCTGTTGCCGCGTCGTTTGACCGGACGCAACTGCGTGAATTCCTGCTCCCAGTAGCGGAGCACATGCGGCTTGACCAGACACAAATCGCTGACTTCACCGATGGTGAAGTAGCGTTTGGCCGGGATCGGCGGCAATTCAAAGGATGCTGCGTTCTCGCTCGGCATGGGCGGAATCGACCTGGCCTTTTAGTTTGTTGCTGGCGTGGAAGGTGACAACGCGCCGTGCCTTGATCGGAATTTCTTCTCCGGTCTTTGGGTTACGGCCAGGGCGTTGCGACTTTTCGCGCAGATTAAAAATACCAAAACCCGAGAGCTTCACATCTTCGCCGCGCTCCAAAGCCTCGCGTACTTCCTCAAAGAAGTAGTCGACCATGTCTTTGGCTTCGCGCTTGTTCAAGCCCAGTCGCTCAAACAGTACGTCCGCTAGCTCCGCTTTTGTGACCGAATCAGGCATCGTGCCGCTACAAATAAAAGTTACGCGCGTAGTGTCGCGCCGTGTTGTTCTTGCGCTGTGGAAAGCATTTGTTGGCAAGCTCCCTCGATCTCCGTATCTGCCAACGTACGTTCAGTATCTTGCATAAGTACCCGAATTGCAACGCTTTTTCGTCCTTCTGGAAGTGCTGCACCGCGGTATACATCAAATACGTCAACACTGCGCACAAAGGCTGGCGCACCTTGCATCAGGCTGTCGACCAGTGCGTCCGATTTAACTGAATTTGCAACGACGAGCGCAATATCCCGGCGGACAAGCGGTTGTTTGGAAACGGCGGTGTGCACGGTGAGGGGGCGCTGTTGCAGTGGCGCGACTTCCACTTCGAACACGACTGGAGCTGAGCTCAACTCGAACCGCACCAGATGTTTGGGGTGCAATTCACCGATCCAGCCGATTGTTGCCTGATCCAGGACGATCTTTGCCGAGCGGCCGGGATGCAACAACGGATGTTCGGCGGCGATGAAGCGTGAGCCCTCGGGCAACACCGTCGCTAAATCCGCCTTCACATCATAAAAATCTGCCGTTCGTTTTTGACTCGCCCATTGTTCTGAAACCGCGCCGCCAAAGGCCACGCCAGCGAGCTTGAGCGGCTGTGTGATGCCAGCAACCGCTAGCGGCCTATCAGTCACGGCAGCATCTCGCTTAAAGACCTTGCCCAGTTCAAAGACGCGCACACGGTCGGCTTTGTGACTGACGTTGTAATGCACGTTGGCGAGCAAGCCGGGGATGAGCGACGAGCGCATCACGGCCATCTGGCTGGCGATGGGGTTCAGCAGGTTGATTGGATCGGCGTTGCCGAGCAGTTCGTGTTCCCAGCTTTTGTCGACAAAGCTGTAATTGATTGTCTCGAAGTAGTCGCAGGCGGCAACGGCGGCGCGCAGTTCGTGCAGCGAGCGCGTGCCTTCGGGTTTGGCGCGCATCGCAGCGCGAGCGACCGGCGGCAGCGCGGGGATGTTGTCGAAGCCGTAGATGCGGGCGATTTCTTCGATCAGGTCTTCTTCGATTTCGATGTCGAAGCGGTAGCTGGGCGGCGAGACGATGAAGGCGTCCTGAGTTCCGCTGGGCGACTCTGCCGTCGTGCGCGTGCGCGTGTGCGTGAGGCCTAAGCGCGTGAAGATGCTGGCCATTTCGTCGGCTGCAACCGCGACGCCGATGACTTTTTGAGCGCGAGCGATGCGCATCGTGACGGGCTTGCGGCTTGGCACGTTGATGATCTGATCGTCAATCGGGCCCGCTTCGCCGCCGCAGATTTCGAGGATCAGCGCGCTGATGCGATCAAGATGCGCTGGAATCGTTGCCCAATCCACGCCGCGCTCGAAACGATGACCCGCGTCAGTTGCGAAGTTGAAGCGGCGTGCGCGTCCCTGAATGGCCAAGGGGTGCCAGAACGCCGCTTCGACGTAGACGTTTTGTGTGTCGAGCGAGACGGCGGTGCTGTCGCCGCCCATAATGCCGGCGAGCGATTCGACGGAGTGCGCGTCCGCGATGACCCCGACTTTTTCGTCAAGCTCGACGGTGGTGCCGTTGAGCAGTTTGAGCGATTCACCTTTTTTGCCCCAACGGACTTCTAACCCTCCGTTGACTTTATCCAGGTCGAAAACGTGCGTCGGACGGCCCGCTTCGAGCATCACATAGTTGGAAATGTCTACGAGTGCGGTGATCGAGCGCTGACCAGACTTTTCGAGGCGCTCGCGCATCCATGCGGGCGTCGACGCCTTTGCATTGACGCCGCGAATCACACGACCTGCGAATCGACCGCAGAGATCGGGAGACAGCACGCTGACCGGCAGCACTTCAGTCAGCGTTGCCTTGACCGCGCCGGTCGGTTCGGCTGCCAGCGGCGCACCGGTGATGGCGTGCGTCTCGCGGGCGACGCCGTAAACGCTCAGGCAATCGGCCTTGTTGGGTGTCAGTTTGATCAGAAATTTGCTGTCGTTTAGCGAGAGATATTTGCGAATATCAGCGCCGACGGGCGCATCGGCCGCCAGCTCCATCAAGCCTGAGTGATCGGTGGAAAGACCGAGTTCACGCGCGCTGCACAACATGCCGTTGGATTCGACGCTGCGCACTTTGGCCTGGGTGATCAAAAACGGTTTGCCAGCCGGAGCGGACAAGTCTGCGCCGACCAACGCGCAGGGTACTTTTATGCCGACGCGGGCATTAGGTGCACCGCAAACGATTTGCAACGGCGCATCCGAACGCGCGCCAACGTTGACCGTGCAAAGTGCCAGCTTGTCAGCGTTGGGATGTTTTTCGCAGGTCAGGATTTCGCTTATGACGACATGCGTGAACGGCGGCGCGGCCGGCGTCACCTCTTCCACTTCGAGCCCCGCCATGGTGAGCGCGTGGGCGAGTTCGTCGGTGGTCATCGACGGATTACAGAAGCTACGGAGCCAGGATTCGGAGAATTGCATGATCAGTCTCGGTGTATCAACTTTGTTGTCCATGCCCTTTTGCATTGGGGCTAGGGGCCGGAAACGCCAAAAGTCGATTTATGTCAATGTTTAACGCTAGCCCCAATAAAATAGGGGCTTGATCGAAAAGCTGTTAAGCGAATTGCTTCAGGAACCGCAAATCACCCTCAAAGAACAAGCGCAAATCGCCAACGCCGTAGCGCAACATCGTGAGCCGCTCAAGCCCTGAGCCAAAGGCAAAGCCGATGTACTTTTCGGGATCCAGGCCAAAGTTCTTGACGACCGACGGATGCACCTGCCCCGAGCCGGAAATCTCCAGCCATTTGCCCTTGAGTGGCCCACTTTCGAACTTCATGTCGATTTCGGCGGAGGGCTCGGTGAACGGGAAATAGCTGGGGCGGAAACGAACTTGCAGTTCGTCGGTTTCAAAGAATCGACGCAAAAAATCGGTGTACACGCCCTTCAAATCGGCGAACGAAATGTCCTCGGCGATCCACAAGCCTTCAACCTGGTGGAACATCGGCGAGTGCGTCGCATCGGAGTCCACGCGGTAGGTGCGACCCGGTGCGATGACCTTGATCGGCTTTCCGTGCGCCATTACGTCGGCCGCGTGTATGCGGGCGTAGCGCACCTGCATCGGCGACGTATGCGTGCGCAGGAGCAGCGGCAAACCGTCAGTACCGTTCATGTCGACGTAAAACGTGTCCTGCATCGAGCGCGCAGGATGGTTCGGTGGATTGTTGAGCGCCGTGAAATTGAACCAGTCAGCCTCGATTTCCGGGCCGTCGGCGACATCGAAACCGATGGAGGCGAAGATTTCCTCAACGCGCTGCCATGTCTTCATCACAGGATGAATGCCGCCGTTGCCGCGCCCACGACCGGGCAACGTGACGTCGATGGCTTCAGAGGCAAGCTTGGCGTTTAGCGCGTCGTTGGCGAGCGAATCGCGGCGGGCGTTGAGCGCGGATTCAACCGCAGTCTTGATGCGATTGATCTCCGCGCCGCGCGTTTTTTTCTCGTCAGGCGAGAGTACGGCCATGTCTTTGAGCAAGGCAGTCACTGCACCCGTTTTGCCAAGGTATTTTGCTTTGGCATTTTCGAGCGACGGCGCGTCGGTACACGCCGCGAAATCGGCAATGGCGGACGTCAGAATTTGTTCGAGAGATTGAGTCATGGAATCTCGGAATACTGGAACGAGAAAAGAAAAAGGGAGGCGCTAGCCTCCCTTTTTGAGTTGCTCGAAAGCGTCTGAAGCAGGAGGCTCTACCTTACGGTCAGGCCGGCTTCACGCTCTGTACGAGCGCGTTAAACGCAGGCATGTCAAAGACAGCCATGTCGGACAACACTTTACGGTCGATCTCTACCATGGCCTTTTTGAGGGCACCCATGAAGGTCGAGTATTTCATGCCGCACTCACGGCTTGCTGCGTTGATGCGCGCAATCCACAAGGCACGGAAATCGCGCTTTTTGTTGCGGCGATCACGATAGGCGTATTGCCCGGCGCGCATCACTGCCTGCTTGGCGACGCGATATACGTTATTACGACGACCGCGATAACCTTTGGCTAGCGCGATGATTTTTTTGTGACGGGCGCGGGCTGTTACACCACGTTTGACGCGAGGCATTTTTCAAGTCCTCCCGTTAAGCGTAGGGCAACATTTGGCGCGCGGCTTTTTCGTCGCTCGCATTGACTGTCAGCGTCCCACGCAGTTGACGCTTGTTCTTCGTCGTGCGTTTCGTCAGGATGTGACGCTTGGTGGCGTGAGCGCGCTTGATGCTGCCGCTCTTTCTGGCTTTAAGGCGCTTTGACGCGGCCTTTTTGGTCTTCATTTTGGGCATGATTGCCTCTTTCTCTTCAATGTCACCTAGTGAGGCGTTGCAGCATTACGCCGCAATCTTGGGAGCCCCAGCGGGTGCTGGCGTTCCTGTCGCATCAGTGGCAGCGGCAACAGCGGTCTTCGCTGGTGCTGCTGTTGATACAGCAGGTTTCGGTGCTGCTGGCTTTGCAACCGGCACCACCTTTTTCTTTGGAGCCACCATCATTACCATGAGGCGGCCTTCCATCCTTGGAAATTGCTCGACAACGCAAATATCTTCGGTTTCAGCTTTGATGCGGTCAAGTTGTCTCACGCCGAATTCTTGATGCGCCATTTCACGGCCCCGGAAGCGCAAAGTCACTTTGACTTTATCGCCCTCGGCGATGAACTCACGAAGCTTGCGCATCTTGATATTAAAGTCGTTCTCGTCGGTTTGCGGGCGCAGTTTGATCTCTTTGATCTCAATCTGACGCTGCTTGCCTTTCGATTCGTGCAGGCGCTTGGCTTCCTGGAATTTAAATTTGCCGTAATCCATGATTCGGCAAACGGGAGGTTGCGCAGTCGGCGCAATTTCCACCAGGTCCAGATCAGCATCTTCTGCCATCATCATCGCTTCGCGAAGCGTTTTGATGCCAGCCTGCTCACCGTCTTTATCTATCAGTCGAACCTCAAGAGCGGTGATCTCTCGATTGATTCGGGTATCTTTATCGGCTATGTGACAACTCCGTCGTTAATTAGTTAAATGCGCACCGGGTCGGTTCTGTGAAGCGGCTATTTCGATGAATTTTTCAACGGGCATTACACCCAAATCCACGTTGCCACGACCGCGAACGGCCACTGCGCCTTGTTGCGCCTCTTTGGCCCCGACTACAGCGATGTAGGGAAGCTTCTGAATGCTCAACTCACGGATTTTATAGGATATTTTGTCTCCCCTCAAGTCTGCCTCGGCGCGGAGCCCTGCGGCCTTGCACCGATTTACAACGGTTTCGGCGAAATCGTTGAATTCGGACGTGATTGGAGCGACTGCTAACTGGCGCGGGGCCAGCCACAGGGGCAGTGCGCCAGCGTAGTTCTCAATCAGAATTCCGATAAATCGCTCCAGCGAACCGAGGATGGCACGGTGCAGCATGACCGGCGGACGGCGCGAGTTATCCTCGCCGACGTATTCCGCGCCCAACCGAACCGGCATATTGAAGTCAACCTGCATCGTTCCGCACTGCCAGACACGACCCAAAGCGTCTTTCAGCGAGTATTCAATCTTCGGTCCATAGAACGCGCCTTCGCCCTTTAACTCTTCCCACGGGGCGCCGACGGAATCGAGCGCGTTCTTGAGGGCGGCCTCCGCTTTGTCCCACACTTCGTCCGAGCCGACGCGCTTTTCGGGACGCGTAGAAATCTTGTAGATGATGTCGGTGAAGCCGAAATCGGCGTAGACATTTTTCAGCAACTCGTTGAAGGCAATGCATTCCGACTGGATCTGATCTTCGGTGCAAAAAATATGACCATCGTCCTGCACGAATCCGCGCACCCGCATGATCCCGTGCAGCGAGCCGGATGACTCGTTCCTATGGCAGGAACCGAATTCGCCGTAACGTAGCGGCAACTCTTTGTACGAGTGCAGCCCTGCGTTGTAAATCTGGATGTGACCCGGGCAGTTCATGGGCTTGACCGCGTACGTCCGCTTCTCGGACTCGGTGGTGAACATCGCGTCCTTATAGTTCTCCCAGTGGCCGGATTTTTCCCACAGCGTGCGATCCAGAATCATCGGCGCGCGAACTTCCTGATAGCCGTTGTTTTCATAAACCTTCCTCATGTATTGCTCAACGATCTGCCAGATACGCCAGCCATTCGGATGCCAGAACACCATGCCCGGCGCTTCTTCCTGCGTGTGAAACAGATCGAGCAGGCGACCGATTTTGCGATGATCGCGCTTTTCCGCCTCTTCCAGCCGGAAAAGGTATTGATCGAGCTCTTCTTTTTTCGCCCACGCCGTGCCGTAGATGCGCGTCAGCATTTCGTTGCGATGGTCACCGCGCCAGTAGGCACCGGCCACCTTCATCAATTTGAAATGTTTGAGCTTGCCCGTTGACGGTACGTGCGGGCCGCGACACAAGTCCGTAAACTCGCCTTCGGAGTACAGCGACACATCCTCGTTCGCCGGAATGCTCGCAATGATCTCGGCTTTGTACGCCTCGCCGATGCCCTTGAAATATTCAACTGCCTCGTCGCGGGGCAACACCCTGCGTCCGACCTTCTCGTCCTTTTTGGCGAGTTCGGTCATCTTCGCTTCGATCTTCGTCAGATCATCCGGCGTGAACGGGCGCTTGTACGAAAAATCGTAGAAAAAACCGTCTTCGATCACCGGGCCGATCGTCACCTGCGCATCGGGAAAAAGCTCTTTCACCGCGTAAGCCAACAAGTGCGCCGTCGAATGGCGAATCACCTCGACGCCGTCCGCGTCCTTTTCCGTGATGATTGCAAGCTCGGAATCTTTGTCGATGACGAAAGACGTATCGACCAGTTTGCCATCGACTTTGCCCGCGAGCGCCGCTTTGGCCAGACCTGCGCCGATGCTTGCGGCGACTTCGAACACGGAGACCGGATTTTCAAATGGACGCTTCGAGCCGTCCGGAAGTTGTACTTGAATCATGATTTTTTCTGTCGTAGAAAATAAAAAAAGCAGCCGAAGCTGCTTTTTGAAACACACGTCAACGGACGCGAGAAAGCCCTAGCCTCAGCGAGAATAAATTCCAGTGCTGGTGCGAGTTCGCGGCATTCTTCGGCATCCCTTATCAAAAACGTCTGATGAATTCTGGTAGAGACAACTGGATTCGAACCAGCGACCCCCACCATGTCAAGGTGGTGCTCTAACCAACTGAGCTATGTCTCTGCAACCTCGGAGTATAGCGCAGCCCAGTGCGGCTTCAGGGCAAGCGCCGCTACTATTCAGCTCGGGGAGTTGGTAAATCAATAGAAGTTGCATGATGACTCAATCCATATCTTTGCTGCCGCCTCGTGCGACGGGTGTGAGCAATTCCGTGAACGTTGTCTGGTTCAAGCGCGATCTGCGTGTCACCGATCATGCGCCGCTGGTGGAGGCCTGCGCCCATGGCCCCGTGCTGCCTCTGTATGTGTACGAGCCGAGCCTGATTGCACAACCGGACGTATCCGCGCAGCATGTCGCGTTCATCAACGAGTGTCTGCAAACGCTTGAGGCCGACCTCAACGCGATGGGCCTCGATCTCATCACGCGCGTCTGCGAAATCGTTGACGCGCTCTCAGCGATCAAGCTGCGTGTTGGCAACTTCAATCTGTGGAGTCATGAAGAAACGGGCAACGGCGCGACCTATGAACGCGATAAGCGAGTGGCCGCGTGGTGCCGTTCGAATGGCGTTGTGTGGCACGAATCGCCGAGCGGTGCCGTCGTGCGCAGACTGAAGGATCGCGACCGTTGGTCTTCGATCTGGATGCAGCGCATGAAAAACGCGCCGCTTGATGCGCCGGCACACGCAACACTGGCAACGATGGCAGTCACGGCGCTCGACAGCCACGGTATCGTCACAGTCAATCGACTTCCGGTTAACGGTCACGACAAACCGCTGCGCCAGCGCGGAGGCCGCACCGTCGCGCTTGCCGATCTGCACAGTTTTTTCAACGAACGCGGCCAACACTACCGGTTCGAGATGTCGAGCCCGCTCTCTGCGGCCGATGCTTGCTCGCGTATCAGCACGCACCTCGCCTATGGCACGCTCTCAATACGTGAAGTCGTGCATGCAGTGTGGACGCAGCGAGCAAAACTGCTGGCGGTGAACGAGCATGAACGCGAACCGGGGTGGCTTGCCTCGCTCAAATCGTTCGAGGGGCGTTTGCACTGGCACTGCCATTTCATTCAAAAACTGGAGCGCGATCCAGGCATCGAATTCACCAACCTGCATCGCGCGTACGCGGGCCTGCGTGAGGATAATTACAACGCTGCGTTGCAAACCGCGTGGCGCAATGGCGTAACGGGATTGCCGATGATTGATGCCTGCATGCGCATGTTGGCGGCCACCGGCTGGATCAACTTTCGCATGCGCGCGATGCTGGTGAGTTTTTCAAGCTATCACCTGTGGCAGCACTGGCGCGAGCCTGCGCTGCATCTGGCGCGTGAGTTTCTGGACTACGAACCGGGCATTCATTACCCACAAGTGCAAATGCAATCCGGCACCACGGGCATTAACACCGTGCGCATGTACAACCCGGTCAAACAGGCGCGAGATCAGGATCCGGAGGGGGCGTTCGTGCGGCGCTGGATCCCTGCACTTGCCAGGGTTCCAACCGATTTCATCTTTGAGCCGTGGCGCATGCCGGACAACCTTCAGAGCGAGTACCAATGCGTGCTCGGGCGCGATTATCCGCTGCCTGTGATCGACGTAGTCGCCGCCGCTGAGCACGCACGATCAACGATGTGGGTCAAGCGCAAAGGCA
>JAYUWL010000115.1:0-5364 GCA_043753585.1 Burkholderiales bacterium
ATCACCAGCGACGCTCAGGAGATCGCCAATGCCGAACGCGTCGTGCTGCCCGGCCAGGCCGCAATGCCCGAGAGTATGGCGGCGCTCAACGCGTCGGGCCTGCGCGACGTGCTGAATCAGGTTTCGCGTGAGAAACCGTTCCTCGGTGTCTGTCTTGGCTTGCAGATGTTCTTTGAAACGAGCGAAGAAGGCCCATTGGGCGTTGGAACGCCCGCGCTAGGCTGGCTAAAAGGCCGCGTGGTGCGTTTTCCGAAGCCGCATCTGGATTCACATGGCGGCGTGCTCAAAGTGCCTCATATGGGCTGGAATGCCGTGCAGTTCCCGGAAACTGCCCGTTCGCACCCGTGTTGGGCGGGCGTTGTCGACGGAACCGCGTTTTATTTCGCCCACAGCTATTACGCGGTGCCCGCCGACCAGGCCACGGTTGCGGGCGTGGCCGAATACCCGCATCCAATCTGTGTCGCCGTGGCACAGGCCAACATTTTTGCGGTACAGTTCCATCCTGAAAAAAGCGCGGACGCGGGATTGCGTGTGTTGCAAAATTTTTCAACCTGGAACGGATCGTTTTGACGCCGTTTTCGCTCACGTAAATTCGCCAACCTAGCCTTTCCACCCAGCAGCGACTCCGCCGCCCCAGCCCTCCAATATTTTTCCATGCTAGTTATCCCAGCCATTGATCTCAAAGACGGTCATTGCGTTCGCCTGCGTCAAGGCGACATGGACAATGTCACGGTGTTCTCCGAGGACCCCGCCGCGATGGCGCGGCACTGGGTTGATCAGGGCGCGACGCGTTTGCATCTGGTCGATTTGAACGGCGCAGTGCAGGGCAAGCCGATCAATGAGCGCGCGATCAAGGCGATCCTCTCGGAAGTGGGTGAGGAAATTGAGGTGCAGCTTGGCGGCGGCATTCGCGATCTCGACATCATCGAGCGCTATCTCGACGACGGTATTGATTACGTGATCATCGGCACCGCAGCCGTGAAGAACCCCGGCTTTCTGCACGACGCCTGCAACGCCTTCCCCGGCACCGTTATCGTCGGCCTCGACGCCAAAGACGGCAAGATCGCCATCGACGGCTGGAGCAAACTCACCGGCCACGATGCCCTCGACCTCGGCAAGCGTTTCGAGGACTACGGTATCGAAGGCATCATCTATACGGATATTGGCCGTGACGGGATGGGCACCGGGATCAACATTGAGGCGACGGTGCGGCTGGCGCAGCCGCTGCGCGTGCCGGTTTACGCGTCTGGTGGCATTCACAATGTGGAACACATCAAGCTACTGAAACCGTATCAGGCGGATGGGGTGGCGGGCGTGGTTTGTGGGCGGGCACTGTATGAGGGGACTCTGGATTTTCGGGCGGCGGTGGCGGCGCTTAAGTGAGGGACGAGCCGACTGTTCTCGTAGGGTGGGCAGCCTCTGCCCACCGTGACGACGGCGCAACGCGATTGGTGGACACGGGGTGCCCGCCCTACGACAAGGTCGCTTGCGATCTGCTTAAAGCGAATGAACTCGCGCTACTCGATCCAAAAATTCGATCAAATCGTGTCGAGCTTGACCGATTGATTGCTGATGATTTTTTCGAAGTTGGCGCGAGCGGCAGTACGTTCGGCAAGGCCGAACTGGTGTTAATTTTGCCTGACGAAAGTGGCATTTATTTCGAAGCGTTGGATTTGAAAGTAAACATGCTTTCGTCAACAGTTGGACTTGTTACCTACACAACGGCGCGTGCGTTCGGCGAGTCGGTTCAGCGATCCAGGCGTGCATCCATTTGGGTCAAAACCGGCGAGCAATGGCAGATGATCTATCACCAAGGCACGGTAGTGAAAGAGGCCGACGATGCTCTGTAAAAGAATCATCCCCTGCCTCGACATCAAAGACGGTCGCGTCGTTAAAGGTGTGAACTTCGTCGGCCTGCGCGATGCGGGTGATCCGGTTGAAGTGGCGAAACGCTACAACGATCAGGGTGCCGATGAGCTTTGTTTTCTGGACATCACGGCGAGCGTCGAAGCGCGCGGGTTGCTCTTTGACTTGATTGAACGCGTCGCGTCGCAAGTGTTCATTCCGCTCACTGTCGGCGGTGGCGTGAAAACGGCGGAAGACCTGCGGCCCCTGCTGAATGCGGGTGCGGACAAGGTGAGCATCAACACGGCGGGCGTGAATCGTCCGGAAATTTTCAACGAAGCGAGCCATTTTTATGGCGCGCAATGCGTGGTCGCCGCGATTGATGCGAAGCAGACTCGGCCCGGTTTTTTTGAAGTGTTCGTTCACGGGGGCCGCACAGCGACTGGCAAAAACGCGATTGACTGGGCGCGCGAAGTGGCTGATCGTGGTGCCGGAGAAATCCTGCTCACCAGCATGGATCGCGACGGCGCAAAGATCGGCTTTGATCTCGAACTCACGCGCGCCGTTGCCGACGCGGTGAGCATCCCGGTGATCGCATCAGGCGGTGTTGGCAATCTCCAGCACCTCGTTGACGGTGTGGTGAAGGGCGGCGCGGACGCCGTGCTCGCTGCCAGCATTTTTCACTACGGTGAACACACGGTCGGCGAGGCCAAAGAGCTGATGCGGGCGGCGGGGATTCGGGTTCGCTAGCGTGGCGGTGGCGGGGCGGCTACCTAGCTATTCGAGCGTAACCCGCGCAAACTTGCGCTTCCCGGCCTGGACAACGTATGTCCCTCCTTTGGCAAGCTTCGTCGCTTTATCTTCAACCGTCTCACCATCAACTTTCAACCCGCGTCCGTCGATTAATCGACCCGCGTCGCTAGTGCTCGCTGTCAAATCAGCCCGCTTGGCTATTTGCGTGAGCAGCATCGAACCTTCAGCGCAATGAATCGTTACGTCCGGCATGTTGTCCGGGGTGGCACCGGTCTTTCTTGCCTCGAACGCGGCAAGGGCGGCATCGGCCTCGGCTTGCGTGTGAAAGCGCGCAGCGATCTCCAAGGCTAGCGCCACTTTGGCGTCGCGCGGATTCATTGCTTTTGCAACGCACTTTGCTTTCATCGCCGCAACTTCAGCCATCGGTTTGAAGGACAGCAGTTCGTAGTAAGTCCACATCGATTCGTCGGAGATCGACATCACTTTGCCGAACATTTCCGACGGCGCATCAGTGACGCCGATATAGTTGTCCTTCGACTTGCTCATCTTCTCAACGCCGTCGAGCCCAACGAGCAGTGGCATCGTGAGAATGCATTGCTCTTCCTGACCGTATTGCGTTTGCAGCGAACGACCCATCAGCAGATTAAATTTTTGCTCCGTACCGCCGAGTTCGATGTCCGACTTAAGCGCGACCGAGTCGTAGCCCTGCATCAGCGGATACAAAAATTCATGAACAGAGATCGGCACGCCTTTTTTGAAGCGTTGCGTGAAATCCTCGCGCTCCATCATTCGCGCCACGGTGTACTTCGCGGCGAGCTTGATCATGCCGGCCGCGCCGAGCGGATCGCTCCATTCGCTGTTGTAGCGAATCTCGGTTTTCGTCGGGTCGAGCACCTTGCTGGCCTGTGCGTGATACGTCTTCGCGTTCTCAACAATTTGCTCGCGCTCCAGCGGCGGGCGTGTGTCGTTGCGGCCTGACGGATCGCCGATCAGCGAGGTGAAATCACCAATCAAAAAGATCACGGTGTGGCCGAGGTCCTGAAACTGGCGCAGCTTGTTGAGCACGACGGTGTGGCCGATGTGAATGTCCGGCCGCGTCGGGTCAAGCCCGAGCTTCGCGCGGAGCGGCACGCCGGTTTTGACGCTGCGTTCGATCTTTTTCAGCATTTCGGATTCGACGAGCAATTCGTCCACACCGCGTTTCATGATTTCTAATTGTTCTTGCGGGGAAAATGCCATAGCCATAGTCTTGTACGATTCGCTCTGATTTTCTCATCACTGAATGCGCGGGCGCTGCAATGTTGCCAAATGATCGCTACATCGGGCTTATGTCCGGCACCAGCGTGGACGGCGTTGACGCTGTAATGGCCGATTTTGCCGATGGCAAAGTCGAGACGCTTGGCCATGTTCATTTGCCGTTTGCGCCGGCGCTTCGTGAGGCGCTACAAGGCTTGATGCAGAGCGGGGCGGACGAGATTGAACGGGCGGGAGATGCGTCAGTCGGGTTGGCCAAATGTTATGCGGAGGCCGTGGCTTCATTGCTGGTGAAGACAGGTATGACGGCCGAACAGGTTGCAGCGATTGGCGCGCACGGACAGACGATTCGCCACCGGCCCGAGCGCGGCTTCACGATGCAATTGAACGCCCCGGCGCGCCTGGCAGAGCTGACCGGTATATCAGTTGTCGCCGATTTTCGGTCGCGGGACGTGGCGGCAGGCGGACAGGGTGCGCCGTTGGTTCCGGCTTTTCATGCCGCGGTTTTCAGCGGGTATGGGCCGAGAGCTGTGGTGAATATTGGTGGGATTGCTAACGTGACTTTGCTGCCGGCGCGGGGAAGTAGCGAGCCGGTGCGAGGATTTGATACCGGCCCTGGCAATACGTTGCTCGACGCGTGGTGTGAGCGGCATACGGGCAATGCGTTTGACCAAGACGGCGCGTGGGGGGCCAAAGGACGGCTTGATGAGCGGCTGCTTACCACGTTACTCGCGGAGCCTTATTTCAGCAAGGTAGCGCCGAAGAGCACGGGGCGTGAGTTATTCAACATCGAATGGCTGGACGCTAAGCTGGCGGCTTTCGGATCAAGGGTTGCCGCCGCAGACGTACAAGCAACGTTAGTCGCGCTTACCGCACGCAGTATCGCCACCGCTGCGGGTGAACGCGAGTGTTACGTGTGCGGCGGTGGCGTGTTTAACTATGCGCTGATGCGGCAACTGCCACGCGCTCAGTCCACGCAGACGCTGGGCGTCGACCCTATGCAAGTGGAAGCGCTCGCGTTCGCATGGCTCGCACGCCAGTGTTTTGCCAGCGTGCCAGGTAATGTGCCTGAGGTGACTGGCGCCAAAGGCCCGCGAATTTTGGGTGCTGTGTACCCGGCCTGAACTCTGTCGACAGCTACTTAGCCGTCAGCCAGGCCGTCAAAGCGCGCAGCCGAATCTCCCCGCCTCCGGTAAACCCGGTCACGTTAAGCGATTTCAGCACTGCGTCACCGGCGGCGCCTTCTTCGAAATTGGTCAATAACTTGGCGATCAGCGCACGATCACCCGCTGGCAGGCCAGGCGAGGCCACTACAGGCAGTGCGGGTTGGGGGCGACCCTCATAGACCACTTTAACGCCTTTCGCCGCCAGGGTCTCTTTGGCGCGCGCAATCGACGGAATGCAGCCGACGGCTGACAGATTGTTTTCCACCGCATACACGATTGCGCTGTACTCGGTGCTCAGGCGCGCGGTGTATTGACGCCCCATAAAGTCGCGCAGCTCGGCGGCGCA
>JAYUWL010000116.1:0-5361 GCA_043753585.1 Burkholderiales bacterium
CGGCAGCAATGGGGCGTGGAACAGGCTGATCGCTATGTGAACCGTCTGGCGCGCGAGTTCGCCGACCTTGTGCTGATGCCACAGGCGGCTGTGGCGTGCGACCACATTCGGCGTGGATATCGGCGACGAACCATTGAGCGGCATGTCATTTACTTCCGTCTTGCGGATTACGGCATTGCGGTAGTTCGTGTCCTGCATGAACGCATGGATGCTGCGCGGCATTGGGTGAATTAGTCTCGGACCTTTTCAATGATGACATTTTGCGCTGGAAAATTTAATGCGATACCTGTAGGTGCGGTCCTGGCCGCGACTGCCCGATGACAGTCATTCGCGGCCAGCGCCGATCCGCTCCAACCGTAGAGTGTGTTTGGTTCCGGCTTTGCCGGGTTAAGGAAGCGTCTGCGCTCTACACAACAGGCCGCGTGTGCCGCATCCATTCCTGTACCGCCTCCAGATCATCGGTATCAACCATCGCGCCCAAACTACCGTCGGGATTGATCACCTTGATGCGCTGCCCGTCCTGCGTGATGAACAGCACGCTGCCGTAATGCTTTGGCGTGTGCCGAGCCTTGCGCGCAGCGTCCTTCGTATTGTCCTTGGTTTCTATCAAACGTTGCAGTGGCGTATCGCCCGGTGAATGCTGCATGCACACCACAAAATCTGGATAAAAATAATGCTTGTGATCTGCCCGCACAATCGATACTTTGTGCGGCTTGCGATCGGCATTGCGATGCCACCAGCGAACGAACGGCGCGCGATCCAGCGCCACTGCAATCTCGCGCTCGAAGCCATTTAATTTGCTTAAGGAGTCGTAAGGGCTGGTAACAAACGACTCACCGTTCGTCAGCGAGTACTTTCGATCATCAAACCACGCGTTGCTATCAATCAGCAGCGACCCCTGCGCCTCATCAACTTTGTCCTTCGTTGGAGGCAACACGCCGTAGATGTTTTTGCTGGAATGATCGAGCGGAAAGTCGTCCGGGAACAGCATCGCATCCGGCAGCGGCCCTGAATCAATCAGGCGCGACTGTTTAGCGATTTCGTCATGTAGCAATTCCGCCAACAAATCTTTCTGCCGCAACACCACCCAGTACGCTGCATCGCGTGCATATTGCTTCACCGCTTTTTCGTCCGGCTGGTCGTCCTCGCTCACATCCTCAAACTTTTCACGAATCGCAGCGATCAGTCGTTGCGAGATCCGTTCCACAATGATGCGGTGATCAGCCTCTTCCGTTTGCGGCAGCTCATGCAGCACCGCCCGTGCATCGGATGCCAGATGAACACGATCCGTAACGATGGCAATGTCGGCCACAGTCTGCGCACCAGTCGTCAGTTCGGTCGATCGTTCGATGCCCTTCGCTCGATTAAGGGCGATGTCCACCGCCATTTTTTTAACCGACTCTGGCAAATCCAGCCGGTTGGCTACAGCCTCCGAAATGCTGCTCATATTGGTGAGCACTGGACGCTCTTCGCGCACCAGCGCGCGCGGCAGGGCGGGCAGGTCACGCCGCAGGCGATACGCGCGTAAGCCGCGCTCGCGTAGCTCTGCAACAATCGCGTCCGCCGAGTCGAGCGCGACGGCACCGCGCGGCGCACCAGTATTGACTCCCGGCTTCAACTCATCCAGCGACACTCCATCTTGGTCGTCATCTGAATCCACCGCACCCAATTCAAACGTGGCCTGCGTTCCCGCCGCAACAGATGTCGCCATCGGCCGATAAGCGCCGACCTCAACACTTTGCGTCGAGACAGGCAATTCGCCCGTCCCCGTACCCAGCACCGTCGCTGGCAACGGTAAACCGTGCAATACCGGCGCTTGCGGCGTGACGCGATTGGTAATCACATACGCCCCGCTCACCGTCTCCCGCACCACCAGCTTTTCGGTTTGGCCTTCGAGTTCGCGTTTGATTTGTGCGTTGGCTTCCACCGATTGCTGAAAACCGGTTTGTGCGTCTGCGTTGGCGAGATAAATGTAGGCCGTGTCCAAATCAGGCGGCAACGCGTTTGGCTTGGGGAAGCGCGCCCGTATCCGCGGCAACACGCGCATTACGCGACCGATAAATTGCGTTGCAAAATCCGGATCATTCACCGGCTTGGTAGACGCCAGCACAAACGCGCGCGGCGCATCAAACCCAGTGCCCGCCGACTGCTTGAACACCAGCACCTTTTTGCTTGAATCGCTCGCAATGGACGCCATCAGTATCGGGTCGGGCTCCGCTGCCGAATGCACGCCAATCGCGCCCATCGGCACCTTGCACAGTTCCATCAAATCGCGCCGCGCGTCCTCCACCGCCTCATCACCGTTGCCCACCTGCACCAGCAGCAGCGGCTCCACGTTCACGCCCGCTGCGACCAGCATCTTGCGCAGCGTCACGTTGCGCTTCCACGCCTGCCGCAGCACCGTGCGCTTGGAATCGGTCAACGATTGAATGCCCGACGGCGACTGATAAATGATGGCCTGGATGTAGCGCTTGTTCAGCCTCGCATCCACCACGTCGGCGCGGCTCACGGTGAAGCTCTCCACCGCCGACAAGCCCGCCTGCGCAACGAACTCGCTCAGGCGTTGATCCTTTGGCGTAGCGGTCGCCGCAATTAGATACGCCGGTTTCAGCCACGCCGCAAAGCGCCCGAACTCGGTCGTCTTGTCGAGCCCGATGTGTGCCTCGTCCACCACCAGCCCAATCTCCAAGCCACGCGCTCGCGCCCGTGCCACCAGTGCAGCGATGCTGCGAGTGTCGTCGTCTTTGTCGGCGTCGTATCCTTTGGTGCGCTCCTGCGCGCGGGCCACGCCCTGCGCGGTGGACAGCAGCACAACGCCGGCTGACGGCTCTTCATTGCGTCCGTGCGTCAGCATCACCGGCGTCAGCTCGCCAGTGCAATTCGCGGCCAGTTGATCTTCCGTTTGCTGCACCAGATTCACAAACGGCACAAACCAGAACCACAACACGTCCCGCTCAGCGCTCACGTTAGCCAGCACGCGGCTCATCACGAACGTTTTGCCGGAACCGGTTGGCGCGCGCAGCAGGCATGGTGGCGACGGCTCGCGTAGCAGCGCGGCCGTCATTGACGCGATCAATGTTGACTGAAATGCTTCCGGCTCAACCGTCGTGCTTTGCGCCGCAATGATGTCGCTGCGCATCGGGGTGGCGTCGCTCATTTCGCGCTCCCATCGGCACCGGTATTCGCCGCAGTGCGACGCGCAGGCCTGTTTCGCGCCTGTCCGCGAACCAGCGCCTCATGCAAGCTGTACGAATTCACCTCGACCCCGCGCTCGGCGAGCAGCTCGCGCACCGTGTCGGGGCGCGGGGAATACACCGCCAGTCGGGTGCTCGGCCACGCGGCAAGCTGGTCGATTACGGATTCATCCACCGTAAACGCCAGCAGCGTGTCCACACCCGTCGCAGCGTCGCGTGCGATCAGTTGCACGGGGGCGTCGCTTGGCGGCAGCGCGGTGTGCGTGGCGCGTAGTGCGAGCAGCGTTCGTGCGTGCTCGTTGGTGGCTTCAAACGCCACGTCTGGCGGCTCCACGCGATCCAATTGCACGTAGGCGAACGATCCGCCCAACCCCGGCTTACCCGAATAGCCCGTCATCACCCGGCGCATGCGCTCGGCGCACACGTCGCGGCAAATATTTTTGTCCGGCTCTTTGGCCATCGCCTCGGTGCTGGAGCACAAGATGAAGCGACGATTGCCGCCGTCTTCGGCATTCAGTTCTAGCACCGCCTGACCAGTGGTGCCGCTGCCTGCGAAGAAGTCGAGCACGATGTCGTTGGGTTGGGTGGCTTGTGACATCAACGCCTTCAGCAGCGTTGACGGCTTTGGATAAGGAAATGCTTTGGAGCCGAGCACGGCTTTGATCTCGTCGGTCGCGACACCGCCGCGTGGGCTTCTCAACGTCAGCGATTCAGTCTCGCCTTCTTCCGCAGAGACGGTCACGTCCTCGTTCATCCCCGCGATCCAACTGCCAAAAGGCGCGAGACGTTCCTCGGGCGGCTTATTTGACCAATGCTCCTTGCGCGACGGACGTCCGGGCGAAATTGGCTTTCCAACCCAGAAATCAAGGTCTGGCAAATTGTCAAAAAATAAAGGCGTCTTTTTCTTCGGCAGCATTGGGCCGGTGCCGTTAGCGATAGCCGCGCGCAGCTCCTCCATCGAGTTGAACTGCATCACTTTTTCCTTCGCTTTTAGCGGTGGGAAATAGATGAGTTTCTTTTCAATGAACGCTTCAATCGTGTCACTCTCCAAGCCAGACAGCTCAGCAGCAATCGCCGGTTCGTTGCCTGCAAGTCGCGCGCGAATCGCTTTCTCGGAAGAGAATCGCCAAACGCTACTTGGGTCGCACGGATACCAGTATCCGGTAGCGGGGTCTTGAATCGGGTAGTACGTGTTGGGTCGCTCAAGCAACGTCTTGTTTGTCGTCATCGGCTGCGGCGACCAATCACCGCGTGTGTCTTCATCGGGATTTCGAAACTTGCTTCGGTCAGTGGGTTTCCCGTTGAAGCCAAATCCCGGATTTCCGTAGAGCAAAACATGCTCGTGAACGTGGCTCAAGCGGCGGCTCAAGTCGTTGCCCGTATCTTTGGTTCGCCAAACCAGGCTACCAATCCTCCGCCCCGGAAACACCTCGTCCATCAGCAGTTCCAGCCGCGATCGGTTCTCGTCGTTGATCGACACCATGATCACGCCGTCCGGCGTCAGCAGGTCGCGCGCGAGGGTGAGGCGACGGTACAAAAACTCCAGCCACAGCGAATGCCGCCAGCGGTCGTTGGCACCCACGTAGCGGTCGTTGTAGACCCAGTCCTTGTTGCCCGTGTTGTACGGCGGATCGATGTAGATCACGCGAATCTTGCCGCTGTGCGTGGCGCGCAACAGGCGCAGCGAATCGAAGTTATCGCCCTCGATGATGAGATTCGGAAAGGGCGCAGCAGCGGGCTCACCGGCCGCCCGATGACAAAGCTCAGGCACCACGCGCGGCAGCACCACGTTCTCATTCAAAGCACGATCCCGATCCAGACTGTCGGATTCCCAATACAGCCCGAGCTTTTGGCGAGTCAACTGCTCCACCAGCAAGCGCCGCAACTGCGCGGCGTTCAGGTGGTCGAGGTGGGAAAGGTTCGCGGCTTGCGAATGGGAGGGAGCTTCGGACATGCAATGATTATGTACGGGGTTTGCTGCGGCACATCGGCGTGTCCCATGAAGGGGCTTGTCGGCCGACTCAGTTGCCAAAGTACAGTGCGACGCGATCAGTCGTCCACGTCGCGATACCTGTTCCGAAAAAGTCTGCGTCTTCCGTCCACACCGGGCAGTCGATGGCCAGGGCGCATGCGAGAACGGGCCAATCGTCGGCATCGCGAATGGCGA
>JAYUWL010000117.1:0-5360 GCA_043753585.1 Burkholderiales bacterium
AGCAGCCTCAGGTGGTGCGCAACTTCTTCAAAGCAAAACATGTTCGATACGCCGCGTAGCTGCCTCATTCCGGTCTTATTTTGGTGACTGAGTAATAAGCCCATGCATGAGGCAAATCGAGCGGACCGGGATAGGTCAGTTTTCCCTGGAGCAAATCTTTGGCAATCGCCTGATCAAACCAGCTTCCAGTGTTGCATCCAAAGAAGTCGCCCGCGCGAATGACGATGCCCTGCATGCCTGAATTCGTTGCGTCTTCAATCGCCTGTTCCATGTTGATACGAATGCGGCCTTTGCGAGTTTCTGCATGTTGCGGCGAGTCGCTGCGCAGCACGTCAACCATGGCTGCGCCGTAGTTGTAAACATTACCGGGAAACATGAGCGTTGCGCCGAGTGCTTGCGTAATTTCGATGGCGGCGCGGTTTAGTGGCGCTGCTTCGGTTGCCCAGCGCGTGTAGACGGGGTTGGTTGCGTTGATCACAACGTCCACCTGATCAGCGCTAGCTTTCGCAGCATTGACGACACTCGCGACGTCGCGCGTATCAGCCGCAATGATGTGCGTCACATCGCGGCCCGGTGTAGCCCTCGCCTGCTGCAGCACACGCCACCCCGCTACGGCAAATGCGTCAGCGAGCGCGGTACCGAGTCTTCCCTTCGCTCCAAGAATCAGAACAGTAGATTTCGCTTTAGTTTTCATTTCAGACACTCCAGAAATTTGCGGTGATCCGCGATGGAGTGAATTGTTCGCTCTTGCCAGAAATAAAACAATTCCATAGCATTAGCTATCAGCTATGCGTTTTTGCATATGGATAATCAAAGTACCAGAATGGAAAAAGTAAAACCCGTCATCGATTTCGACTGGAGGCTGATGCGCTCCTTTCTTGCCGTGCTCGACGCCGGCAGCCTGCTCGGAGCGGCGCGCAGGTTGCAGCAATCGCAACCGACGCTGGGGCGACACATTCAGCTGCTTGAGGCGCAGCTCGGCTCTGCGCTGTTCGAGCGCACCGGGCGCGGCCTGACGCCCACCATTGCCGCACGCGAAATCGCTGACCATGCCCGCGCAATGCAGGACGCGGCGGACGCGTTGCAGCGAGAACTTTCACGCAGCAGTAGCGACTTGACCGGCACTGTTCGCCTCACCGCGAGCCAGACGGTGGCGACCTACCTGCTGCCACCCCTCCTGGCAAAGCTGCGGAAGGAAACGCCGGAAATTCAGATCGAGCTCGTGGCAAGCGACGAGGTGAAAAACTTGCTACGGCGCGAGGCGGATATCGCGCTCCGAATGGTGCGCCCAGAACAGGAAAGTCTGATCGCCCGCAAGGTCGCGTCACTCGCGCTTGGCACCTACGCCAGCAAGAAATACTTGAAGACTCATGGGTCACCGACCGATGCGATGGATCTGCTCAATCACCACCTGATCGGTTACGACCAGCTAGCGACCATTCTGAAGGGTTTTCGCGCGTTTGGTGAAACAGTAACGCGCGAGAATTTTGCTTTTCGAACCGACGACAACATCGTGCAGTGGCAGGCGGTGCGCGCCGGGCTCGGCATCGGTTTTGTTGCCGACTATCTGGCGAAAACTGATCCTACGGTGACGCGTGTCTTGCCAGATTTTCAGATTCCCGATTTGCCCGTCTGGTTGACGACTCACCGCGAAATTCACGGCAATCCGCGCATTCGCCGGGTCTACGACTTTCTGGCGACGGAGCTTGCCGCCGATGCCTCATTACGGTGCAACTAGAGGCTGTTCACCAGGTGCTACAGGGTGTACATGGCAAAAATGCGACAAGTCGACTTTTGCCAAAATCACATGCGACCCTATATTTAATAATGCTTTCCTGAAAAAGCCATAGGGCAAGTTGGCGAATTGGCGGACAAAAAAAGTTTCTCTGACCATGCATGTTTGGAGAAACATCTGATAGAAATCCACTGTTCGTCGATGTCCTGATCAAAAGTCAATCCGCCGCCGGATGAATACGTTGCTGACCGCGCAACACTTGGGGCGTTTGCTGTGCTGTGTTGAGCAGGTCGGAAATGTTGTTGTACCCAACAATAAATCGCGCTACACGCGCTTCGAGTCGAGCCAATCATGTCTACATACGATACCGCTGCATTGTGGAGCGCCACGCAGTTTGCGACTGATCAAGCCAAAATCGGCGCCGCTGGCCTTTCGGTACGACAGAGAAAGCTGTTGACGCTGCTCTCCGAGCCCACAACGGTTGCGCAACTGGCGCAAAGCATTGCGCTCCCGGTTGAGGACGTACATGTCGCGCTGGACCGATTCGCCAAGCTCGGTCTGGCAAGAGCGGCTGCCGCGACACCCGAACCTTTCGATCCCATGCAGTTGCGCGCTACGCCTGTTGCGAATGCAGCAAGTGTTGCCGCCTCGTCCCGTACGCCGATGTTGATCGGGATCGCGCTAGCGGCGCTGGCAGTAGTCGCCGCAGCGGCCTGGATGCTGCGTGGCGACCCATCACGCACGACACCTTTGCAGCCCTCCATTGCGAAAGCTCCGGCACAGACGACACCTGCCGCACAGCCCGCCCCAATCGCAGCCGGATCTGCTGCGGTGCCAGCGGCAGCAACCGCCACAGCGCCCGCCTCACCACGAGTTTCACAAGAATCTTCGCCACCGCCAGCCCCAGCCAACACAGCCACAGCACGTGCCGCGGCAGCACAGGCGACAACGCTGGCGGCCAAAGCCACCGCTGCGCCCACCACCGCCGTCCGCGCCACCCCGACGACTGCAGCAGCCACTACGGCAGCCGCCGCTCCCACTGCCACCGGCAATACGGTGGCCGCAACTGCGCAAGCGAGCGCCGCTGCACCGGCTATTGCAGTCTCGGCACCGGTTGCTGCTGCGCCGGTCGTCGCCGCACCATTACCTACCCCAGTGGTCGCCCCTGCCACGGTCGCCGCCGCGGCCCCAGCGGCCGCGGCTATGCCCGCACCAGCGCGAGCAGCGCCCGCAGCCGCGCGTGAAATTAAACTTGTGACACGCGTCGAACCGACGTTTCCGCGTGGATTTGACACCGACAGTGGCACGGTTCGCGCACGGTTGCAGGTCGACGCCCGCGGTGCCGTCACCGGCGTCGACATCATCGAGGCTAGTCCTCCGCGTGTGTTTGATCGCAATGTCCGCACTGCCCTTCAGCAGTGGCGCTACGAGCCGACCGGTGAGTCGTTTTCGACGTTGGCAGAGATCAAATTTAGCCGTTAGCAGTGATGCCGGACGCGATGCATTTCGTCAGGGGCGAATGTCCTTCACCAGAGAGGCCAGCGTCTCCGGAGTGATGTCGCAGTGCTGCGGATAGTTCGTGTGATCACAGCCTAGTTTCACCCCAGCCCCGGCGAGCAATGCGGAGCGCATTTGCGCGGTGAATTCGAAGCGCAGGAAATGCACGGCTGAGGTCTTCTCTTCGGTTTCGCGATCAAGGTCTTCATCGGCGATTGCGTACACGCGTGCCTGCCCTTCCATCTCGACAAACATGCAATCTTCGCAATCGATCAGCCGCGCGAGTTCTCGCTTTCTCTCATTGACGTCGCCATACTCGATCAACATAGTCCCCTTCCAGTTCGTACCGTCTGGAATGAGCGGGTTGTACGCATCCAGCTCGTCCTGGATGCCCTGCTCTTCAAACACTTTTTCGACGCGCAACATTTCCTGAATTTGATAGCGGACAGTCTGTTCGTCTTCAAACTGGATCATGAAATGTTCGCCCAGCAGCACTTTGCGTAATTTCCGATGCGCGATAAGCTGCGGCTTGTTGGCCTTCAAGAATTTGCTGTACGCCTCAAGCGTCATGAGGTCGGAATGTTTCAGGTGCGTCATGGTCAATGTTTCGTAAGTAGTTACAGGCCGTACGCCTTTGCGATCAGACTAATCGGATGCGAAAGCTCGGGGATTTTGTCCGGCGCGAGACCCGCTTCGCGAATGCCCTGCTCGATGTGGTGCCCCGCAAGTTGGCAGTCCGACGAAATGTAATCTGGAGTGTTCAGCATCATCGCTTTAAACACCGGTTTCCCGATCTTCAGCGCCATGTCGTGGTGAGCCTTTTTCACGCCATATGTGCCTGCATGACCAGAACAGCGCTCGACTGTGTTGACCGTTGTACCGGGGACGAGCTTCAGCATTTCTTCCGTCTTCTTGCCCATGTTTTGCACGCGGCTGTGACAGGGAACGTGGTAGCTGACATGGCCCAACACTGATTTGAAATCAGTCTTCAGCAAGCCGTCTTTTTGCCGCGCGATCAGGTATTCGAACGGATCCCACATCGCGGCCTGCACCACTTTCGAATCGGGGTGATTGGGCAGCAGAAGCGGGATTTCCTGCTTGAACATGAGCGTGCAGGACGGGATCGCAGTGAGGACAGCGTAGCCTTCTCTCGCATACTTCGCGAGCACGGGCAAGTTAAACGATGCAAGTTCAGCAACGCCGTCCAGATCGCCCAATTCAAGCTTCGGCATGCCGCAACATTTTTCCTTGTTGACGATCTCAAACGTGATGTCGTTGTGCGTGAGCACGGAGAGCAAATCCATCCCGATGCCGGGCTCGTTGTAGTTCACGTAACAGGTAGAAAAGATCACCACTTTTCCGGGGGTGCGTTCACCGTTTTTCACTGGCACGCTGGTTTGGGCTGCGTCCTTCGCCTGCGAGCGAAATTTTCTGGTGGCAAGCGACGGAATCCACGCGTCTTTATCGACGCCGAGTTGACTCTCCATCACGCCACGCGCGAACTTCGTTTTGTTGATGGCGTTAACGGTTTGCACGATGATGGGAATGCCCGCGAATTTACCTTGCGTGTCGGTTGAGGCGAGGAATTTTTCCGCTGCACCGACTTCGCCTTTTTTGTACTTCACCGCTTTGGCGCGAAGCATCAAATGCGGGAAGTCCACGTTCCACGCGTGTGGCGGCGTGTACGGACACTTCGTCATGTAGCAGACGTCGCACAGATAGCACTGGTCAACGACTTTCATAAAATCTTTTTTGTCGACGCCATCGACTTCAAACGTGCTTGATTCGTCGATCAGATCAAAAAGCGTCGGGAAGCTGTTGCACAGACTCACACAGCGTCGGCAACCGTGGCAAATGTCGTAGACACGTTCAAGCTCATGATTAAGCTTGTCTTCATTCCAGAAGTCTGGATTTTTCCAGTCGATAACGTGACGTGTCGGGGCCTGAAGATTGCCTTCTACTGCCATGCTTGCACTCCAAAATTTGTTAAATCCCTCGCCCGTGCTGCGGGCGAGGGATTACGCACTAGTCTGAAGTTCCTCCCCCAAAAAGCCGAGTTTGCGCTATGAAACTCGTGTCAAATGGGGTTCCGCGTTCTGTCTACACGTTGATCTGAGCGATCAAATCA
>JAYUWL010000118.1:0-5332 GCA_043753585.1 Burkholderiales bacterium
ACCGCACCGAGAAGGCGTGACAGCACGTCGCGGATGCCGGCCAGCTGTTGCGGCAACGTATAGGTGAGCGCACGACGCGACAAGTCGGGCTCATCGAGCAGACGCTGATGCATGCCGTCGTTCAAACGCTTGTAGAGCAGATCAAACTCTCGACCGAAGGATTCGCGCACAGCGATAGGTTCAGTCGCATCGGGCGTGTAAGGAAGCGTAAATCCCCAGACCTGGCTGCGCTCTTCGCGTGAATAATTCAAGAAGTATTCGGTGAAACCTGACAGCAAGTCAGCCTTTGTAACCAGCACGTACACAGGGAATTGCACACCGAGACCGTCGCGAAGCTCTTGCAGACGAGCCTTGAGCGTCGCAGCATGAACCTCGCGTTCCTGTCCAGTCATCTGCAACAGATCGGCCACTGAGACCGTAAGCAACACGCCATTGAGGGGTTGTCGCGGCCGGAATTTTTTGAGCAGTCCGAGGAACCCCTGCCACTCGGCCTTATCGACCGATTCATTGCTTTCCTGAGTGGTGTAGCGACCGGCGGTATCAATCAATACCGCTTCGTTGGTAAACCACCAATCGCAGTTCCGGGTGCCGCCAATGCCGCGGATCGCAGCTTTGCCGAATTGCTCGGCTAGTGGAAAAGTCAGACCAGCATTGATCAGCGCCGTAGTTTTGCCCGACCCCGGTGCACCAATAAAGGCGTACCAGGGAAGCTGGTAAACATATTGTTTGGACAAGCCCGACAGGAAGCCACCCTTTTCGTTGCTTCCGAAACGAGTCTTTTTGAGGATATCGGACGCATCCTTGAACCGCTTGTTGAGTTCGGCCACCTCCTCCAAACCCGTTGCCTGGCCGGTTCCGGGTTTCGCCGAACTCTGCATTTTGGCGAGCTGACCAAGTAATGCCGCGTTGACATTGCGTTCACGCCACCATCGCACCAACAACTTGAAAATCCACAGCAGCCAGACGACAGCGATCATCGTCCACCGCACCCAGGCCGGGGCAATCGGGCGGAAGTCAGCGACCGCAACCATTGGGCCGACAACCCAGATGATCGCCGACAACAACAGCAACATCAGGATCGTGAATGTTGTCCGGTTGAAAATTTTGCGAAAAATACTGCGCAGAAAATACATTATTGTTTCCCCTGGCCGACTGGCGCAATCGTTGCCGCAGGCGCGGTCGCCGACGACGCTGCCAGCTCACGGTCCCGTTCGGCTGGCGCTATCAGCAGCGTCACCTCAACGCGACGATTACGAGACCGGCCTTCAGGTTTTTTATTGTCATCTATCGGTTCTCCATCACCCTTGCCTTGCGCAGCAGTGCGGCTGCGGGTAGCAAGCTTCGCTTCGATCATTCCGCGCACGACTTCAGCGCGCGCTTGTGACAGCTCGTAATTGGACGGGAAACGCAAACTCCGAATTGGCTGGTTGTCCGTATGCCCGGCGATCTTCACGGCGCCTGGCACCGAATTGAGCGCATTGGCAACGCGATCAATCACGGTGACGTAGCGCGGTTTGACTTCAATCGAGCCGCTGTCAAACATGCCATCACCCAGCAGCACAATAATGCTTCGATCGGCCTGATCGTCTACCGTCACCAGCTTTTCGTCAATTTCCGGCTGCAAAAATTTAGCAAGACGCGCAACCGCAGCGGGGGTAGGCTTGAGTTGCTGCGTTTTCGGTGGGCGTATCGAATTGATTGCCGAAAAAACCGGACTCGATTTATCCGAGATGAGGAAGTAATAGAGAAAAAAGATGCCTGTCAGCAGTGCGAGTACCGCACCGACAGTGATCCATAGCGGCAAAAACCCCCATTTGGACTTGCCGTCCGCGATAGCTCCGCGCCAGTTGAGCGACAGCGCTTTGGAGTATTCACCACGCGCGCCATCCATGATTTCAACGAGGCGACGACGGAGCGTATCGAGTTGGGATCGACCATTGTCGACCACGCCGAAACGGCCCTCAAACCCGAGCGCGATACAAACTGCCATGAGCTCAATCAAGTCAATGTGCTTTTTCGGATCCTGTACGAGCCGCGCCAGCACCTGATAGAACTTTTCGCCGCCCCAGGTTTCGTTGTGAAACGTGACCAGCAACGAATGTCGCGACCACTGACCACCACCGCCCCAGGGCGTTTTGGCCGCCGTTTCATCAAGCGCTGTGCACAAGGCGTAACGCGCCGCAACGATGGTCTCCGGCGCCACCAGCGATTCGCGCGCGCGGCGTTCAAACAAATTGACTTGTTCGACGAGGTAGTCACGAAGCTGCGCAGGGTCAGGGTGATGCGCTGTGACCCGGATTTGGGGAATCAGATTGAGCAGCGGATTCGCCGCTACCGCCAGGGAGTTCGCTCCGCTCAAAACCTCGGGCAGATCAGCGGCGACTTGAGCCGCGCCAATGCCGGGGCCTGGCATTGCGGCCGCCATGTCGGGCGTTCCGCCCATGCCCGGATTTGCCCCTATGGGAACGGCACCCTGCGGATTGGCAAGAATTGCAAACGGGTCAAAATTGGCAGGAGTTGTCATGCGCGGATCGCCCAGAATTCAAGTTTCAGGCCGGGCCAGTCGCCCGCGATGTGCATCGCGAGACCGCCGGAGCGCTCAAGACCGCGCCAGAATTCACTGGACGTATCAAGCTCGAAATAGTTGTTGCCCGCGTGATAGGGAATTTGTCTTGGAGCGACCGGCAATGGACGCAATCCGACACCCGGCAAATGCAGATTCACCAGATCGCGAATTTTCTCGACCGGGCCAATTTTGACTTGTGGCGGGAACAACTTGCGCACCTGCTCACCCGGCAATTCGGAGGCCACCGCGAGCACGAATACGGCGCTGGTAATCAGTGACTTGTCGGCAATCACTGCAACGCGGACGCCATATGCGCTCTCTCGCAGCTCAATCTGGAACGCGTTTTGTTCAAGCACCATCGACAGCGATCGGCGCAAATCCTGCATCACAGGGGTGAAGCAACTGGCCAGGTCGTCATGACTATACGTCGGGTAATCACCCGGACGCCGCGAGTCGCGCGTAAAGGTCGTGAAATCGCCTGCAAGCGCTAGCAATTCGGCATACAGACGCTCGGGGTGCAGCGTGCGCAGTTGCGACAAATGCACGACCAGCGGCTCAGCGCGGTTGACCAGTTGCAACATCAAAAAGTCTGCAAGCTCGGACACGCCGCCCTTGCCCGGCGCCGACATCCGCGCCGCGAGCGCTTCACCACGATGATGCATGAGCCCGGCCAGTTCACGCAGGAAACCCGAGAGCACGCTGCTTTCATGAACAACGACGATGGTTGGAATGAAAGATTCGCCGAGCGCTACTGAGAGATCATTGCGCCGCTCGGTAACGTGACAAACGCCGATGGTCATCCAGCCTTCGGGCACTTCGCCTTCAGGCAACAGACGCATGCGAAGCTGCGCGTTCTGGATCGGCGCAGGGTCGCCTGCGACGGAATTCTGATCTGCCACTTCTTCGTCGATCACGCGATAGCGAGCAAGCGAGCGCGCGTCGTCGTCAAACGACACTTCCTCGGTGCCCGCGCGATACATCGGCAGGCAAAGCGAGATGCGTTTGCCTTTCAGCGTCTCAGGGATATCAATCGCCTTTGGCGGCGCGTTGTATTCCGGAAATGAAAACGTCGTGCCGTCCGGCATCACGCCATCACCGCGAGCAATCGCCACCTTGCCAATCGCGAGAGAGGTCTCGTCCAATTGCAGGCTGTGGAACCCCCAAAAGTGCCCCTCGCTGCTTAAGCCGCGCTGGTGCTGCGAATATTCACGGTGGCGCTCACCCTGCTGGAAATGCTGTGGACGAAGGAACATGCCCTCCGACCAAACAACTCGACTGCGATCACCCATCTGCTATTCCCCGATCTCGCTAAAACGACTTGATGACCTCGATGTTTTTCTCGACGGCCTTCTTGTAATTCTCAACCTTTTCTTTCAGGTTCGCTACGACCTTGGTGTAACGGGCGATGGCGTCGATGATTTTTGGCACGTTCGTCGCGATGGTCGCAACAAGTGCGGGCAGATTGCCGTCACCAGCCGCCTTCACACCATCGCTGAGCGCCTTGATCGCATCGGAAACATCGACCTTTGCCTGCTCCAGCAGTTCTTTGATCTCGTTATAGTCCTCAATGGCTTGATTGACTAGCTTCGTGTTGTCATCCAGCAGAGTTTTCGCCTTGTCCATCTTTTCTTTGGCGGTGTCGACGAAGGATTTGGTGTCTTCGATGGTCTTGGCGAGGGCATCGGTCATTGCCATTATTTGCTCCCGGCGGCGTTTGTGCCACCATTCAAATCGATTTTTGTGAGAATCTTGTAGGTCAGCGCGAGGGCTGCCTTGAGCGGTTCCTCCGCTATTTCAAAGCGCTTCTTCACGATCATAGCTACGTGCGCGAATTCTTTCGGGTACAGGGTAAGCAACATGCAATGCGGTACCACGTTCTGATCGGGTGCTGAACCAACTCGATTCACTATCCGAGCCAGCGGCAGGTCACCCGCCAGCGTCTTGATTTGCACCAGCACCCGGCACAACAACTCTTCGTGCTCGAATAGGTCGGTCTTGACTAGGCGCTCGACCACGTCACGAGCCACGGGACGCGCCAACTCGCCCAGTTGTCCAAGCGCCAGCAGTGCGGCTTTTAGGTGCTCAGGGTCCGCCGCCTGTTTGACGATAGTTCCCAGTGCCGTCAAGCCTACGCCGCCGTTGTTTAATTCGGCGAGTGCCACGTACGCAGCTATTCCGGTGGGTATCAAGGGTTGTCCGGCGAGTGATCGCATCACGTAGGCGTCGACGGTGCGTCTTGCCGCGGCGTCTTCTTTGGCGCTTTTCGAAAGTGCCGCCAGCGCTTCGGCTGTCCATTTGTCCGGCGTCACACTGGCCACCGCCGCAGCAATCGGAGCGGCATACTGGCGGGCAAAGGGGGAAAGCGCGTGCAGCGCAATTTTTCGTGCGCTTTGATCTTCAAGCAGCAGCATCATTCCGACCTCAGGCGCCGCCTTTGCTGGCATACAGTTCTGTCGCGTGAGCGCGTGAGCCGCGAAAATACGCGCGCCAAGAGGATGTGCTCCAGACACCAGCTCCGCGAGGCAGTCTCGAAGCGCGTCGGTGGCGCGGGCCGGGTCGACGCTGCCCAATGCAACGGCGACCAGCGGCAGTGTCTCTTCACTGTCTGCATTCAACGCTGCTGCCTCAATCAATGGCTCGATGCAGTCATTGATGGGCGCATTGGGTTGCAACACCATAGCGAGCGCATGCGCTCGCGTCTGCGCATCGTTCGACACCAGATGGCGGACGAGCACGTCCAGCGGCCAGAGAGCAATGGCCGCAGGT
>JAYUWL010000119.1:0-15944 GCA_043753585.1 Burkholderiales bacterium
CCAGTTTTCCACACGCAACCCGCTAGCCGCCATAAATCCCGAAAAATCGCGCTCGTTATTGGTAACCAATATGACGTCAAGCGATAGCGCATGCGAGGCAATGAGACGGTCAACCGCGTTGCGTTCGCTGCGCGGGAGCTTTGCCGCTATCCGCGCATACGCACTAGCGGCCTCGTCGCCAAATTCAACAACGCGAACCCGCGCGCGCAATGCGTCAAGCACACGCATATTCGTCGCATACGTCGCTGGCCTGCGCTCGATTCCATGCAGCATTTCGCCGAGCGTGAGTGCGCTCATCACAGCGTCACCCAACGAAAGCGTTGCGAACTTGGCGCGTACTTCGGGTGGGTGACGCTTGGCGAGATAGATGCAGATGTTCGTATCGAGCATGTAGCGCATCGCTATTTACGCTTGCGCTTTGGAGCGGTCGCAACAGCATCGACCGCAGGCGCGGTCAACGAACGGGGTTCGGCTGGATAAACTGGTTTGTCCTCGTGCACGGCGTTATCGTCCCACGCGCTCCAGTCACGCTCCTTTTGATCTTGCCAGCCCTCGGGTCCACGCCCCTCAGCCATGAAATCCGGACTGAACTGCGCGAAGATATCCATCACGTCCGCCAGCGATTTGCGCTCCACCGCACGTAGCATCAACGTGTCACCCTTGCGCTCGATAATCACATCCTGCGAAGGCTCAAAAATCGCGAGATCTTTGGGGATGCGCACGGCGAGAGAATTGCCGCTTTTGAAAGCTTTGGTTTGCATGATCATTACGCGACTTAACTTCAAAAATAAGTAATGTATACACAGTATATACTTTGCTGATCATGCCAGCGATCCAGCTAAAACCACGCGCAACCGCTGTCAACAAAAAAGCCTTTAGCGCGGCAGAGCAGTTCTTTGCTGATCGTGGCTGGACGCCGTTTGCTTTTCAACGCGATACGTGGGCGGCACAGGCCGCAGGCAAGAGTGGGTTGATTAACGCGCCCACCGGTTTTGGCAAGACTTACGCCGCGTTTTGTGGTTTGTGCGGAACATCCAAAGCGGTGGGCCTATTACCCCCTCTCCCCCTGCCGGCGAGGGGTGGGGTGAGGGGTTCTGTGGCACTCCAATGTGAGCCGGATGATGAAGCCACGGCTCCCCCTCTCTCTAGCCCTCTCCCACGAGGGGAGAGGGGACAAATCGCGCCCCCGATCACCATTCTCTGGATCACCCCCCTAAAAGCCTTGGCCGCCGACACGCTGCGCTCGCTCAAAGACGCAGCCGCCGCCATGCAACCCACATGGACTGTCGGCCTGCGCACGGGCGACGTGTCCAGCAGCGAGCGGGCGAAGCAGGATCGCCGTTTGCCGACAGTGCTCGTCACCACGCCGGAGTCACTCGCGCTGATGCTCACCAAAGCCGACTGGCAGGCGCGGCTCGCCAGCCTCACTTGCATCGTGGTGGATGAGTGGCATGAGTTGTTGTCATCGAAGCGCGGCGTGCTGCTCGAGTTGTGTCTATCACGCGTTCGCGGTAGCAGAAAAAAAGGCCGCAAGCCGTTGCAAACCTGGGGCATGAGCGCGACGCTTGGCAACCTTGATGAGGCGATGCGCGTGCTGATCGGCCCAGATGCAGCGCTCGCGGGCGAAGGCGTTCTGATCAGCGGCAAGATCAAAAAAGACATCGTGATCGATTCGCTGATGCCGAAGACGATCGAGCGTTTTCCGTGGGGCGGGCATTTGGGTTTGCGGCTGCTGCCCGAAGTACTCGCGAAACTGGAGCAGTCGAAGAGCACGCTCATTTTCACCAACACGCGCTCGCAAACCGAGATCTGGTACCAGGCGCTACTCGATGCCAAACCGGAACTCGCGGGCCTGATCGCGCTGCATCATGGTTCGCTTGACAAGGCAACCCGCGCCTATGTGGAGGACGGCATCAGGAGCGGCGCGCTGCTCGCTGTGGTCTGTACCAGCTCGCTCGATCTCGGTGTGGACTTTCAACCTGTGGAACAAGTGCTGCAAATCGGATCGCCGAAGGGCATCGCGCGCCTGTTGCAGCGCGCAGGCCGCAGCGGTCATCAACCCGGCGCAAAAAGCCGGGTCACGGTCGTGCCAACGCATGCGCTGGAGCTGGTGGAGGCCGCAGCAGCGCGGCAAGCAGCATATGCGGGGCACATCGAATCGCGGACGCCACTGGGTCAGGGCCACAGCGGCGCAAAGTGGCGCTCGCTGGATGTGCTCACACAGCACATGGTTAGCTGCGCATTAGGCGGCGGGTTCGCTGCGGATGAATTGCGCGCGGAAGTCGAGCGCACGTTTTCGTACATGGCGCTAACTGATGCGGAGTGGACGTGGTGCCTCGATTTCGTGACGAAAGGTGGCGCGTCGCTCTCGGCGTATCCTGATTTTCACAAAGTGGTGATCGATGCAGAGACCGGCCACTACGTTGTCACGGATCGCCGTATCGCCACGCGCCACCGTACCAATATCGGCACGATTGTGTCCGAGGCGTCGATCACCGTGCAGTTCCTTGGCGGCGCGCGGCTTGGGCATGTCGAGGAGGATTTCATCGCGCGCCTGAATCCCGGCGACGCGTTCATCTTCGCGGGCCGCGTGGTCGAATTCATCCGCGTCCGCGAGATGACAGCCTTCGTGCGACGTGCGGCAAAACGGAAGAACCTTGTACCGCGCTGGGCAGGCGGAAAAATGCCGCTCTCCACACAACTCGCAGACGCCACGCGGGCTCTGATTACCGAGGCGAAACACGGCGTTTTCTCAACGCCCGAGACCCAACTGTGCGCACCGCTATTCGCGCTGCAAGCCCGCTTGTCAATGTTGCCCGGCGAAAAAGAATGGCTCATCGAATCGTTCAAAAGCAAAGAAGGCTGGCACCTGTTCTTCTTCCCGTTTGAAGGGCGCTTGGTGCATCTGGGGTTGGCAACGTTGTTTAGCTATCGCATCGCTAAAAATCATCCTGAACTTGGCAAAACATTTTCAATTGCGATCAACGATTACGGCTTCGAATTACTTTCACCCACCGAGGCTTCGTTGAGTGCAAAGGAGCTAGGTGAACTGCTCGATTCACGCAACGTTGAGGCCGACATCCTTGCCGGACTCAACGCCGCCGAACTGGGCAAACGCCAGTTTCGCGAAATTGCGCGGGTAGCGGGCTTGATCGATCAAGGCTATCCCGGTCAGAACAAATCCAGCAAACAACTGCAAGCGTCGAGCGGCTTGTTGTTCGAAGTATTCACCACTTACGACAGCGAAAATTTGCTGCTGAAACAGGCCGTGCGCGAAGTGCTGGAGCGGCAGCTAGAGGCGTCTCGTCTGGCCTCGGCGCTGTTGCGATTGCGTGGCAGTAAAGCGCTCATGGTCGCCTGTGATCGACCGACACCGTTCTCGTTTCCGCTGATGGTAGAACGGCTACGCGAAAAGCTTTCTACCGAGCAGATTGAGCGGCGGGTGGCAAGGATGGTGGCGGAATTGGATGAAGCGGCTACCGAGAATTGATGGGGACACCGGTCTGGAAGAGCCGCGGCCTTCGCCGCTGCTACACCAACCGCTCGTCCAGCAACTCAATCCAGTGCTTCACCACCAGCTCGGTTCCGCTTTGCAAATGCGTCATACAACCAATATTGGCGGTGGCAATTTGCGTCGGTCCGCCAGCGGTTAACGACTTGAGTTTTCGGCTCTTGAGTTCATTGCTGATTGTGGGTTGCAGCACCGAGTAAGTGCCCGCTGAGCCGCAGCAAAGGTGGCTATCGGCGACCGGCGCTAGCGCGAAGCCCATGTCGTTGAGCAGGCCCTCAACGCCGCCCTTTAACTTCATGCCATGTTGCAGCGTACAGGGTGGGTGATAAGCAATTTTCTCAGTGGTGGGCTTGATTTTGGTTTGCAGCTTGGCCCACTCGGCGGCGATGACCTCGGAGACGTCTCTTGACAAGGCTGCGACACGCCCGGCTTTGGTCGCGTACGCCGTGTCATGCTTCATGAAGTGACCGTAGTCCTTGAGCATGACCGAACAGCCGGACGCAGTACCAACCACGGCTTCTGCGCCCGCTTCGATGAGCGGCCACCATGCATCGATATTGGCGCGCACTTTAGTCACGGCCTCGTCGTGCGCATTGAGGTGATGCGACAGCGCGCCGCAACAGCCGCCTGCACGTACGCGTTTGAGCGTGATGCCCGCCGCGTCGAGCACTCGGGCGGTAGCGCTGTCAATCGACGGCGCGAGTGCGTCCTGCACGCAGTTATCGAGCAACAGCATGCTGCGCGCATGGTGAGTCGTGGGCCACACGCCAGGTGCGCGACGCGGTTGAACCTTCGCCCTCAAGGCGGCGGGCAGCAGCGGGCGAGCGGCGCGACCGAGCGCTATTGCGGCGGCGAATGATTTTTTGCTCAGCAGAGCTTTGCGCAGCACGCGACGTTGCAAAGATTCCCCGAACGTGCGGCCTACTTTTTTCTCGACCACAGCACGACCAATATCGATCAGTCGCCCGTATTCCACGCCGCTCGGGCAGGTGCTTTCGCAGTTGCGACAGGTGAGGCAACGATCCAGATGCTGCTGCGTTTTGCTGGTCGGTTCGACGCCTTCGAGCACTTGCTTGATGAGATAGATTCTCCCGCGCGGACCGTCCAGCTCGTCACCCAATATCTGATACGTTGGACAGGTCGCTGTGCAAAAACCGCAATGCACGCAAGCGCGAAGAATTGCTTCGGCCTCAATGCCGTCAGGCGTGTCTTTGATGAAGTCGGCTAGGTTGGTTTGCATGGAGTGGTTCTTGTAGTAGCGGCTTGCCGCAACCTGAGTTGGTTATCGATGTTTCGGGCGTGGCCAGTTCCTCGCGAGCGCTTGAGCCGATGAGCCTACATGGACGGAAATACGTTGTAGGGGTCGAAGCTCGCTTTGATTTTTTGTGAGACTTCAGTGAGTGCGGGTTGCAGCCATTCGGAGCGCTCCGTTTGCGATGTCGCGCCACGAAATACGGCGGCATGACCGCCTTTAGCGCGCGCCCATTCGCGAATGGCCGGCAGCGCGATCGATTGTGTACGCAGCCAACGCTGTGCGCCGCCCCAGTCGATGGCCTGCTTTTCAGCGCTATTCGCAAGATCGCCCCACGGTGCGGTCGACTTGCAGCTGACGCGAATCAATGGGCCGTCGCCGGCAAAGAACGCATGCGATTGCTCCCGCCAGTCGCGCCACCAGTCGACATCGCTCGTGAGCGCTTCGCCACCGAGCCTGGCGACCGCTGAATTCACAGCGGGTTCCGCACCTGCAAGCCGCACATAAAGTTTGCCATTCACCCAGGTCATTGCGGTCGCCGGATTCGCCTCGGCGTACCAGCGGTTCATCGCGACGATGGCGCTTTGCGGATCGAACTCAAACACACGCGTTTGCTGTGCCCTGGGCAACGGCAGGCATTTGAATGACGCCTCGGTAATCACGCCTAACGTGCCTTGTGACCCTGTGATCAGCCGCGACACATCAAAGCCGGCAACGTTCTTCATCACCTTGCCGCCAAAGCTCAACTGATCGCCCTTGCCATCCAGCACCTTGCAGCCGAGCACGAAATCTCGCACTGCGCCCGCGTATGGCCGACGCGGACCGGACAGACCACTTGCGACCATGCCTCCGATCGTTGCGTTGTCGCCAAAATGGGGCGGTTCAAACGCGAGCATCTGGCTGGCTGCGACCATCGTTCGCTCAACCTCAGCAATGGAGGTACCACAGCGAACGACGATGACGAGTTCTTTGGGATCGTATTCAACGATGCCCGCGTGGGTGCAAGTGTCCAACACTTCGCCTGCCACCTCAGGCGAGAGAAAGGATTTGCTACCACTGCCTCGAATGGAGAGTTTGTCTCCGCGAGCGGCGGCGGCTTTGATTTGGTTTTGCCAGGACTCGATCATGATGAGTTAAGGGTTTTGCCCCCTCTCCCGCAGCGCGGGAAAGGGTTGGAGTGAGGGCGGCGAAAATACAAAACGGTTGGCGTTGCGCTTCCACGGCCCTAGTCTGCGTCGCACGCGAGGGGACTACTGCTATTTCGTTGCGTAAATATGTTCCGGCTCTTCGTGGTCAACGACTTCCGTTTCTGCTTTTGAATCTCCAATCCACTGCTGCATGGACTGTTGAGCGAGCATGACCTTCATGTACTCCGCGACCAAAGGCGAGAGCTTCACACCGTAGGTACTAAAGCGAAAGACGACAGGAGCAAAGTAGGCATCAGCCACGCTGAACTTGCCGTACAGAAATGCGCCGCCCGAGCCGAACGTTGTACGGCCCTCAGTCCATAGCGCCTGAACACGGTCAATGTCCTTTTGAACATCTTCGCGCGGTGCTGCAATCGGATAACTGCGGCGAACATTCATCGGCATCCAGTTCCGCACCGCCTGAAAACCAGAATGCATTTCGGCGCAGGCGCAGCGCGCGTGGGATCGTGCCGCGGCGTCGGCAGGCCACATGCCCGCGTGACGCTCTGCGAGATATTCGCTGATCGCCAGCGAATCCCACACCTTGATGTCGCCATCTACAAGCACTGGCACTTTGCCATTGGGCGAGCGTTTACGCGACTGAATTTCAGCGGCGAATTCTGGCGTATCGAATACGTGACGCTCTTCGGTGAACGGCACGCCGAAAGCATGCAGCAGCAGCCAGGGACGCAGCGACCAGGAGGAGTAGTTTTTGTTGCCAATCAGGAGGGTGTAGGACATAGCAGTGTTGTGTGGTGAATCGGGCAGATACGCTAGATTTTTGTGCTAAGGGGTGTTTGCAAAATTAGCTGGGTAGCATGCATTGGGTTCGCTCTCCCGAAAGCGCGGGATAGAGAGTACGAACTATTGCATCGGAATCGTCTTCCCCGGATTCATGATGTTGTGCGGGTCCAGCGCCTGCTTGATGGTGCGCATGACGTCAACGCCTTCGCCATGCTCAGCTTTGAGGGCGTCCAGTTTGTGAATACCGATGCCGTGTTCGCCGGTGCAGGTGCCGCCCATTTCGATCGCGACCAATGCGATTCGCGCCGCAGCGTCGTCCGCCCGCTGATGCTCGTCCGCATTGTTCGGGTCGAACGTGATTTGTACATGAAAATTGCCATCGCCGACGTGGCCAACGATCATGCAAATCAGGCCGCTGGCGTCCGCAATGCGCTTGGCCTCGGTGATGCAATCCGCGAGCCGCGAAATCGGCACGCAGGTGTCGGTAGCAAAACATTGCTTGCCCGGCACAAAGTTCATGCCTGCCCAGTACACATCATGGCGCGCCTTCCACAATTTGCTGCGATCTTCAGGCTTGTCAGCGAAGCGATAGTCGCTGCCACCGTAGTCTGCGGTGATCGATTTCATCTGCTCTATCTGCTCGCTGACATAGGCGTCGGTGCCGTGGAACTCCATAAACAGCGTTGGCACAGGTAGAAGGCCTTCGAGCTTGCTGTACTTGATACATGCCTGCATTTGCATATCGTCGAGCAGCTCAATACGCGCCATCGGAATGCCCAGCTGCATCGCGGTGATCACGGTGTTCACTGCGCCGTGCAAATCGCCAAATTGACATACGGCCGCGCTGATGCGTTCGGGTACGCCGTAGAGTTTCAACTGGATTTCGGTGATGATGCCGAGCGTGCCTTCGGAGCCAATGTAGAGCCGCGTGAGGTCGTAGCCCGCACTTGACTTGCGAGCGCGAGTGCCGGTCCTGATGATGCGACCGTCTGGCGTGATGACCGTCAGGCCCAGCACGTTTTCGCGCATGGTGCCGTAGCGCACGGCGTTGGTTCCGCTGGCGCGTGTGGCGCTCATGCCGCCGATGCTGGCGTTCGCGCCCGGATCAATGGGGAAGAACAGACCGGTGTGGCGAATGTCCGCATTAAGTTGTTCGCGGGTGACACCTGCTTGCACGCGGCAGTCGAGGTCTTCAGCGTTGATTTCGAGCACTTTGGTCATGCGCGAGAGATCAAGGCAAACGCCGCCGTAAAGCGCTTTCAGATGGCCTTCCAGCGAGGTGCCGGTGCCATACGCGATGACAGGAATGCGTGCCTGATTACAGAGCTTCAGGATGCTGGCGATTTCTTCGTTGGTTTCGGGGAAGACGACAACGTCCGGGAGAGCCGCGTCTTGCATGCCTTCGCCGTGGCTGTGGTGCTCGCGCACAGCATGGGTGGTAACAGCGCGATCGCCGTACGAGGCACGCAGAGAATCCACAGTTGCCGCTACGGTGATTTCTGTGGGACGTTCAAAAGTCAGCATCAGTATTTCTCCAATTTCTTCCCCCGCTCCCCCCGCACGAGAGGGTTGGGGTGAGGGGGTGTGATTGAGGGAATCAACTTGGCTTTTCACGCCACGTTCCCCCTCACGCTAGCCCTCTTCCGCAAGGAGAGAGGGGACCGGCACTAAAACCTTGGTAAATCCGCAAACGGCATCGGCTGGCCTTTACCAATTCGCATCTTGCCAAACTCGGCACAACGATGCAGCGTCGGCACTGCTTTGCCGGGATTCAGCAAACCGTGTTCATCGAATGCATGTTTGATCTCATGCATACGCGTCAATTCTTTTGGCGAGAATTGCACGCACATCTGATTGATTTTTTCCACACCAACGCCGTGCTCACCGGTGATGGTGCCGCCGACCTCGACGCACAGCTCCAGAATCTCGGCACCGAATTCCTCGGCGCGCTCAAGCTCACCCGGCACGTTGCCATCAAACATAATGAGCGGATGCAAATTGCCGTCGCCAGCATGAAATACGTTGGCGCATCGCAGGTTGTATTTGATCGACAGTTGCGCGATGACATTCAAAACACGAGGCAGTTGTGCGCGCGGAATGGTGCCGTCCATGCAGTAATAATCCGGTGAAATTCGGCCCGTCGCTGGAAAGGCATTTTTTCTGCCGCTCCAGTATCGCAGCCGCTCCGCTTCGTTTTGCGAAACCTTGATGTCGGTAGCGCCTGCATTGCGCAGCACTTCGGCCACACGCGCCATTTCGTCGGCCACTTCTTCCGGAGTGCCGTCGCTTTCGCACAGCAAAATCGCCTCAGCATTCAGGTCGTAGCCCGCATGCACAAAGCCTTCAACGGCTTCGGTCGCGACTTTGTCCATCATCTCAAGCCCGGCTGGAATGATGCCTTCGGCGATGATGTGACCGACTGCAGCGCCCGCGGCCTCGACGCTTGCGAACGAGGCGAGCGCGACTTGCGCTAACTGTGGTTTCGGCGTGAGTTTGACGGTGACTTCGGTGACTATCCCGAGCAAACCTTCGGATCCGATCATCAGCGCGAGCAGATCGTAACCCGGTGAATCCAGCGCGTCAGAACCTATTTCGACGATGTCACCGGTCATGAGCACCACGCGCAGTTTGCGGATGTTGTGAACGGTAAGGCCGTATTTCAGGCAATGTACGCCGCCCGAATTCTCGGCGACGTTTCCGCCGATGGTGCAGGCAATTTGCGATGAGGGATCCGGGGCGTAGTAGAGGCCATATTGCGACACCGCTTCGCTGATGGCCAGGTTTCTAAATCCGGGCTGCACGACTGCCGTACAGGCAAGCGGATCGACCGAGATAAGGCGCATCATCTTCGCGGTCGAGAGGAGCAACGCATCCGGGCTTGGCATGGCACCACCCGAGAGCCCCGTGCCAGCACCGCGCGCAACGACTGGTATGCGATGCATATGGCAAAGCTTCATCACTGCGGCAAGTTGCGCTTCGTCCTCTGGCAGCGCCACACATTTCGGCAGCGCGCGATACATCGACAGGCCGTCGCATTCGTACGGGCGCATGTCCTCGGCGGCAACCTTCAGGCTTTCAGCGGGCAGAAGCGCGGCGAGCGATTCAAAGAAACTGGCGGATTGCATGGTCACGCTTTCGTGTCTTGTTTCATGAGGCGTTCTCGACGCTCGATATCTTGTTGGTGAGCGCGCTCATCAATGCGGTGGTTGATCCGATCAATCGCTCGCTGCACATGTGCGTGGGACATTCGTTTTGCCGTGGCGGTATCACCGCTGTCGATGGCCTTGAGAATGGCACGATGGTCATCCTGACCCACCTCGGTGATGCCCACGCCATAGCCCGTCTTGTCCCAGGTCGCTTTGCGCGAGGCCGAGAATTGCGCACCGACGAATTCGACAAATTTTGTGAGCTGCGAGTTGTGGGTGGCGGCAGCGACGGCGTTGTGAAAGGCGTCGTCCACATCGGAGCCATCACTCCGTTTTTCAAGTGCGCCATCCATCGCATCGACCGCCGCGCGGATCGCAGCAACGTCAGTATGGGTGCGACGAAGAGCGGCCAACTCGGCTGCGCCGCACTCTACGATCTGGCGCAACTCGAGCATTTCACGCTCGGCGGCGTCAGCAGCATCGATCATGGGTTCGGTCGCGCCCACACCGCCTGATTTCGCGAATCGAAACGCTGCAATCTTGTTGCGATCCGCGACCACTGCGCCTGAGCCTTGCCGCGTCTCGATGCGGCCATCTGCCTTGAGACGGGCCAACGCCTCGCGAACAACCGGTCGAGATACGCCCAGTGACTCGGCGAGCGCCATTTCCGAGGGCAATTTGCTCGCAATCGGCCATAACCCCATCTCCAATTGCATCAGCAATTGACCGTGGGCCTCGTCCGCCAGCGATTGCGGACGCGCTACCGCGTTCAGTGCGTCGATGGCGGGCACAACGTTGGGGGCAGATTCCTGACCACTCAAGCCAACGGTAGAGCGAATTGAAGAGCGATCCAAGATTAAGTTGTCAGACAACATGACAAGATTGTAATGCTAATTACGGCGTATCACCCAGTTATTTGAGCCACTGATTCAACCCGATTTTTACAGCTTTTTTCTAATACGGGCTGTATCCCACTACACATATAGGCTATGCAAAATTTACGGATGAAGTCGACTATCGCGATTTTGCGGTTTGAGCCCAATTTCATAGTGGACTACACAAAAAAGCTGACTCATGCCAATCAACGCGCACTATTGAGCCGGTTTGGCTAGCACCCGCCCCCGCCGCTACAACCACCGCCGAAACGATTACCGCCGCTGTCACTTCCGCTGCGGCCTCCGCTGCTGCCGCTGCCACAGCCGCTGTTGCCGTCGCTCGTGCCGTTGCACCAAGTCGCATCGCCCTTTAAGCTGGGACTGCTGCCGCCGCCGTCGCTTCCGCCGGCTTCGCCGCTGCCGCTTGTCTCGGTTATTGCGGCGTATCGGCGTTAAACGTCTTCAACTTGCCCGGCGCCGTACTCGCCACCACCGGGGATGTCCAGTTGCTGATCGAGCGAAAAGAGGTCGCGACCTGAAAGTACCGTTGCGCCAGCAATAGCGACCGCAGCGACAGCCCCCAATCCAGCGACAGCGCCCAACCCGTAGGTTCGGGCCAATCCGTCGCGCTTGGCCGTTGCATCCCTGTGGCTCGGCGCGTGGTGCAGGAATTTGGCAAACGCTTGCAGGCAGAATTCGGCATAGGCCTGCGTGAGCAAAATGAACTGGTGCCACGCAGTGTCGACCGCGACGCTCGGCATACCGAAATTGCCGCGCCGATGCTCGTTAATCATGCGAAGCCAGGTGCGCAGCCCTTCCAGCACCATCGTCGTCTGTTCATGCGACAAATGCGGAAACGCTTGCTCGAGCTTGAAGCGCAGCACGCGGGGAAACGAATAAGTTTCAATGAAAAGGACGTGCTTCACGCTCTCTCAAAGATTTCTTTGCACGATAAATGACCCAACCAATCAGCGCGAAAACAATCAGGATAAAGATGAGCGCGGGATTCACGGCAATCTCCAAAAAGTGATGCGACATGCCAGGCCAGCCATATGTTTTGAAATACGCAGATCAGCCCGGAAGCACGCCACCCGCATAATTGTTGCAATTAAACAAAGGAGGCGCAATGAATGCAATTGATTTGGGCGGTCGCGTAGCCGTCGTCACCGGCGGTGCACGCGGCATTGGCTACGCGGTGGCCGAGCGCTTCATCGCGAGCGGCGCTAAAGTGGCAATCTGGGACATCGACCCCGAGACAACCAAAGCTGCTGCTGGAAAATTGGGTAGCAACACGCTGGGCATCGTCGTCGATCTGACGCAGGAAGGTGCCGTAACCGCTGCGACACAAAGCACGCTGGAAGCGTTCAGCCGCATCGATATTCTGGTCAACAGCGCGGGCATTACCGGCCCCAACATGAAGACATGGGAGTACACGCCAAAAGACTTTCGCCACGTGATTGACGTCGATCTGGTTGCACCCTACATCGTCTGTCGCGCCATCGTGCCGCACATGATCAAGGCGGCCTATGGACGCATCGTGAATATCGCGAGCGTGGCGGGCAAGGAGGGCAACCCCAATGCGCCCGCCTACAGCGCGGCAAAGGCCGGATTGATCGGCCTGACCAAGTCACTCGGCAAGGAACTGGCAACCACCGGCGTCGCGTGTAACTGCATCACACCGGCCGCTGCGCAGACGGAAATGTTCAGCCAGATGTCCGCCGAACACATCAATTACATGAAGTCAAAAATTCCGATGAACCGCTTCGTGCTGGTCGAGGAAATCGCAGCGATGATTGCGTGGCTGTCGTCAGAGGAATGCTCGTTCACCACCGGCGGCGTGTTCGATATCTCGGGCGGACGCGCGACGTATTGACGCGACCGCGTTTGTACGAGCGGCTCCGCCACGACCCGTTTAACGTGCGAGATTGGGTCGCGGCCGAGCCGCGCCTACAGCACGGGTACGCGATTAATCTACCTTCGCGCCCGACGCTTTAACCACCTTCGCCCACTTGTCAATTTCCGCCTTGATGTGGGCGGCAAATTGTTCGGGCGTATTGCCCACGGCGTCTGCGCCCTGGCCGGCAAGGCGATCTTTCATTTCGGTCGTCTGCAAGGCTTTGGCTATCGCGTGCGACAGCTTGTCGACGATTTCTTTCGGCGTCCCTGCGGGTGCCAACACGCCAAACCACGAATTCGCCTCGAACCCCGCCACGCCCGCCTCCGCGATGGTTGGCACATTCGGCAAAGCCGGGGAGCGCTTGCCGCTGGTCACGGCGATCGCCTTCAATTTCCCGCCTTTGATCTGCGGCATCACCGACGGCGCATTGTCAAACATCACGTTCACCTGACCACTCATCACATCGGGCAGCGCTGCCGACGAGCCTTTGTACGGAACGTGCGTCATTTGCACGCCAGCAAGCTGCTTGAACAATTCGCCGGAGAGATGGATTGAGGTGCCGCTGCCACTCGACGCGAAGGTCACAGCATCAGGGGATTTCTTTGCCGCGTCGATCAAATCTTTCACGCTATTGACCGGATAATTCGGCGCGGCCACGAGGACGTTTGGCACGCCCGCTACCAGCGACACGGGGGAGAAGTCCTTAACCGCATCGTACGGCATCTTTGGGTAAAGGGACACGTTGATCGCGTGGGTGCCGACGGTGCCCATGAGCAGCGTATACCCGTCCGGCGCGGACTTGGCGACGTAGTCGGAACCAATATTTCCGCCCGCGCCTGCCTTGTTGTCGACAATAACTGGCTGTCCCATTGATTTCTGCAAGTCAGCGGCAACCGCGCGCGCCAGGATATCGGTTGTACCGCCCGGTGGGAACGGCACCACCATCTTGATCGGCTTGTTCGGGTACTGTGCGGATGCCGAAATCGCAATGCTCGACAGGGCGACGGCGAGCCATTTGTTCGCAGCGTGTTTCATGTTTGTTCTCCTTGGAAATTCTTTACGTGCAAGCGACTTTAGGGCACTTCTATAAATTCGGATTTTCGGGATGAAGTGCTAGGCGCGACGCGCGCAGCAACCGGAAGTTACGCCCTGGTACATGAGGATCGCGAGCACGACGCAACAACGCAATTCGCCCGAAAAACGGATTTATAGGAGTGCCCTTTAGTTTCTTCTAGCGCTCTGCACGCCTTTCACCTGCGTCACCTGCACTAATGCACCACGCAGCTGATCGATACTTTTCACCTCGGCTGTGAATTTCATTTTCGCCATGAAATCGCGCGACAGGGTGTTCACTGCAGTGACGTTGATTTTTTCGCGTGCGAGCACATCCGAAATGTCGCGCAGCAGGCCCTGACGGTCGCTCGCCATGACCTCGATCTGCACGCTGAACACATCATCCTGCGCCGCCTCGCCCCAATCAGCGGTGATGATGCGGCCCGGCTCCTGCGCCATCATGCGGATGACGTTGCTGCAATCATGGCGGTGAATGGTGATGCCTTTGAGCCGCGTTACAAAACCGACGATGGGATCCGGTGGCACCGGTTTACAGCATTTGGCGAGCCCGGTCATCAGCTTGTCGACACCGACCACCAGAATGCCACCGCCACCCGATTTCGCCCTGCTGCGGCTGGTGTGTACTTCACGCGCCTGCGGGTCGGGAACGGCATCAAAGAGGCCCGCCGCCTTGCGAATTGCGAGGTCCAGTTCGCGCGTGTTTAGTTCTGCACGACCGACTGCACCGAACAGCTCGTCGGTCGACTTGAAGCCAGCTTCGTGCGCAAGTTTGTCGAGACTCAGCGCCGTCTGTCCATGTCGCTGCAGATCCTTTTCAACAACCACGCGGCCGTGCGAAAGCGTCTCCTGCGAATCGAGCGCGTTGAACCATTGCCGCACCTTGCCGCGTGCACGGCTGCTGTGTAGATAGCCGCTGTCCGGGTTGAGCCAGTCGCGCGACGGACCGCCTTCTTTCACCGTGATCACGTCGACGCGCTGGCCATTTTTGAGCGGCGTCGTTAATGGCACCATCATCCCGTCCACCTTCGCGCCACGGCAGCGGTGGCCGAGCCCGGAATGCACGGCGTAGGCAAAGTCAATCGGTGTCGAATCCTTCGGCAGATCAATGATCTTGCCTTGTGGCGTCAATACAAAAATCGTCTCTTCGAACAATGACGACTTGAACCCCGCCAGCAATTCGCCGGGCGAGCTGACCTGGTTGCCCCACGACAACACCTGCCGCAAGCTCGCGATCTTGGCGGCGAAGCTGGCGTCACGCGCGGCTTGCCCACCCTCCTTGTAGTTCCAGTGTGCGGCGACACCGTACTCGCTCGACTGATGCATGTCCTGCGTCCGAATCTGCACCTCAAGGGCACGATTGTGCGGGCCGATGACGCTGGTGTGCAGCGAGCGATAGTTGTTGGCTTTCGGCTTGGCGATATAGTCGTCAAACTCGCCGGGCACCGGCTGAAACATGCTGTGTACGATGCCAAGCGTTGCGTAACAGTCCTTCATTTCGGGAACGATCACGCGCAGGGCGCGAATGTCGTAGAGTTCTTCTATCGCGCAGCGCTTGCGCTTTAGTTTGTCGTAAATCGAATAGATGTGTTTTGAGCGACCGGTGATTTCGCCGGTGATGCCCGCCGTCTTTAGAGCATCGCGCAACACCGCTTTCGTGGTGTCGATGTAGGCCTCGCGCTCAATGCGCGTCTCGTCGAGATAGCGCGAAATGCTGTGATACTGCGCTGGCTCCAGCAAACGCAGCGACAAGTCCTCAAGCTCCCACTTGATCTGCCAGACACCCAGGCGATTGGCCAGCGGTGCGAATACTTCCATCACCTCGCGGGCTTCGGCCTGTGCGCTTTCGTTGCGTCGCGCCTCCGATGACAGCGCAGCGCTGCGCAACGAAACCAGCCGCTCCGCGAGTTTGATCAGAACAACGCGCACGTCGCCCACCATCGCCAGCAGCATCTTGCGCAGCGCCTCGGTTTGCTGCGCTTGCTCCGCTGCCACAGCGGGTGTAGTCGGCGCAACGGACAGCTTCGATAGCCCCTGCATGGTCGCCATGCGGTGCACGCCTGAAAACAGACCAGCGATTTCGGAGCCGAAAGCTTCAAGCACCGCCGCCTCAGATTCAGCATCACCGGGCAGCGCGGTGAGCTGCGCCGCAATGATGCAATCCTCGTCAAGGTGGAGTTTTTTCAGCAATGCGCCGGACGCCTCGCCGCGCAGAGCGGCGGCATGGCCCACCCGCGCCTCAATCCAAATGAGCGTATCCA
>JAYUWL010000120.1:0-43968 GCA_043753585.1 Burkholderiales bacterium
CTGGCCGTGCCGGACAAACAGGTCGATTCGGTATGCCCGTATTGCGGCGTGGGGTGTCAGCTGACCTACAACGTCAAGGACGACAAGATTCTCTTCGTCAACGGCCGCGACGGCCCGGCCAACCACGAGCGGCTGTGTGTGAAGGGCCGCTACGGCTTTGATTACGCCCACCACCCGCAGCGCCTGACCAAGCCGCTGATCCGCCGCGCGGATGCACCCAAGCGCGGTGATGCGGTGATGGACCCCGACTGCGTGATGGACGTGTTCCGCGAGGCAAGCTGGGACGAAGCGCTGGAGGTGGCCGGCGGCGGTCTGGCTCGCATCCGCGACACGTTTGGGAAGAAGTCACTCGCCGGTTTCGGTTCGGCCAAGGGCAGCAACGAAGAGGCCTACCTCTTCCAGAAGCTAGTACGCACGGGCTTCGGAAGCAACAACGTCGACCACTGCACGCGTCTGTGTCACGCCTCGTCGGTGGTGGCGCTTCTCGAAGGTATAGGCTCGGGCGCGGTGTCGAACCCGGTAATGGACGTGACCAAAGCGGCGGTCGTCATCGTCATCGGCGCAAACCCAAGCGTGAACCACCCGGTCGCCGCGAGCTGGATCAAGAACGCCGTCAACAACGGCACCAAGCTGATCATCTGCGATCCGCGTCGCTCTGACCTTGTGCGAATTGCGCATCGCCACCTACAGTTCAAACCTGACACCGACGTCGCGATGCTAAACGCGATGATGAACGTCATCGTGACCGAGAATCTGGTGGATGCGGCGTTCATCGCCAGCCGCACCGTTGGCTACGACGATCTGCGCAAAAACGTTGAAGGCTATACGCCTGAAATGATGGCACCGATCTGCGGCATTGATGCCGACACCATTCGCTACGTCGCACGGCTTTACGCCACTTCAAAAAGCTCGATGATTCTGTGGGGCATGGGCGTGTCACAACACGTTCACGGCACCGACAACGCGCGCTGCCTGATCGCGCTGGCGTTGATGACTGGACAGATCGGTCGCCCAGGTACCGGACTGCATCCGCTAAGGGGTCAAAACAACGTTCAGGGCGCGTCGGACGCGGGGTTGATCCCGATGATGTTCCCGGACTATCAGCACGTCTCCAATGCCGCTACAAGGGCACGCTTTGAATCCGCATGGAAGGTACCGGCAGGCTCGCTCGACGCTGAGCCCGGTTTGACCGTTGTCGAAGTGATGCACGCGATCAAGAAGGGGGCGATTCGCGGGATGTACGTGATGGGTGAAAACCCCGCCATGTCCGACCCTGATGCCAACCACGCGCGTGAAGCGCTTGCAGCGCTTGATCATCTGGTAGTGCAGGACATTTTCCTGACCGAGACTGCGTACCTCGCCGACGTGATTTTGCCCGCCAGTGCTTTCCCTGAAAAGACCGGTAGTTTCACCAACACCGATCGCCTCGTGCAGATGGGCCGTCAGGCCATCAATCCGCCAGGCGACGCGAAGCAGGATTTGTGGATCATTGAGCAACTTGCCAAGCGCCTTGGGCTCGACTGGAGCTATGGTCACGTGTCCGACGTGTTCGACGAAATGCGGCGCACCATGCCAAGCATTGGTGGAATCACCTGGGATCGTCTGGAGCGGGAACACGCGGTGACCTACCCGTGTACCAAAGAAGGCGATCCCGGCCAATCGGTCGTGTTCGTCGACGACTTTCCGCGTGAAGGCGGTCGTGCGCGCTTTGTGCCCGTCGACATCATTAGTGCCGATGAACGCCCAGATGCAGAATACCCGATGGTGCTCATCACCGGGCGACAACTGGAGCACTGGCACACAGGCAGCATGACACGTCGCGCGACGATGCTAGACGCCATTGAGCCGGATCCGGTCGCGTTGGTGCATCCGCTCGATCTGGCCGATATGGGCGGACAACCGGGCGACGTCATCACCATTGTCTCGCGTCGCGGTGAAGTTGTCTTGTATGCACGAGCCGATGACAGTTCGCCGCGCGGTGCGGTGTTTGTGCCGTTCTGCTACTACGAAGCAGCGATCAACAAATTGACCAACGCGGCGCTCGATCCGTTCGCGAAGATTCCCGAGTTCAAGTATTGTGCGATCAAGGTGTCGCTCGGTGGTACGCTCGCTGAAACGTTCAGCTACGGCGGTGGCAAAGCGCTCGTGCGCGAGGCAGCGGCGGCGGGTCGTTAGGCTGCTGGCGGCCACTCCGGCGGATGCGTGCCGGGTGGCATTGAGGGACGTGCCCAGAGCATCGGTGTGCGTGAAAATTTTGCGCTGTGGGCCACAGCGGCTAGTTCGCCGAAGCCCGATGTTGCGGTCTCAATATACGGCGTCGCTTGCGGGCGCTCGATGGAAAAACCGTTCGCCATACGACCGAGGCTGCGCAACCAATGCCCGGTTTGCGCAAGCGAAACGTTCACATGCCAACTGCCGCCTTCGAGCGTTTGTCGCCGCACGGCGGTGATTGCAGCAAACGCCATGAGATGACCCGTGGCGTAATCGAGAATCTGCATCGGCAGAGCCTTCGGCTCTGCCGAATTCGCGGCCGCCGCTTCGGCTAGATTGAAACCGGTCGCGGTTTGCACCAGTGAGTCAAACCCGCGCCGCCCGTGCCACGGCCCAGCGTCGCCATACGCGAAGAGCGATACATAGACGATCCCCGGACGCAGTCGCGCGGCTTGCTCCGGGCCAAATCCATGTGCAGCCAATGCGCCCGGCCGATAGCCTTGCACGAAGACATTGCTGGTCGCCAGCAGACGGAAGAGTGCATCGCGGCCCGCCACCGTTTGTAAATCGACATGCGCCGAAAATTTGCCGCGGCTGGTATCTGCAATTGATTCGATGTTTGGCAAATGCGGCGAGTTGATGAGCATCACATCCGCGCCGTATGCGGCGAGCATGCGCCCACACACCGGGCCCGCGAGGATGCGCGTAAGGTCGAGCACGCGTAAGCCCGTGAGTGGGCGATCTGCGGTGTATAGCGCGGGCAAAGTACGTGGCTCAGCGTCGCCAATGCGCTCGATGCTGAACAGCGGCAACGCCGCCACCGCCTGCCCCTGCGGATGGGCGTCCCAAACGGCTAAGCTGCGGCACGCCGCGACTACAAGGCCAGCGTCGGCAGCCGCCTGCTCAAAATCCAGCGCCCGCCAGGACAGCAAGGCGCGCTCGGCATCCGCACGTTGCGCCGTATCCGCCGGGAGTCCGAGCAAACGCAGCGCGCCGTCACGATGATGCGCAAAGTTCGCGTGGATGCGCACCCAGCCATCGGCGCAGCGATACAGACCGGAAAATTTGTCCCAGACGTCCGGCGTAATGCCATCAAGACTGAACCAGCCTGCGCACTCGTGCGCAGCATGCGTCATATCGACGCTTACCTGCTGGTACGGTTGACCACGAACCTGTCCCAATTCGACCGCCGCCAGCGCGGCAGCTGCTACGCTGGTTTGCGCCGCCGTGCCGACCGCAAATGACGACGGCAAAACCGGCTCCGCGCCAGTCAGGATCGCATGGCGCAGCGTCGCTTCAGGCAGTTCCGCCAGTTTCCACAGCGCGGCGAGTGTGTCGATGGCAGACATGTTGAGCCTTTCTTTCGACTCTTCAAGCGTAGCAGCTTTACGCTGAAATGCCCATTGTATAGGCGCTATTACGGATTTTTCGATATAGTCAACTTTTGCCGAAAATCGCTTCTCGCCCTAGTGCCACGGCTATTTCAACAAAAAGCTGACCATGTTCAACTACGCCTGCGGATGCAAATAACGGCTGCTTATCGCCTCAATCTCCGCGTAAATTTCCGGCGGCAATTTCACATGATGGGCATTAAAGCTTTGCTGCAATTGTGGCACGCTGGTTGCCCCAAGAATCACGCTGCCGACGAACCATTTATTCACTGCGAACGCAATCGACAGGTCAAGCAAACTCATGTCGAACTTTTTGGCGAGCGCCGCGTACTCGTCCGCTGCGACCAATGCGAGCGGTCGACGGAAGCGACCAAAAAAGTCCGGGAACGTCTGAAAGCGTGAGCCTGTCGGCATCGCCCCCTTCGAATATTTGCCGGTCAACGCGCCCATGCCAAGCGGGCTGTACGCCAGAAGCGGCACCTGTTCACGATAGCTCACCTCGGCGAGATCGCCCTCGAAACTACGGTTTAACAGGCTGTAGGTGTTCTGAATCGACGCCGGCTTTGGTGCGCCCAACTGATCAGCCGCGCGGCAGAACATCGTGGTGCCCCAGGCGGACTCGTTCGACAGTCCGTAGCCGCGAATCTTGCCGGCTTTGATGAGCGTTTGCATCGCCTCAACCTGCTCGATGATCGGCACGGTTTCGCGCTCTTTGCTGCTGTCAAATTGCCATGAGCCGAACGCTGCGACGTTGCGATCCGGCCAGTGGATTTGATAGAGATCGATGTGATCGGTTTGCAGGCGTTTGAGCGAGCCTTCGCAAGCGTCAATGATGTTCGCTTTGGTCAGCGATGTTGCACCGTTTCTGATCCAGTCACGACGGCCGGGGCCTGCGATTTTGCTGGCGAGCACGACTTTTTCACGATTGCCGGGACGGCTAAGCCATTTGCCCAGAATGATTTCGGTACGCAAGCCCGTCTCGGCGCGTGGCGGCACCGGATACATCTCGGCGGTATCAACAAAATTGATGCCATGCTGCATCGCCCAGTCGAGCTGCGCATGCGCTTCGGCCTCGGTGTTTTGCTCACCCCAGGTCATGGTGCCGAGGCACATGACGGAAACGTTCAGATTGGCGTGAAATAGAGGGCGGCGTTCCATGATCTATCCAGTAAAGTGATGCAGTGATTTAACCAGTATCGTGACTGTGCGCCTACACACCCAACCGCTTCGGCGACACGTAGTTCTGGCGGTATGTCTCGAAAAGCATGCTGTCGGACGCTTCGATGCGCTTTTGTTCGGCGATGGACTCTTTCGTCATCGCCTCAAATCGTGCCTGCTGATCAGCGCTAAACGGTAGCGCGAGCAGGTGCGTTTGCGTTTGCCTTGATTGCTCACGCAAAAAGCCGACGAATGAATTATTGAAATTAGCATCCATCGCAGCGAGCACACGGGCTGAGGGCAAGGTGTCGGGGTGCTGCAACGACTGTCGAGCAGCAACTACGGCATCAGCATATAACGTGCCGCCGAGCGCAGCATCCATGGCCGCCGCAATTGGCCCACATTGCTCAATCACCTCAAGCCCCCAATCGTTGAGCGGAACCTCGGAGCCGTCACGCTCCAGCAACAGCCCCGGCTCGCGCCCGCTCGCCGCCGTCTTGTGCTGGTTTCGTGCAAGCACTGCGATCTCTTCCGGGGAGTCGGGCGGGCTGTCACTCATCAGACAATGCAGAAGGAACACGTCGATGAATCGCGTCGTCGCCGCGGTGATGCCGACCGGCTCAAATGGATCCAGGTCCAACAGCCGCACTTCAACATATTCCACACCACGCTCACGCAGCGCATGCAGCGGTCGCTCGCCGGGATGGATCACGCGCTTGGGCCGAATCGTGCCGTAAAACTCATTTTCGATCTGCAACAGCGAGGTCGCCAGCTGGTTGTAATCGCCACCAGGATTTTTGATGCCGATGGCCTCGTAGGCCGGGTAACTGCGTGTTAACGCATCCTGCAACGACGCGCCGTAACCCTCAAGGCTGTTGTAGCTCACGGCGAGCGACGACTGCGCATCGCTCTGGTAGCCAAGCCGCCCCATGCGCAGTGAGGTGCCATGCGGCATGTAGCGCGTGAACTCGGCGAGCGTTTGCAGGTCATGCTGACGTCCTTCAACGAACGAAGAACACACCGCAGGCGACGCACCGAACAATGTCATCAACAAAAATGCATGACGCCGAAAATTGCGGATCAGCGAAAAATACTCTTCGCTCGTCACGCCGGGTAGTGACCAGTTGTAATGAATCCCCGAGATCGTCTGCATGCGCCGTCCGTAGCGATGGCCGAGCCCCATGCGGTATACGCTCTTGGCGCGCCCCACGTTCGACGAGCCAAAGCGTGCCAGCGGAATCGTCTCATCCGTCGGCAACCCGCAGGGCATCGACGATACCCAAAGCATCTCGTTGCCGGCGTCACGCAAGCTTCGAAAGGTGAACTGGTGAACTTCCGTGAGTTCTGCGAGGCAGGACTCGGCATCGGGATGAACACCGGTGATCAGCTCCACCTGAGATTCGCTGAAATCGGTGGTGATCTTCGGATGCGTCAGCGCGGAGCCGAGCGCGGCAGGGTGCGGCGTTAATGCGAGGCCACCAGTGGGCAACGCACGCAGGCTTTCCTTTTCAATACCGCGACCGATGCCCTGGATGCGTTCAGTGGAAAGTGCGGCCAGGCGCGTTTGCAAACTCGTCATGTCGTGTGCTTCAGAAAGTCAGTGAAAGGCGCGAGCCTGAACGGTAGCACGCGAAGATCGCTACGTTGGGGCAACGAGGTGCGAACACAACTGGGCTGTTTGCGCTTTCAAAGCAATCTCCGAAGGGCTGCGTGGAGGGCATTGAACCGCTCGAAACCGCAAAGTTTTGAACGGCTTGACGCTTAATGAAATTAAATCCGCGCGCCTCGCATCGCCGTGCTCGCCGACCATTCGTACTTAAACACGGCCAATTCAACCCAAAGCCACCACCATCCGGTGGTACAGCGGAATGCCAACAATGACATTGAACGGGAAGGTCACCGCGACCACTGGCGCAATCGCAAGGCCCAGGTTGGCATGGGGCAACGCAACCCGCATCGCCGAGGGTGCGGCGATGTAGCTCGCGCTGGCGAACAGGACGGCCGTCAGTGTCTGATCGCCCGCGCCGAAGCCCAGCGCCTTTGCGTTAAGCGCACCAAAAACTGCGGCTGTTATCGGGAAAAGCACGCCGAAAATTGCCAGAAATATGCCGCTCCTTCTAAGCTCAGGAAACTGGCGCGCCGTGGTGACGCCTAGCTCCAGCAGGAGGAAGCAGACCACCCCTTTGAACAGGTCGATGAAGAGAGGGGCGAACGGCTTGACGCCTGCCTCCCCAGCTACGGCCCCGATCGCCATGCCGCCAAGCAAGAGGAGCACACTCTTGCCGAACAGTAGTTCGCGCGTGAATTCACCCCAGTGTCCCGGCGATGCTTCATCACGTTTCCCGAGAATAGCCGCAAGAATCAATGCGGGTACTTCCAGTACCGCAAGATAAAACGCCATCTGCGCGCCGAACTCTTGCCCGATTTTGGCGAGATACGTTTGCGCCACCACGAAGGTGATGACGCTCACCGAGCCATAGTGTGCCGCCGTTGCCGCCGCATTAATTCGACTCAATTTTCCGATGCGATACAGCAAAACGAATGCGACAAACGCAAGCGCAAGCGCACCAATGATCAGCGCAAGCGCGGGCACAATCAACGTCGCGAATTCGCTCTTTGAAATCGCGACTCCGCCCTTCAAGCCGAGCGCTAACAGAAGAAATATCGTCAGCGCTTCAAGGAAGGGCTTCGGAAGTTCAAGGTCGCTTTTGAGTGCGCCGCCGATGACACCGAGAATGAAAAAGAGGACGACTGGGTCGAGTGACATGAGCTAAACAGCCTTCAAATTACCACTGCCACGGACGCTGGTGTCGTCAAGTTTTCGTCGGTGGCGCCAGCACAACACGTGTTTTCGTTAGCCACCCAAATACGCCGCCTTCACCCGCGGGTCGGCCAACAACGTCTTCGCGTCTCCGGTCAGCGTAATCTCCCCAGACTCCAGCACGTAACCGCGATTGGCGTGCTCAAGCGCGAGCTGCGCGTTCTGTTCAATCAGCAAAATCGTGGTGCCTCGTTTGGCGATCATCCGGATGATCTCGAATATCTTTTCCACCATTAACGGCGCTAAGCCCATCGAGGGTTCGTCGAGCATCAAAAGCTTTGGCTGCGCGAGCATGGCGCGACCGATGGCGAGCATTTGCTGCTCACCGCCGGACAGCGTGCCGGCCATTTGCAGCGTGCGCTCCTTGAGGCGCGGAATCATGGTGTAAATCTCGTCGACTTCGGCGAGGATTTGCGCCTTGTCGTTACGAGCGTACGCGCCCATCAGCAGGTTCTCGTGCACGTTCAAGCGGGCGAAAACACCGCGACCTTCGGGGCACAGCGCGATACCCAGTCCGACCAGTGCATGTGACGGGACGCCCGTGATGTCCTGGCCCTTGTACGTGACCCTTCCCCCTGCGGGTTTGATGAGACCGGAGAGTGCGCGCAGGGTGCTTGATTTGCCGGCGCCGTTGGCACCGATCAGTGTGACAAGTTCGCCTTCGTCGACGTGAAAATCGATGCCCTTAATTGCCTTGATGCCGCCGTAAGCGACCTCCAGCTTTTTGATGTCTAGCGTTGGGTTCATTGGGTGACCTCGGTGTGCGCACCACCCAGGTAGGCTTTGATTACGGCGGCGTCTTTTTGAATTTCGGCCGGGGTTCCGTCGGCAATTTTTCGACCGTAATCAAGCACTGCGAGGTGGTGACACACTTTCATCACGAGGCGCATGTCATGCTCGATCAACATGACTGTCGTGCCGTCTCTTGCGATGCGCTCGATGAGTTCGCGCAGCGCGATGGTCTCGGTGGCGTTCATGCCAGCGGCCGGTTCATCGAGTGCGATCATCTTTGGATCGGTTGCCAACGCACGCGCGATTTCGAGTCGCCGTTGCTCACCGTAGGCGAGCGTACGGCTTTTGTCACCGGCTCGCTTTGACAGGCCGATGTAGTCGAGCAGCTCATGCGCGCGTTGTGTAATTTCGGCTTCTTCGCGACGGGTCGACGGCGTCTGGAAAATCGCGCCAAACGCGCCTGCTTTGGTGCGCACATGGCGCCCCACCATCACGTTTTCGAGCACAGACATTTCGCCGAACAGACGGATGTTCTGGAATGTCCGCGCGATGCCGACCTCCGCGACTTCATGCGGCGCTTTGACGTTAAGCGGCTTGCCGTCGAACGTGAATTTTCCTTCGTCGACCTGATACAAACCAGTCAATGTGTTGAAGAATGTCGTCTTGCCAGCGCCGTTCGGGCCGATGAGTCCGAAGATTGAAGCGCGGGGGATTTCCATCGACACGTTGTCGAGCGCCGTGACGCCACCAAAGCGTTTGCTGACGCCTTCTGCGGTGAAGAGCATGTCGGCCATTATTTCTTCTCCGGTGACGGCCACAGGCCCGCAGGTTTGAACAGCATGATCAAAATCATGGCGAGCGAGAAGATCAGGTTGCGCAACACTTCGGGGGCGATGAGCACCAGGCCGAATATTTTTTGTTGCATGTTTTCGTCGGCTGCATATCGGATCACTTCAGGCATCGCTGACAACAGTACCGCGCCAAGGATGACACCAGGAATGTGGCCCATGCCGCCCAACACCACCATCGCGAGAATCATCACGGATTCGAGCAGGCCAAACGATTCCGGACTGACGAAGCCTTGCATCGAGGCGAATAATCCGCCCGCGAGGCCACCCGTCAGCGCACCGAAAGCGAAGGCCGCCAGCTTGACGTTTCGCGTGTTGATACCCATCGCTTTTGCAGCGATTTCGTCCTCACGCAACGCTTGCCAGGCGCGACCGATGCGCGAATGCTGCAAGCGCGACACACCGATGATCGACAGAATCGTGAATGCGAGAAAAACGAAGTAGTAAAGCTGCAAACTCGTAATTTGCAAACCAAACAGTTCCAGTCCCCGACTAATCTTGAACCCAAAAAAGTTTAGTCCATCAATGCCCGTTATGCCGCGCGGACCGTTGGTGATGTTGTACCTTTCATCCGACCACGGCAGGCCCACCTTGTCAAAATTGTTCATGAGAATGCGAACGATTTCTCCGAAACCCAGCGTCACAATCGCAAGGTAATCTCCTCGTAGCTTCAATACCGGCGTACCCAGCAGCAAGCCTGCCAGAGCGGCCAAAAAAGCGCCTAACGGCAGCAATACCCAGAACGGATAGTGCAAATCGAAATGCGCTGAAGCCAGAAGCGACCATGTATATGCGCCCACAGCGTAAAACGCCACATAGCCCAAATCCAGCAAGCCGGCGACTCCGACAACCACGTTCAAGCCCAGCGCCAGCATCACGTAAAGCAGCGTGATGTTCAGGATGCGTACCCATGCTTGTCCCAGCGCACCCGCTGCGAACGGCAAGATCACCAGAAGAACGCCAAGCACGGCCAACGCAATCATCTGATTGCGCTTTGTTTGCAGTAATGTCTTCAAGCTGGTCATGGTCTATGCCCTCTCCGCGACGCGCTCACCCACCAGACCTTGAGGCCGGAAGATCAGTACCAGAACAAGCACCACGAAGGCAAAAATGTCTTTGTAGTCTCCACGCACGAAGATAAGCCCGACGTTTTCGACAAGACCCAGAATCAGGCCGCCGACCATCGCGCCCCAGAGATTGCCGATGCCGCCCATGACCGCAGCGGTGAAAGCTTTCAGGCCCAACATGAAGCCCATGTAGTAGTGCGCCTGGCCGTAGTTCGAGGCGACCATCACGCCAGCAATCGCACCGAGGCCGGAGCCAATCGCGAAGGTGATCGCGATGATTTTGTTGATGTCGATGCCCATGAGGCCTGCGACTTTCTGGTTCTCGGCCGTGGCGCGCATGGCGGTGCCGACCTTGGTGTTGTGCACCAGCCAGAGGAGCGCTGCCATCAAACCGAACGAAGTCAGCAGGATGACGATCTCGTTCAACGTTACAGTGATGTGGCCAAACACAATCGGGGCCTTTGAGATCAACTCAGGGAACGAGAAGTAGTTGCGGCCAAACACGAGGATCGCGAGCTGTTGCAACAGAATCGAGACACCAATCGCGGTGATCAGCGGAGCCAATCGAGGCGCATTGCGAAGCGGGCGATAGGCGATGCGCTCGATCAGCACACCGACAATAGCGCAGGCGATCATCGCGGCCAGAATCGCAACCAGCAGCGCCAGAAGCGGCGGCGCACCCATCGCCAGCAAACCCTTCGCAGCGAACAGCGAGGTCAGACCGCCGATCATCACGATCTCACCGTGCGCGAAGTTGATGAGCTGCAAAATACCGTAAACCATCGTGTAGCCCAGTGCAACCAGCGCATAGACGCTGCCCACGACCAGACCATTGACGATTTGCTGGAGCAATACGTCCATAACTATGAAATCCCCGCTTTTTAAAAAGTAATCGTTTGAGGTAGCCGACACGACGAAGGCTTCCTCCCTGAAGCCCATGAGCGTCTATTCGCTATTTATGAGCTAATTCTGCACTGAAACAATACGCTGGGTTATGCCGATTTCCCTAGTCGACATATCCGCAGCACGAGTTATGCCATGAGTAATGCGACGTTACCGCCCGCGGCGACCGTGTTGATGGTGATGGTTTGCTCGCCAACGAAGCGCGGCAGGTAGAAAGGCCCGCCCGCCTTTGGCCCGGTGCCTGACAGTCCTTCGCCGCCGAACGGCTGCACACCGACCACGGCGCCGATGATGTTGCGGTTGATGTAGATATTGCCCACGTGGGCCCGTTGCGCGAGGCTTGCGGCGCGACTGTCGATGCGGGTTTGAATGCCGAGCGTGAGGCCGAATCCGAGCGCATTGATCTGATCAATCACTGCATGCGGGTCGCCGCTCCAGCGCACGACTTGCAGCACGGGGCCAAAAATTTCCTGTTTGACGTCGGAGATGCCGTCGACTTCAAAGATGTGCGGGCCGATGGTGTGGCGAGTTGCGTCAACGATCAAAACTGTCGGAGCGCGACTGGTGGTTTGCGCGGGTGCGGGTCGCGGTAGAGCCGCTACAGATGCCAGACGCTGCACATGCGCAGCGATGCCATCAAACGCTTCCCGGTCAATCAACGGACCCACATCGGTTGCGAGATACCCGGTGTCGCCAACAGCAAGTTCATTCGCTGCACCGTGCAGCATGTGAATGACTTTGTCCGCGATTTCTTCGTGCAAACAGAGTAGACGCAACGCCGAGCAGCGCTGCCCAGCGGAGCGGAACGCGGACTGCAACACGGCATCGACAACGTGCTCGGGCAGCGCCGTTGAGTCCACCAACATCGCGTTGATGCCGCCCGTTTCCGCGATCAGCGGCACAAGCGCACCGTCTTTACTGGCAAGGCTGCGCTGGATGATTTTGGCGACTTGCATTGATCCGGTGAACACGACACCAGCGACGGCTGGATGCGCGACCAGGGTCGCGCCTACGGTTTCACCGAGCCCGGTGACCACTTGCAACACATTCGCGGGGATGCCTGCTGCGTGCAGCAGTTTCACCGCTTCCTGAGCAACCACGGGCGTCTGCTCGGCAGGCTTGGCGACGACGGTGTTGCCGGTCACCAACGCCGCAGCTATTTGCCCCATAAAAATCGCCAAGGGAAAATTCCACGGACTGATGCACACCCAGACTCCGCGACCACGCGGGTACAGCATGTTGCTTTCGCCAGTTGGGCCAGGCAGAGAGATGGGCGCGCAGACACGCCCGGCTTCGTCGGCGTAATAGCGCAGGAAATCAATCGCTTCGCGGACTTCGGCAACGGCGTCGCCCCATGTCTTGAACGCTTCTTTGACCAGCAGCGCGCAAAAGCGCGGCAGTTCTGCCTGCAAACTGTCGGCCGTGCTGCGCAGCATCGCGGTGCGGTCTGCGACGGGGACATCGCGCCATGCTGCGAAAGCGGCGTGGGCCGATTGCATCGCATCAGTGCTCGCTGCGGCAGATGCATCGGCGGGGCGCGTCGCCGTCGTTGATTGCAACGCAGAAAGCAAGGGCGCGCGCATCGTTTCAACGGTCAGATCGACGCCCATACTGTTGTTGCGCGGCGCGAGAATGTTTTTCGGCAAAGGAAATTGCTGTGCTTCGGTCACATACAGCGGTGATTTGAGCAGTGTTTCTACGGGTACGTCATCATCGGCGAGCTGATGCACGAACGATGAATTCGCTCCGTTTTCGAGCAAACGGCGCACCAGGTAGGCAAGCAAATCGCCGTGCGAACCGACGGGCGCGTAAACGCGCAGCGTTTGCTTCGGATGCGATTTGAGCAATTCGCGATACACGCCTGTACCCATGCCATGCAGTCGCTGCAATTCAAAGGGTGCGTCAAAGCGCGCCGCCATCTGAAATATCGCCGCGATGGTGCCCGCGTTGTGCGTGGCGAATTGCGGGAAGAAGGCTTTTTTCTGTTTCAGCAGCGACGCAGCGCACGCGAGGTAGCTCGAATCGGAATGGTGCTTGTGCGTGAAGACCGGGTACGCTGGCATGCCCATCTCCTGCGCACGCTTGATTTCGCTGTCCCAGTACGCGCCTTTGACCAGGCGACACATCAAGCGCACGTTGTAATGACCCGCCAGCGTGCCGACGTGCTCGATGAGTTCGAGCGAGCGTGTTTGGTACGCCTGCAACGCCAATCCGAACCCGCGCCATTGCGGGCAGTTCGCCTGTACCTGTTTCATTAGCGCATCAAACACGTCAAGCGAGAGTTCAAGGCGATCCACCTCTTCTGCATCAATGGTGAGATTGATTTGCGCCGCTGCGGCGCGCTCGCAGAGAAGCCACAAGCGTGGCACCAGCTCATTGATCACACGATCATGCTGTGCATCTTCATAGCGCGGATGTAGCGCGGATAACTTGATGGAAATGCCGTCGGAGTCTTCGGGGCCTGCATTTGGTGTCGACAACTTTGCACTGCTGAGCTGTTTGATCGCATGTTCGTAACTCGCGAAATATCGATCCGCATCGTCCATCGTGCGCGCGCCTTCGCCCAACATGTCGAAGCTGAAGCGCAGGTAACTGGCATCGCGGCGCTGCGACTTTGATTCGGCGAGTGCTTCCTCAATCGTCTGCCCAAGCACGAACTGTTTGGCCAGCAACTGCACGGCGCGCAGCGTGCCTGCGACAACGGTTTTCGCGCCGAGTTTGCCGAGCAGACCGGGCGGATGATCAGCGTGAGGCAGCGTCTTTTTCGACAACGCGATCACTGAATTCGACAGCCGCGCCATAACGCCGTCGCCGGAACCATCAAAGTTCGCACGCCCCAACTGATCCGCCGTCAATGCAATTGCAGTGGCCGAATCGGGCACTCGAAGCAACGCCTCGGCGAGCCGCATCAGCGCGAGGCCTTCCGGCTTCGAGATCGGATACTCCTTGAGCAGACTCTCCATCGCCCAGAACGGCGGAGGGTTGTCACGCACGGCCGTCACCCACGGGCGGGCGGTGTCGATGATGGGCGGCCAGTCGAGCGCGGCAGAGGCAGTGTCTACATTGCGGCGGACGATGGCGAGTTCTTCGCGGTAGGGGTTGGGCAGGCGCATGGCGATTTGCTTACGTGAATACTGAATAGATCGCTATCTTAGGGAGAGTCCGGATTATTTATTCACTAAAATACCGCGTATCGACCGCATAAAAGTCTGCCAACATGGCCGAAATTGACGCTATTGACCGCAAAATCCTGTCCGCCTTGCAGCAGGATGGCCGCATCAGTAATTTGAAGCTCGCGGAGGTGGTTTCGCTATCGGCGACCGCGGTGCTTGCGCGAACACAAAGATTGCAGCGCGATGGATTCATTCTGGGTTACGAGGCGCGGTTAAGCGCAGCGAAACTCGGCTGCGGCATGACGGTGTTCGTCGAGGTACTGCTCGATCGCACGACGCCGAACATCTTCGACGCCTTCAAGGCGGCGGTGCTCACGCACCCCGAAATCGCGGAATGTCATATGGTGGCGGGCGGGTTCGATTACCTGATCAAGTTGCGCGTGCGCGACATGGAGGCCTACCGCGATTTCGCTAGTCGTCGGTTATGGCAGTTTCCCGGCGTGCGGGAGACTCGCACCTACGCAGTGATTGAAGCGGTGAAGGACGGCGGGTTGCTACCGATTTAAGCACGCAGTGTGAAATTACAACGAATCAGCTTTTTAGTGTAACTGCCATTGCAATGGGGCTGGAATCGAAAATCATCAAACATCGACTATTGGCGTTTTAGACCGTTAGCCCTTATATTTAATGGGCTACACGAAAAAGCTGCAAGCCGCAGGACACAATGCTAGCGGCGCAACTCGCGGAGCTAGCGGAAACTCGATAGCAAAATGCTCGTCTCAGTATTGCGAATACCGCTGATGAGGCGCACGCGCTCCAGGAGCTGCGACAGCTCCACCATTGAGCTGACCTCCAGCTCTGCCCACAGATCCCAGCGGCCATTGGTGTCGTGCAAAGACACCACGCGAGGCTCGCCCAAAAGGCTCTGGACAACTGCCAGCGTGCGGTTGCCGTCCACCAGCACGCCCATCCAGGCGCGAATCCGTTCCGGTTCAGCGTCGGGTTTCAACTTGACGGTGTAGCCAACGATCACACGATCGTCTTCCAGCTTGCGCAGGCGATTGGTCACCGTGCCGCGTGAGACTTTGAGCTTCTTCGCCAGAACCGCGACCGTCAGCCGCGCGTTTTGGCGCAACAACGCGATGAGTGCAGTATCGGTTTGATCCATGCGCATAATGATAATTTAGGCTGTCATTTTGTGCAATACTGTGACAAAAACGTGCATTCACTGCTATTGTGATTGGTGCACAGGAGCGCAACAATTGTTATCAATTTCTCCGCTCGCACGCTGTTGCATCACACCATGACAAATTCCGCAGTCAACCAGTTCTCCGCCACCGGAACCCTCTACCTGAGCGCTCCTGAAGCCGCGGCGCTGGTGCGCAAGGTCGGGCTTGAGTTTTCGCTGAAACGCATCGCGGCTAATATCCGTGACGACTTTTCGCGTTGGGGCGATTTCGACAAATCAGCGCGTGTTGCCAACCACTCCGAATTCGGCGTCATCGAGCTGATGCCCGTCGCGGACAGTCACCGCTATGCCTTCAAGTACGTCAATGGTCATCCCAAGAACACGAGCCTTGGCCTGTCGACCGTTATGGCGTTCGGCGTCTTTGCCGACGTCGACACCGGCTCGCCACTGCTGCTCTCCGAACTGACGATCACCACGGCGCTGCGTACCGCTGCGATGTCCGCGCTCGCCGCGCAGTCGCTGGCTCGCCCGGACAGCCGCGTTATGGCGCTGATTGGCAACGGCGCGCAAAGTGAATTTCAGGCGCTCGCCTTCAAGTACCTGATTGGCATTGATACGCTGCGACTGTACGACGTGGATCGCGGTGCAACGGCGAAACTGGTGGCGAACCTGCAGGCCTTTGGCTTTAATATCGTGGTTTGCGAAAGCGTTGCCGACGCTGTGCTCGGTGCCGACATCATCACCACCGTAACCGCTGACAAGACGCAAGCGATCATCCTCACGCCCGACATGATTGTGCCGGGTGTGCACATCAATGCCGTCGGCGGCGACTGTCCCGGCAAAACCGAGCTACACGCCGATATCCTGAATCGCGCAAACGTTTTTGTGGAATACGCACCGCAGTCACGCATTGAGGGCGAAATTCAGCAGATGCCGTCAGACTTTCCCGTGACGGAGCTTTGGCAAGTTTTTATCGGTCAGGCGCCAGCTCGCTTGTCCGCCACCGAGGTCACCCTATTTGATTCAGTCGGTTTCGCGCTGGAGGATTTCTCGGCATTACGCTTCATGTACGACAGCGCCGAAGCGCACGGATTTGGCCAGCGGATCGCATTGATTCCCTCCCTTGAAAACCCGAAAAATCTTTTCTCGACTTTGGCGGCTCCTGAGGGTGAAAGCCCGCCGTCCACCGTCGCAAATACCCGCGTCCGCTGTTACGCGTAACGTCAAGTCTCGACATTCGCTTTTTCTCGCACTCAACCCTCGTGCCGCGGTCGTTTCACGCACCAGCCGTATACAAAACGAAGAATTTATAGGCAAAAAAACGGCTCCCGAAGGAGCCGTTTTCACGAAGGATGAAGAATTACTTCTTCTTCTCTTCTTTGGCTGGTGCTGCTGGTGCTGGTGCTGGTGCAGGCGCTGCAGCTGCTGGAGCAGCGGCTTCAGCTGGGCCACCAACGATTTGCACGGTTTCCCATTTGCCGCCCTTGATGACGGAAACGGTCACTGCACCATCCTTGATGTCGCCTTTGTCGTCAAACGCGATCTTTCCGGTCACGCCGTCCATCGAAGTTGCTTTGATAGCGTCGATGATTTTGGCTGGATCGGTACCGACCTTCTGGATGGCTGCGATCAGAACGTTCGTAGCGTCGTAGGTGAACGGTGCGTAAACCTGAACATCTGCGTTGAACTTGGCTTTGAACTTGTCATAGAAAGCCACGCCCTGTGGCATTTTCTCTTTCGGCAGACCGGCTTCAGTTGCGTAAATGCCTTCGCCAGCATCGCCCGACAGCTTGATCAGCTCAGAGGATTTTGCGCCGTCGCCAGAGATGAACTTGGCCTTGATGCCGAGTGCTTTCATCTGCTTGACCATCGGGCCTGCTTGAGCATCCATACCGCCGAACATGATGACGTCAGGGTTCTTCGCTTTAACTTTGGTTAGAACGCCTTTGAAGTCTTGCTCTTTCTCGTTGGCAAGTGCTTCGCGAATCACGATGGCACCGCCCGCTGCTTTAACAGCCTTTTCGGTCTCATCGGCCAAGCCAACGCCGTAGGCGGTCTTGTCGTCGATAATCGCGATTTTCTTGCCGCCCATGCCCTTGACTGCGTAGTTACCGATCGCTGCGCCCTGCGCTACGTCGTTAGCCACCATGCGGAACACGCCCTTGAAGCCCTGGTTGGTGAGCTTTGGGTTGGTCGCCGATGGGGAGATTTGAGCAACACCCGCAGTGTTGTAAATCGCCGAAGCCGGGATCGAAGTGCCGGAGTTCAGGTGACCCACCACGCCGACTACCTTGGCGTCCATCAGTTTTTGCGCAACTTGGGTGGCTTGTTTGCCGTCTGCTGCGTCGTCTTCGGTGAGGAGCTCGATTTTGACCTTCTTGCCGTCAACCATGACGCCCTTGGCGTTGGCTTCTTCAACAGCCAGACGTGCGCCGTTTTCGTTGTCTTTGCCAAGGTGAGCGATTTGGCCAGAGGTTGGGCCAACGTGACCGATCTTGACTACGACTTCAGCGGCGGCTGGAGCGGCTGCGGGGGCAGCAGCTTTTGGCTCTTCTTTTTTGCCGCAAGCAGCCAGACCGGCTGCGACTGCAACGGCGATTGCTGCAAGAGCAAACTTGTTTGTATGTTTCATGTGTGGGAATCCTCCGATAGAAAAACCCATGAATTATGCTTAAGGCTGTGCGTGCTGTCAACGCGGTAATCACCGATTGGCGCTGTCTTCCGGCGTTTCATGCGGTTTTAATGTGTTGAACGGTCATCAACGCGTGTTGCTGAAAGTGCCCGTTATGCACACCCAGCAAGGGTAGCGCGGGGCGTTGCGACCGCGCTGTACGTCGTGGTACGTGGGCGCTTTTGGCAAAAGCGCGAGCCCGCGCTACGTCGCAAGGCGCCGTGGAAATGAACTTTTAGAGCAGGACTGATGCGCACATTTATCTTCGACATGGACGGCACACTGGCCGACACCATGCCCACCCATCAACTTGCGTGGGATGCGCTGCTGCCTGAGCTTGGGATTGCCCTGGATCGTGACCAGTTTTTCAGCTGGTCCGCGGGACTGACCAACCGCGAAATTTTTCCGCGCCTGCTGGGTCAGGACGTATCGGTTGCCGAGATTAACCGGTTGTCCGAGCGCAAAGAGGCGCTCTTCAGGACGCTCTACCAGCCACAAATGAGCACCATCACCGGGGCCGAGGAGTTTTTGCAACGTACGACCGCGGCAGGTTACCGCCGTGGTGTCGGCACCGCCGCGCCGCCACTCAATGTTGACCTGGTGCTCGATGGGCTTGATTTGCGACGCCACTTTGAAACCGTTGTATGCAACACGGATGTCAAGCGCGGCAAACCGGATCCGGAGATTTTCTTGTTGACAGCCGAGCGTCTGGGTGCGCGCCCTGTCGACTGCGTGGTGTTTGAGGATGCACCCGCAGGCATCGAGGCGGCCCGCCGCGCCGGAATGACATGTGTGGTGGTGACGAGCACGCTGACCCGTGAGCAAATCAGAGCGCTGGACGACACGCGGCATGTCATGCATGTGGTCGACGATTTCGCCGACCCCGCGCTGGCATCGCTGTTTACTTCGTCCCGACATTAGTGACGATCCGCGTTGACTGCATTATTTGACTGGCTAGCCACCGTTGAACCCGCCGTCATCGGGCTCGCTTTTGGCATAGCCGGGCTCGCGATGTCTGTGGCGATTGCCCTTCTAGGGCTGATCGGCGAATGATCGCGATCACTGTCGTGGTGGATTGGCGCTTCGGTTTGTATTACCGCGGGCTTTCTCGCCAACGCATTACAAATCGTCCTGCCGCCCGGTTTCGTGTTGCTAATCGCTAATCCGTTGACGGTGATCGGTGCCTGCCTTTTTCTGGTGGGCGTGCGCCATCTGCTCAAAAAGCCGCCCGAACTGGCCCGACTGGCACCACTGGTCGCGCTGTCCGTCTCTGGCAGTGTGCTGTTTGCTGTTATCTGGCCAAACCTGGTTGGCCGGGTGCTCACACAGGTGATCTGCCTGATGATCATCACGGTCATGAACATGTCGCTGTTGCGCCAGCTCGACCACGGCTACTACCACTTCCCCGCCCGCTTTCTGTTCGTAACCAACGGGCTTTTGATGTTGTTCATCGGGCTGCGTGCGATCACTGTGATGGTTATCGGCGGGCCCGCCACAGCGGTCGTGACGTCGCCCATGAATGCGCTGGTCTACGGGGTCAGTGGCCTGGTCATACTGGCTTATCTCACCGGCGTGCTGCTACTTTGTCTTGCCGGGAAACAGACGCTGCTGCGCAAACTGGCCGCCGAGGATAGTCTCACCGGTGTGCTCAATCGCCTTGGCCTGCGCGATGCACTCAACGCGTGGCCCAAGGGGCAATCGGGCGTGGCCAACGTGTTTGATATCGATCACTTCAAGCGCGTCAACGACGGCTTTGGTCACGAGGCGGGAGACACGTTGCTAAAACGTTTGCGCTTGCCCTGCGGGCGACAGCGCCCGACGGGGCCATTGTTGCGCGCCTTGGGGGTGATGAATTTTGCGTCGTCGAAACTTCGAAAATGCGGCAAGCCAATCGCTCCTGGATCGAAACGCTCAAGAAGCAATTACCAACGCGACTGGAGCTTGCCGTCGCTAGTGCCATCTCCTGCAAGGTCAGCCACGGATCGGCGCGATTTAATATGATCGAGGGCGAGCTTTCGCAAGCGCTGCGTGAGGCGGACCGCGCGCTGTATCGAACAAAGGCGCGCCGGGCCCAGCGAACACTGGAAGCGCATGCAGCGTAAGACGACTTGGGGCAGTGATCGGCATTGACGCTGCAATCGGGAGTGTTTTACCCGCGCCCCACATACGGCATTTTGGTCGCCATGATGGTCATGAACTGAACGTTCGCTTCGAGCGGCAAATTACTCATGTGAACGATGGCATCGGCCACATGTTTCACGTCCATGCGCGGCTCAATCGCCATCTCTCCGTTAGCCTGCATGACGCCAGCGGCCATGCGCTCGGTCATTTCGGTCGCGGCGTTGCCAATGTCGATTTGACTGCAGGCGATGTCGTACTTGCGACCATCCAGCGAGGTTGTTTTCGTAAGCCCGGTGATCGCGTGTTTGGTTGATGTGTAGGGCGAACTATTTGGCCGGGGGGCGTGCGCGGAAATCGAGCCGTTGTTGATAATGCGGCCACCGCGAGGGCTCTGCGCCTTCATGATGCGAAACGCCTCTTGCGTACATAAAAACGCGCCGGTCAGATTGGTGTCGACCACGGCTTTCCACTGCTCGTAAGTAATGTCTTCCAGCATTACCGGCGGCGCGCCGATCCCGGCGTTGTTGAAGATCACGTCAACGCGACCAAATGCCGCCATTGTTTTCGCAAAGAGATTTTTCACCGAAGCCGGGTTGCCAACATCGGTCACCACCGCGATGCCGCGAGCAGCGTCCTCGCCCGCTGACGCCACGGCTGTTTCAAGTTCCGCCTGCCGTCGGCCAGCAAACGCCACGCTATACCCCGCTTTCAGCAGTGCTACGGCCGATGCCTTGCCGATGCCGGCGGATGCGCCGGTAACAACGGCAACCTTGCCGTTTCCTTTACCTGCGGCGACGTTGCCGTTGGCTGTACTCATGTGGTCTCCTCGAATAGCGGGTGTTGTTTGGCCTCCGCAAGTGTAAGCACCGGCGTCACGCAGCAATCCAGAGCATCGAAGATTTCGGTCCAATACGCGAGGTCATGAGCGGCAAAACAGTCGGCCAGCTCCTTCTTCACCCGCATCGCAGCAATGCCTTCGGACGTGCCCAACGACTTCAAGTGCGGCTTGTACAGGGCGTCACACAGCACCTGCCAAAACTTCGCTTCCAGTGCGCCGACCGCGAGAAAGCGCTCGTCAGCCGTGCGATAAACCGCATAGCAAGGCCAGCCGCCGGTCAACCAGTCTTCACCGCGCGGCTTTGCCGTGTCGAGCGCCTGTGCATGCTCCGCGATGATGTTGAGCTTCGACACTTCGTGCGTCATCGACACATCAACGAGGGACCCAGCCCCGGTCGTTTTCGCTTGCACCAGCGCCGCGCAGATTCGCGCCGCTGCCGCCAGCGCGCCACCAGCCAGGTCTGCAATTTGCCAGTTCGAAATCGACGGCGGACGACCGCGTTCGCCGATCTGATCCAGCACGCCCGACATCGCCAGATAGTTGATGTCGTGGCCCGCGCGATGCTTCCACAGGCTAGTGCTACCGTAGCCGGTGATGGCGCAGTAAACAAGCGACGGTTTCACCCTCGCCAGAACGTCGAAGCCCAGTCCCAGACGATCCATCACGCCCGGACGAAAGCCTTCGACCAGCGCGTCGCTTTCGGCGACGAGAGCGAGCAACCGTGCGCGCCCCGCATCCGATTTGAGATCCAGGCGTTCAACGGTCTTGCCGCGATTGGCTAGTGTGTAGAGCGGTGAAATCTGATCGGCAGGCGCGTCCGGGCTGAGGCCCAGACGATTGGCGTAATCGCCTTCCGGCGGCTCGATCTTGATCACATCTGCTCCCCACTCCGCCAGCATTCGCGTGCAGGCCGGGCCGGGCAACAGGCGCGTGAGATCGAGGATTCGGATGCCGGAAAGCGGTTTGGACATTGCCAGATTATCGCCCTGCGCTGCGAGCCTCGAAAGTGAAGCACGGGCACCCTCAATACAATTGATGGATGAGTTCTACCCCACCCGTTCGACTGGCGCTGATTGCCGCGGTCGCCGCCAACGGCATCATCGGCCGCGACGGCACGATGCCGTGGCACCTGTCCGCCGATCTCAAATATTTCAAAGCCCTGACGTCGGGCAAGCGCATCATCATGGGGCGGCGCACCTGGGAATCGTTCCCGAAGCCGCTGCCGAATCGTGAGCATGTGGTGGTGTCGTCGCAAGCTCTGGCTTTGCCGGAGGGCGTTCGTGTTGTGCGCTCGCTGGCTGAAGCGCTGGCGCTGCCCGCGCCCGCCGCGACGCCGGTGTTTGTGATCGGCGGCAACGCCCTATATCGCGACGCACTGTCGCTGGTAGACGATTTGTATCTGACGGAAATTGAAACCGATGTTGACGGTGACACATCGTTCCCGGCCTGGAACCGCGCCCAGTTTCGCGAAATCTCGCGCGAACGACACAGTGCTTCATTGCAGCCGAATGACCCTGAAGTGAATTTGTCCTGGGTTCACTACATCCGCGCATGACCGCCGATACGAGCGCAGCGGATCGCGCCGCATCGCGTGCCGCGTTTCGCGCGGGCGTCATCGAATGCCTGACGCTGATTCCTTCGTATGTGCCCTTTGGTCTTGTCTGTGGCGTGGCGGGCGTGCAGGCTGGGCTGGGCGAATGGGGCGCAGTCGCACTCTCAGCCTTTGCGTTTGCGGGCTCGTCGCAGGCAGTGCTTACACAGTTTTTGTCGGGCGGTGCGCCACTGATGATCGCGGTGCTCTCCGGGCTGGTGGTGAATTTGCGCATGGCAGTTTATAGCGCGGCAATTTCGTCCCGGATTGCCGGTGCGACGCGAAAAGAGCGCGTGCTGTGGGCGGCGTTTCTGGTCGATCAGACATTCATCTCGAACGAAACGCGGCATCAGAGTGGCGAATACGTGGATCATCCGCTTGCTTTCTATCTTGGCTGTGCGTTTACGCTGTGGCCGTGGTGGGTCTTGATGAATGCGATTGGCGCATTTGCTGGCGCAAAACTGCCGACAAGCTGGCAACTGGATTTCACCATTCCGCTGTCGTTCGTGGCGATGGTTGTGCCGCTGCTCAAATCACGTGGGCAGATTTTCGCAGCGCTTGCGGGGGGTGCGGCAGGTGTTGTGCTCTACGCCATGCCGTTGAAAACGGGACTTATCGTGGCATGCGTGTTCGGCACCTGCGTCGGCATGCTGGTGGACACGATGCTGGCGAAGCGCGCTGCTCCCTCCGGAGCGGCGCCATGAACTGGGGCAGTTTCGGCACGGTCGACGGCTGGCTTGCGATTATTGGCCTGTCGATCGGGACATTTGCCATTCGCTATTCATTCATCGGTTTGCTCGCGGGCAAAAAATTGCCGCCGCGCTTTGAGCGTGCGTTGCAATTGGCCGTTCCCGCGATTTTCGCGGCGCTCGTCGTGCCGCTTATTTTGTTGCAGTCGGGCGAGTTCAACTTGCCGGTTCGCTGGCCACATATCGTTGCGGCCCTGATCACCGGCGTTTACGCGTGGCGGCGCGGTGGTATGCTGATTCCGCTGGTGATCGGCATGGCGACGCTGCACGGATTGTTGTGGTTTGCCGGTTAGCATCTTTCAGCTGAAAGCGCCATTGCACAGGGGCTGATTACACAAATCTTTGCTAGTCGACTATAGATGCTTTGAGTATCTACTGCTCATGTAGTGGTCGTTTCAGCAAAAAGCTGATAGGACTAAATTGGCGTATGATTTCGCAAAAATGGCAGGATTCGTTCGATCAAGGCAGGAAGCACGGCGAGATCGTGGCCCATGCCGTCGATTTCGGTGTACTCGCTGCCGACGATTTTTTTTGCTGTGTCTTCACCGTTCTTGAGCGGCACCAGCGGGTCGTCTTTGCCGTGAATCACGAGTGTCGGCGTTGTGATTTTCCGCACCTCGTTGCTGCGGTCGCCTGAGGCCATGATTGCGCCCATCTGCTTGATCGTTCCTACGGGATAAAACGAGCGGTCGAACGCCTCGCCGATGCGCTGGCGCACCTCCGCTTCGATCATCGGGTATTTCGGGCTGCCAATCACAGCAAGCACTTTCACAAAATGCTCGATGATGTCTTCACGCTTGCGGCTTTTCGGGCGCTTCAGTAGGGCCATCAATGCTGCGGGTGTGGCCTGCGGCAAGCCTCGTGCGCCGGTGGTGCTCATGATGCTGGTCAGCGACAGCACACGATCCGGATGATGGCTCGCGAGCCCCTGCGCGATCATGCCGCCCATCGACACGCCAATGACGTGGCAGCGCGTGATACTGAGCGCATCGAGCACGCCGCGTACATCCTCCGCCATGTCGCGCAACGTGTAGTCCGCGCGGATCGGTAACCCCAGTCGGTACTTGATGCCCATCCAGGCGAGGTTGGGCACTTTTGCCGTGGTTTTATGTGACAAACCGATGTCGCGATTATCGAGTCGCACGACGCGGTAACCGGCATCCGTCAATGCTTTCACGAAAGCGGGCGGCCATGCCACCAGTTGCATGCCGAGCCCCATGATGAGGAGCACGGTGGGTGCGCCGTCGGGACGTCCGGGCTCGTTGATTTCGACCTCGAATTCGAGGCCGTTTGATTTGACTTTCATAGGCGACGCGCGCTAACGGAACAGAAAACGCGCGCCCACCGGCGGCGTAAATGCTCTCCATGCACCCGCTGGTTGCGAAAGACGATCAGCGATCACATACCATGCGGCCGGATTCGCGCCGATGCCCAGATGGCTGGCATAAATCTCAATATTCTCGATGGCAGAATTGCTGGCGACAGGCTTTTGAATACTTGCGGGCCACGCCACCACGCCGTCTGTCTTTGAATAAAGGCTGGTGTAGGGCACTGGTGGCGCTTCAGCGATCGCACGCAGCATCACCTCATCCGGCAAAGTTTCGCCCGAGAGCATCGAATACACCCGCCATGCATTGGTAGAGCGCGGGCTTTTTGCGAAGGGCGTGCCGAGAGTGATGACGTTGCGTACTGACTTCGGCGCCAGCTTCGACATCTCCCGTGCGTACACGCCACCGAGGCTCCAGCCGATCAACGACACCGACTGCCGGGAGTCTTTATGAACCGCCTCGAGCTGCTCCTGCATGCGAGCGAGTACGCCCTTGCGCGGCCCGCGATTCATTCCCTGATACCAGCCGTGAACCTCGTAGCCCAGGTCTTTCAAAAAGGCGCGGAGCGGTTGCGTCGAGGCGTCTCCCGCCGCAAGCCCCGGATACACGATCACATGTTGCGGCGCGCCGGCCACGGTGGACGGCTTCGGCCACGTGCCCATCATTTTGAGCATGGGCCACGCGGCGAGAGCCACTCCCCACTCCCAGGGGGCACGCGCTTCAAGCGCCATCAGGAAAGGATTCGGGGCTTTTTCGTTAGCAGTTTGATTGGGCACAGTGATTCTGCGGAAGATTTTCCAGTTTGATCTTATCGGGCTGTCGTCGAGCGTTTGCTCAAAGACTTGCTCGCGGGCTTCGCGGCGGGCTTCGCGGTGCGCTTCACGGTCGGCTTACGCGTGCCGGTGGTTTTAGCTGTGATCAAAGGCTTGGCCGGCGATCTGGCTGCTGCTTTTGGTGCCGGCTTTTTAGAGGCTTTCACTTTGACAACAGGCAGCGGCGCGTTGACTGCAATTTCAATGACCTCGCCACGCTCCGCTTCCAGTGCAACTTTCGCCTCAGCCAGCGCGATCAGCTCATCAAAACCGCCGGCAATCGCCGTCGCGAAATCATGCAAGTCGGGCACCGCTTCCTTGCAGGCGACGATGCCGAAATCGATGCGGCCACAATATGTCTGCACCGTGATGTTGAGCGCCAAACCGTGCGTAATGATCGACACCGGGAAGAACGTCTTCATCTGGGCACCGGCCAGATACAACGGTACCTGTGGCCCGGGCACATTACTGATCGCTACGTTCGCAATCGGCGGCAGTCGCTCCATCAATTTGGTGCTTGCCACCGCAGCGTTCAGGCGCGACACCATCAGCGGGGCTAGCAGGCCGGGGTAATCGGTTGGCAGCACGCTCTTCAGGCTCTTGAGCGATTGCTTGATCTTGCGGGTCGACGTGAGGATTGCCGTCCAGCGTTTCGCCGCATCGCCGTGATGGGTGCCCAACTCCGCGAGCACCATCGATGCCTGATTGTTCAGCTCCTTGTTGCTCTCCTCGCGCAGGCTGACCGGCATCGCTGCGACCAGCGTTTTTTTCGGTAGCGCGTTGTGTGATTTGAGATAACTGCGCAACGCGGAGGCACAGACGAACAACACGCCGTCATTCACCGAACCGCCAAGCACCTTTGCAGCAGCGCGCGTTTCCGCAAAAGACAACGTTGCCGTTGAGAAGGTGCGTTTGGCCGAAATATTCACATTGAATGGCGTTCGCGGAGCAAAATTGAACGGCATTTTGCGATTCGACATCGCTTTCTTGAGCATGGGCGAAGCGGCCTGCGCCACTGCCCCCGCAATGCTCGGAATGGACCTGGCAATCTTTGCGTATTGCGCCAGCGAATTGGAAAACGCCGCACCAATCATCTCGCCAATTTTCAGGCTGGTTTTGGGTGGTACAGCACGCGCCACAGCTGGCGGCACCTCGCGCGGTGTCGCCGACAAATCGAGGATCGAATTGGCGAGCACGGTACCGCCTTTGCCATCGAGTGCCGCATGATGAACTTTGCCGTAAAAGCCAATCTCGCCCGTTTTTAATCCGGAGAATACGGTGAACTGCCACAACGGCTGCGAGCGGTCCAGGAGGCGCGCGTGCTCTTTGGCGACTGCAGCCTCAAGCTGGCGCATCGAGCCGGGTTTAGGCACTCTGATGTGCTGCACGTGATAGTCAAAGTCGATCTCATCGACGTGCTCCCAGTGCGGATGCCCCAGGCCGTATTTCTGATGAGCCAGAACGTTCGTGAAAATCGGTGCGAGATGCAACCGCTTCTTCAAATGGGCGACAACGTCAGCGTCAAAATCATGTTTGAGCTCGGGCGGCACAACGTACACGCACAAACTCGCCACATGCATCGGCTGCTCCGGCGTCTCCAGATAAAGAAATGAAGCGTCGAGTCCGGACAGGGACTTTGCCATATGCGTTCCTCCTGACCGTGAGGATAGACGATTAACCTAGCTGAACGCCAGTTCTACACGCACCGCCCGCCGTCCACTTCAAGGCAGGCACCGGTGATAAATTCCGCCTCGTCGCTCGCCAGAAAAAGTGCCGCGTTGGCAATGTCTCGCGGCGTTGACAACCGGCCGAGGGGAATCGATGCGGTAAACAGCGCCCGCTTCTCCGGCGTATCCTCGCCCATGAAAGTCGCCAGCAAAGGCGTTTCGCCCGCTACCGGGTTGATGCAGTTCACCCGGATTTTGTCTTTCGCCAGCTCAACGGCCATCGATTTGCTGGTCAGAATCACGGCAGCTTTCGAGCCGTTGTACCAGGTCAAACCGGGGCGTGGCCGCACACCTGCGGTTGACGCGATCTGCACAAAACAACCGCTGTGCTGTGAGCGAAACACTGGCACGCAATACTTCGCCGAGAGATAAATCGACTTCACGTTGGTCGCATAAACTCGATCAAACTCGGCTTCATCGACCTCAAGCATCGGCTGATTCTTGTGTGAGACACCGGCGTTGTTCACGACGATGTCGATGCGGCCAAAGGCGACGAGTGCCGCGCTCACCAGCTCGTCCCAGTCCGCAGCCTTCGATACGTCCGCCTGCTGCGCCACCACTGGCGGCGCGCCCGCCGCCTGGGCCACCGCCTGCAACTGCGCAGCTGCGTGCTCGGCAGCCGCGCCCTTGACGTCCACCAGCATCACGCCGCAGCCCTCTTGAACGAAGCGCACGGCAATGCCGTAACCAAATCCCTGAGCACCACCGGTAATGACGGCCACTTTGTTTTTCAAACGCATGAAGGTCTCCTCAATCCATCCCGTGAGATAGTAGCGCGGATTGCGGCGAACCTCGTCGTCGCGCTCGTCGTGCGGCATCGCTGTTTGCGGCGCGGACGTAAAACACGGAAAATAGCGCTCCAAGACGATCCGCAGAAGCAACCCCCACTTGACTACCACCTCGCTCGAACTCTCTCTCGAGCCGATTGACAACGCGACGCTTGCCACCGTGTGTGGCGCAATGGATGACAATATTCGTCGCGTCGCAACCGCCTTTTCGATCACCATCAACCGGCGGGTTGCGCAGCTTCGTTTTGACGGCGAGGCCGCCGCAGCGCTGGCAGCGAAAAAGGCAATTGAGCGCTTTCGCTACATGGCGAAACAGGGCAAACGTGATTTATCGGAAGAGGACATTGAGCTGACGCTGGCCGAGCTTAGATTGCCTGCCAATGCAAACGCAGCGAGCGGCGTTTCGAGCCTCGCGCAACTCGAAGCGGCTGCCGCATCGTTCGCGTTCAAGGTCAAGCGCACTGATCTGGTCGCGCGAACGCACACGCAACTTGCTTATTTGCAAAACATCCGCGATCACGACATTACGTTTGGCATCGGTCCAGCAGGTACTGGCAAAACTTATCTGGCGGTGGCTTGCGCGGTGGATGCGTTTGAGCGCGACTTGATCAAGCGCATTGTGCTGGTTCGGCCTGCGGTCGAAGCGGGCGAACGGCTGGGTTTTTTGCCGGGTGATCTGATTCAGAAGGTGGATCCCTATTTGCGTCCGTTGTACGACGCATTGTTTGAGTTGATGGGGCTCGAAAAGACCACCAAGCTGATGGAGCGTGGCACCATTGAAGTCGCGCCGTTGGCCTTTATGCGCGGGCGAACTCTGAACGGTGCCTTCATCATTCTCGATGAGGCACAGAACACCACGCCCGAGCAGATGAAGATGTTTTTGACGCGCATTGGTTATGGCACCAAGACTGTGGTGACTGGCGACCCGACTCAGAACGATTTGCACAAAAACCAGAAGAGCGGCCTGCATGATGCGCAGCATGTGTTGCACGGCGTTTCCGGCATTGCCTTCACGCGATTTACCAGCGTCGACGTTGTGCGACACCCGCTGGTGCAAAAAATTGTGAATGCCTACGAGCGGCAAAGCGCTCAGGACAACTCGTGATCGGTAGCGGCTCCGGCCACTTCAATTGAATGACGCTTGCGATTTCAGTTCAATATGTGAGCGCCGCAAAACATCTACCCTTTCGCGCGCAGGTGCGCCGTTGGGCGCTGGCCGCGCACCGGGACGGCGACGGCTGGGTGACGATTCGCTATGTCGACGAAAAAGAAGGCCGCACTTTAAATCGCGATTTTCGGGGCAAGGATTACGCGACCAATGTGCTGACATTCGTCCACGACGGCCCGCCTTTTCAGACGAACACGACGCAAAGCTATTCGGCAGACATCGTCATCTGCGCCCCGGTCATTGCCCGCGAAGCACGCGAGCAGAAAAAGCCGGTTGCGGCGCACCACGGACATATGGTGATTCATGGCATGCTGCATGCTCAGGGCTTCGATCATGGAAAGGACCGCGATGCATCAGCTATGGAAGCGATTGAAATTGCCGCGCTCAGGCGATTTCGTATAAAAAACCCGTATGAATCCGAATGAGTGTTTTCGAGCAGCTTTTCTGGTCAAGCCGCAATTTAACAGGGCTTTTAATGGATAGTGATACAAGTCGACTTTCGCGCAAAACTGGTCCTAGCCCTCAATCAGTGGTCTTCTCAAAGAAAAGACGTAAAGCTGTGTTGGCATTATGAGTGACACCGAGCCGCGCTCAAAGCCCACGCTCTTCGAGCGTCTATCGACCATGCTCTCCGGAGCGCCGGAGGACCGCGAAGACCTGCTCGACATGTTGCGCGACGCTCATGAGCGCAAATTGCTCGACGCTGACGCGTTGTCCATTTTCGAAGGAGCGCTCGAAGTCGCCGAGATGACGGTATCTGACGTGATGGTGCCGCGCTCACAGATGGATGTGATCGAGATTGATGACGAGCCAGCCGCCATCATCACCGAGATGGTGGAGACCCGCCACTCGCGCTACCCCGTGATTGGCGACAACCGCGACGAAGTGGTCGGCGTGTTGCTCGCCAAGGATTTGCTCGCTTATCTGGTGAATGCTGAGGCGTTTTCGCTCAAGGCGGTCCTGCGTGCGCCGGTGTTTGTGCCGGAGACAAAGCGCCTCAACGTGCTTTTGCGCGAATTCCGCTCGCAGCGCAATCACATGGCGATCGTCATCGACGAACATGGCTCGGTGGCGGGCCTCGTCACCATCGAGGATGTACTCGAACAAATCGTCGGTGAGATCATTGACGAATACGATTACGACGAAGAGGCTGACAACATCATCGCCGAGACTGCGACGAAGTGGCGGGTGAAAGCTTCAACCGAAATTGATGCGTTCAACGAAAAATTTGGAACCCATTTCAGTGATGATGACTCCGGTACGGTCGGTGGCCTGCTCACGCAAGAATTTGCTCGCGTTCCCCATCGTGGCGAAGCGGTCATGCTCGGCGGTCTGAAATTCACCGTGCTGCGCGCCGACGGTCGCCGCGTGTGGCTCATGACAGTGGAGCGCGGCGTGCCGGGGGCGGCTGGCGCGTTTGATGCCTAGCGTGCGTCGGGTGGGTTTGGAGCGTCTGGTAGCTCCGTCGAGTCCGGCTGATCGCCGGCTTTCCGTGCGCAAAAGCACGGCCACGATCAGCTTTTCCAGAAAAAAACCCGCACCGCGTAGCGGTCTAGGCGCATTAAGTGGAGATGATCGACTTTACACCATTTGGCGTTTTAGCCCATTTGCAGGCGGGCTTTTAATGAAAAGCTGATCATCGCAATCCGTATTGAATTAACGCCGTCAGGATGCGCTCCTCGTAGCGATAAAACGCTGAATAGTTTCCGCGCGACCCCTCAGGATTCGCGCCGACGCCGCTAACGAGAAAGATCACGCCATTGTTCGCTTCTGGATCAAACACGAAAGCGGACGTGAGGCCCCAGGCGTCGCCCAAATGGCCAACGCCGGTGAATCCGCCGCCCGCCAACAATCGGTCGCCACGCTGTGGGCCGCTGACGTCGAGGAAATGCTGATTACCGAGGCCCCATTCGTTGAACAGTTGCTGCGCGTCGCCGAACTCGCTGGTGCCGCCATTCGGTCGCGACGCGTCGAATCGCCATTGCGTGGCGAGCATTTCGGAAACGGTTTTGGGTTTGAGCAAACGAACGCCGTCGACTTCGCCGCGACCCATAAAGAGGCGCATAAGCTTCGCGAGCCCGAGTGCGGACAGGCGACACGCGCCTTGTGGGCCAAACGCCGTGCCGTTGCTGCCGATCACGTAATCCGCCTTCGCTCGCGGCACTGGAGGCTCGGTTCGATAGTCGTCTACCTGCGCCGTCCACGGCCCGGTTGCGGGCGATGGATCCCAGGTTTCACGACCATTGATTTCCTTGCGCTTGCGATAAAGCGTCGCCGTATCAGCCAGATCACGCGGCGAAAAATCGGCAGGATGAAAACCACCGCGAATATCAAGCGGCGTAAACACCAGCCGCTGCATCAGGCGATCAAAACGCTCGCCCGTTGCACGCTCCATGACCGTGCCGATCACGCCCCAGGGCAAGTTCGCGTACTGAAAATATTGCCCCGGCGCGGCCTTCTTCGCCCACATGGCGCCTGGTCCGTAGAGTCGTCCGTCAGGAACGAGTACGTCGCGGACCGGCGTCGTGTATTCCCAGTAATAGCCGCCGTCATCGCGAAGCGACGAAGTGTGGGTGAGCATCTGCCGGAGCGTGATGGGCGTGTCGGGAAAATGCGGATTGCGTAGCTTCCAGCCGAGATACTGGCTCACGTCAACGTCGAGCGACAGCGTGCCCGCCTCGACCAGACGCATGACGCCAATCGTCGTCACCAGCTTGGAGATCGAGGCGATGCGATACATCGTGTCGGCGTTAGCGGACACGCTATTCGCGGTGTTCGCATTGTCGATGTAGCGATGCCCAAACTGGTTCTGATAGACAACTTCGCCGTGCTTGATGGCGAGCACGGAGAGGCTGGCAAGTGGGCGTTGCGGATCGCTGACGACGCTGGCCAGTTCAGCGTTCAGCGCCCTAAATTGATCAGCGGGCAGAGCCATCGTGCGCGTCGTGGAGTGACTGCACGCCGTCAGCGCACACGTGGCTATGAGCGGAAAGGCGAATGAGCGCCACACTACTTCACCAACGCCTCAGGCCGCGTCATCGCATCCAGAATCGCGGCGGTTTCCGCGTCCGGCTGTCCGTCGAAATTGCTCTGTCGAAAACGCAACTGAAATGCTTCCAGCACATCGCGCGTGCCTTTGTCCATTTGTCCCGTCTGCGGCGTGCCGTAACCGTAAATCGCCAACTGTTTTTGAAACCACCCGATGTCCGGCAGTTGCGCCGTGTACTCGGGTACTTTCCGTGCCACATAAGCCGCGTCCGGCCACTCAATGAGCCCTTCGTCCGCGAAGCGCTTCCATGGAAAGCGAGGGCCCGGATCAACCTTGCGGCCTGGCGCAATATCGCTGTGACCAAGGATTCGATCAGCGCGAATCTGGTGACGCTTGACGATGTCCTTGACCAGTGCAATCACCGCATCCATCTGTGCGTCCGGGTAATCAAACCAGATCGTGCCAAGCGGGCCTTTCTGGTTGCCCATATTGACGATTTCGATGCCGATTGACGACGCATTCAGGCCAGCGGATGCGCCCCAGCGGCTGACGCCCGCGTGATATGCGCGACGCGATTCGTCAACCAGCCGATAGATGTCCGGCGGGTTGATGTCCACCAGGTAATGGCTGCTGACGGCCCCTTCTGTCAGGATTTTTAGCGAGCGTTCAAAGTTTTCGTTGGTGAAATGCAGGATCAGGAACTGCGCGCGGCTGTCCTGACTTTTCGCTGTAAACGTAGTGTCAATTTTCACGGCAGGAACGGGGGGCGGCGCTGTGGCACACCCCGAAATGATGAGCGCAAGCGCGAGGCTCGGAAACAGTGGGGAAAGACGATTCATACATTGCGAGCGCCAGCGAGTAAGCGCGAAAGTCCAGAAGTCCGATCAAGCGCTCAAGAATAGCTTAGCGCAATCGCCCAACGTGTTGCGGTGCCGTCGACGCGCACGCAAAGTTGACCCACGCCCCGCTCTTGCGGCATGCCACGCACTTATCATTGCCGCATGGCACTCACCTATCTCTGGACCGGATTTTTTATCGTTGGCTTTCTGGCGGCGCTGGCACAGTGGATTTTCCTGGGCGACGGCGAAGTCTTCAAGCGGATTGTCGATGGCACGTTTGATTCGGCGCGTATCGCGGTGATGGAAATCGCGCTGCCGCTGGCGGGCGTCATGACGCTCTGGCTTGGCATTCTGGCGATTGGCGAGAAGGCGGGCGCGATTGATTTCATCGCGCGGCTGATCGCTCCGTTTTTTTCGCGCATCTTTCCGGAAGTGCCGAAAGATCACCCGGCGACGGGGCATATTGTGATGAATTTCTCAGCCAATTTTCTCGGGCTGGACAACGCGGCAACGCCGTTCGGGTTGAAGGCGATGGCCGCCCTGCAGGAGATCAATCCGGACAAGGAGGTGGCGAGCAATGCGCAGCTCATGTTCCTCGTGCTGCAAACGGCGGGACTGACGTTGATTCCGTTGTCGGTGATGGCGCAACGGGCCGTGCTGGGTGCTGCCGATCCGTCGGACATTTTTATTCCGACGCTGATCGCGACTTATGCCGGTACGCTGGTGGCGTTCGTTGCGCTGGCGCTCAAGCAACGCATCAACTTGATGGATCGCGTGATTTTCGGCTGGCTCGGAGGCTTCACCGCGTTCATCGTTGGCCTCGTGTGGTGCTTTAGTCAGTACCTGACAAAGGCCGAAATTCAGAGCGTGTCGAAGGTTGCGAGCAACCTGATTTTGTTCTCGATCATCATAGTGTTCATGGCGGCGGCGCTGCGCAAAAGAGTGAATGTGTTTGAGGCGTTCATAGAAGGCGCAAAGGGCGGCATTCAGACCTCGATCACCATCATTCCGTATCTGGTCGGCATGCTGGTTGCGATCAGCGTGCTGCGAAATTCCGGGGTCCTCGGTTTCATCGTGCAGGGTTTTGCGTGGTGCTTTGCGCAGATGGGATTGAACACCGATTTCACACCCGCGCTGCCGACGGCGCTCATGAAATCTGTCAGCGGCAGCGGCGCACGCGCCATGATGATTGACGCCATGAAAACCTACGGCGTCGATTCGTTCGTCGGCAAACTCGTGAGCATTCTGCAGGGCTCGTCCGACACCACTTTCTACATCATCGCGCTTTATTTCGGTTCAGTCGGTATCACCAAGACGCGCTATGCGATTGGCTTCGGCCTGCTGGCGGATTTTGCCGGGGTGGCGGCGGCTGTGTTCGTTGCGTATTTATTTTTCTACTAAGCCGCAACTGCCGCGCCAGACAACTTGCGTTTCAACCAGACTGCTAGCGGCCACAGCACGGCGGCGATGGTCATAAACGCAAGTACAGCAGCCACCGGGCGACTGAAGAATGGCAGCACACTGCCGTCAGACTTGATTAGTGACGTCACAAAATTTTGCTCGACCATTGTTCCCATGACGGCACCCAGCACCAGCGCCGCCACCGGGTAGCCATTCTTGTCCATGAAATAGCCGATCAGACCGAACGTTGCCACGGTAAACACCAGCGCCAGATTGTTGCCAGTCGCGAACGACCCCACAGCGCATAGCAGCACAATCACCGGCATGATGAGCGAGCGTGGCACATACAGCACATAGCGCGCCGAGCGAATCATCCAGATGCCGAGCGGAATCATGATGATGTTGGAGAGCAAGAACACGATGTAGAGCGCGTACATGCTCGACGCTTTTTCGGTGAACAAGGTGGGGCCCGGATTGAGGCCCTTCATGTAGAGCACACCAATGGCAATCGCCGTGATGGTGTCGCCGGGGATGCCGAACAGCAACGAAGGCACCCAGCCCGAGGCGAGACTCGCGTTGTTACTCGCGCCCGCTTCGATCAGACCTTCAGGATGGCCGGTGCCAAACAGCTCTGGCGTTTTCGAGAAGCGCTTTGACATCGCGTAGCTGATCCATGCCGCCATGTCGGCGCCAGCGCCGGGCAGCACGCCAATGATAATGCCCACGATATTTCCGCGAATCTGCTGTCTTGGGTGCGATTTGGTCAGCGCCCACTGGCCCTTCAGAATGCTGCCGAATTTGCGCGGTGCCATCATCGGAATTTCACTCGCTTTGTAAGCGCGCATGACCTCGGAGACCGCGAAAACGCCGACCAGCACCGGGATGATTTCTATGCCGCCGAGAAGATCCTCAAGCCCAAAGGTGAAGCGATGAGCCCCAGCGGGATTTTCGATACCGACGCACGTAATCAAGAGGCCCAGAAACATCGACGCGATCGCCTTGACGGGCGAAGACCGGGCAACCATGGTCGCGCACATTAGTCCGAGGAGTGCCAGCCAGAAATACTCAAAGGTAGAAAATTGAAAGGCAAACTCAGCGAGCATCGGTGCCAGCGCGATCAACGAGATCGTACCGATAATGCCGCCGATCGCCGAAAACCATAGGCAAATGCCAAGCGCCAGTTCCGGCTGCCCTTTCATCGTCATCGCAAAAGCTTCATCGGTATACGCGGCAGACGCCGGCGTGCCCGGAATACGCAGTAGACAGCCCGGAATATCGCCCGAAAATATCGCCATGGCCGACGCGGCGATGATCGCCGAAATCGCGGCAATTGGCGACATGTAGAACGTTACAGGTACCAATAGGGCTGTCGCCATGGTCGCAGAGAGACCGGGCAGCGCGCCGACAATCAAACCATAAATTGATGCGAACAAAATGGTGAGCAGGACATCGACCTGCATGACCATCTGCAAACCTTCAAGCAAGTGATTCATCGTGAATGCTGCTTTCTGTGAATCCGGTCCGGGGGAAGCGCTTCCCTAGGCCCAGGGGAAATTCAAGATGCCAAACGGCAGCGGAACCCGCAGCAATTTGTAGAACACAAGATGCACGAAGATAGGTGCAAAAACGGCGAGCGCAGCGGCCCACTTGAGCTTTGCGCCCTGACTCCATGCGAGCACGAAAACCATCAAGGTTGCCGTGATCCAGAAGCCCAGTTTTTCAGACGCAAAGTAGTAGAAGAAAAGCGAGCCCGGTGGAATCAAAACCTTCCAGCCGTCGCGCAAAAATCCTTCGAGAAAGCCACGATCGGGTTCGAGCGCCTCGGCTTTTGCCACATCGCCCGAAGCCGAGGTGATGATGGCTTCCTCTTCCTCGAAGGTGCGGCCAACGCCCAACATGATGAAAGCGCCGCAAATCGCGAGTCCCGCGCCAATCACCATCGGGAAAACATCAGGCCCGACTTGTTGCCCCGGCACCGGCGGCAGCAGCGAGCCGCCCCAGTAGGCAAACGCTCCGAGCACGACGAGCATCAGGCCGGTGACCCGATCAGAGACTTTCATGTGGATCGCCCCCGACGGTCTACTTGGCCAGACCCGCCGCCTTCATCGCATTACCCATCGCCGCATCCGACGTGCTCATGAACTTGGCGAAGCCCGCAGCATCGGCCCATTTGATGCCGAAACCACGGTTAGTCATGAAGTCCTTAAACTCTTTTGAGTCGTAAGCTTTCTTCAATGAGGCGACAATTTTTGTCTGAATATCTGCTGGAAGTCCCTTGGGTGCGGCAATGCCACGCCATGCGCCAACCGAATAATCAACGCCCGCAGCCTCTTTCAGCGTCGGCACGTTCGGGAAGACTGGATTTCGCTCATTGGCCATGATGGCCAGAGCTTTTGCTTTTCCCGCTTCAATGATCGCGCGGCCTTCGGGCAGCGAGCAGGTCACGATATCGATGCCGTTGGCGGCCAGGTCCTGCATGGCAGGTCCGGCGCCGTTTGACGGCACCCACGCCACATGATCGGGCTTCAGTCCCATCGCCTGCAACCAGCCGATCAACGCGAGGTGCCAGATGCCACCCTGACCGGTTCCAGAAGCTTTGAGCTTGCCGGGCGGCGCGGCCCTGATCGCGTCGGCCAATGCCTTGATGGTCTGGTGTGGCGACGATGCGCTCACCGTCACGCCAGGCGGATCTTCATTCATCAGCGCCAGCGGCGTGTAGCTGGTGGGATTTAATTCGGTGAGTTTCTGCCAGTGCATCATGGCGATTTCTACCGTGAGCATGCCAATGGTGTAGCCATCGGCGGGCGCGGTTGCAATCGCTGAATGACCCACGACACCCGAGCCGCCGGTTCGATTGACCACGTTAAACGGCTGGCCCAAATCCTTTTCAAGCAGGCTGGCGACGATACGCGCCGTTGCGTCGGTTCCACCGCCTGCACCCCACGGACAGATGACCGTGACAGGACGGGCGGGCCAGGCCGGTTGCGCGCTTGCGAAACGGGGAATGGCGGCAGTCGCGCCAAGCGCGCTTGCAGCGGCCAGCAATTGACGACGCTTATTTGACTCAAGCATAAGATCTCCTCCTCAAAAAATCATGCACAAAATGTCACTTTATTGTAGCCACGGAAACACTCGCGCAGGTCAACTGTTTCACTTGCACGTAAACAGGGCGTGCGGCCTGCGGCATCTGAAAAGGCATAGGTGCGAAAGCAATTGAGTCAGCGCAACTCCAACTGAGGCTTAACGCTCACGCCGCCCGCATGTGCTTCTTGTGCGTCTTCGCGAGCGCTTGCAGATATTCCATCTGATCGGCGAGGATGTGACGATTCGCGAGAATCATCTTTTCGCTCTTAACCGGGCGATAGGGAACGTAGAGCAAACGCAGGCCTGCTTGTTCTGGCGTACGGCCCGCTTTATTGAGGTTGCAATCGCGGCATGCGGTGACGCAGTTTTCCCACGTGTCGTTTCCGTTTTGCGAACGCGGAATGATGTGATCTCGCGTCAACACCGATTCAGGAAATTCATCGCCGCAATAAGCGCAAAGCTGGCGGTCACGCGAAAAAAGCAGGCGATTGTCACGACCCGGCAGCGCTGAAACCGGGCTCCAGGTGCTGTGTTTGTGTTCGCCTTCGCAGGCAATGATGGAGGAGACCTCGATCACGCTGCGTTCGCCGGAGCAGCGTTGAATGCCGCCGCGGAAAGTAAAAATCACCTGACCGAGTGACCAGACGACGCCACCCCGAGCGTACTGGGACACTGCATTTTCGGGGGTCATCCAGCCTTTGGGCTGGCCACCGGAATCAAGGGCCAAAATCGCTAACGACATGGGTTCATTGCTCCTCAAAGCGCTCGACTGCCGACGTCATAACGCGTTGCGGGCGTAACTTACCATGAATTGATGATGAACGCGTTACGGCGGGCTGTCGCTGGGGCGGTGCGCTCATGTGACGTCGGCTCCGGATGGCCCTACGCCATGCTCTTCTTCATCGCGTCCAGCATGGCATCGGTCGGCTGCGCGCCGGACAGGGAAACCTTGTTGTTGAACACCAGAAACGGCACGCCAGTTACGCCTTGTTGCCGCACCCCGGCGTCCTGGCTTGCGACCTGATTGAGCGTTGCGCGCTCAGACAGTACAGCGCGCGTGGTGTCGGCATCAAGGCCGCATTCAGTCGCGATGCTCACCAGCGTATCGATGTCGCCAATGAACTGACCATCGACAAAATACGCTTTGAACAGCCGCTCCACAATCGCATCGGCGTGACGTCCCTCGTCGGTGCGCTGCGCGTACGCGATGAGCGCATGCGCTGCCAGCGTATTCGGCTGCTTCTTGATGCCGTCGAAGTTCAGGTTGAGCCCCGCACTGCGACCGGCTGCGGCAACGCGCGCATAAATTTCGGTGGCGCGCTGCGGCCCACCAAACTTTGCTTCGAGATAGCCCTTGCGGTCGGTTCCTTCAAGCGGCAGATCGGGGTTTAGCTGAAACGGATGCCAGCGAACGGTGACCTGTGCGTTCGGGTTCGCCTCGCGCCATTGCAGAACCGCAGCTTCGACGTGACGCTTGCCGATGTAGCACCACGGGCAGACAACATCTGACACGATATCGATGGTGAGCGGAGCGGTGCTGGTGGTGGCGTTCATGGTTCGCTGGTTAGTCTTTCTTCTGATCGGGGTCTACGTTGCGGCGAAAGCAGGTTTGTCAATCGCCGCCACACGATTTCCATCGGGCCGTGCGGGTGACCGCTGGTGAACCATGCGCGCAGGAACGCGCAAAGCAGCAGATAAGTCGCAAGCGCGATCAGCGAATACATCCCACGCCCGAGCTCGCCATGCAGTCCGATGAGGCTCTTGTTGAAGAGGACGGCGAAGATGATGGATTGACCGATGAACTGAGTGAGCGGCGCGCGGCCCGCAGCGGTGATCAGACTTTTGAGCGCGCCGTTTTTGGTAGACCCGCTGTCGTATCGCACCCATAGCGCAGCAATCGTGAGCCACAGCCAGAGCCCACCCAGGCTCGCCCACACCAGCGCGATTGCCATCAACGCCACTCCCAGGTCCTGCGTTACCAGTGCGTCCCAACCGCCGTGCTGCGCGGCGATGATTTCGAGTGTGGTGCCGAACGCCAGCAGCAGTGCGCCGAGAGTCACCACGCCCTGATTGCCCACCGGGTCGCGCAAAAAGCGCGCTAACGCGCCGGATCGGCCGGCCCACATGCCCAACAGCACATGCGCCCAAAAGTCAGGCACCAGCAGCTGCATCAAGCCGCGGTCAAGAAATTCCTGACGACGCAAAACGAGCGCCGCCCGAATTGAGGACAGCTCAAATGAGGGCGCAGGCTCAACAACCGGAACTGGGGCGCCCGGCCACACGAGCCAGCTCGCGGCGATCCCCGTGTACATCACCGTCGTCCCAACATACACGGTGATCGCCACGCCGAGAACGACTCGATCACTGAGGCGGAGTACGGTGACCAGCACAAGCCCCAGAACCGCATAAACCGTGAGCACTTCGCCCGGCCAGAGGAGCAGGCCATGGGCAATACCAATCAGCAGCAGCGCCCACAGTCGCGGCCGCAGCGCATTCGGCCTCTGCGCGTGCTCGGGCAGCCGTTGCCATTGCCATGCCAGGCCGACTCCAAACAAAAACGCTAGCACCGGGTAGGAGCGGTGCGTGAACAACACTGCATTGACATACTCGGCGACCACATCGGCGCTGCTTTTCGCGAGATCCAGCCCGTAAACGGTCGACCACACCGCCGCAAACGCGTGCACATTGACAAGCGCCACGCCCAGGAGCGCAATGCCGCGCGCCAGATCGATGGCGGGAAGGCGTTGGGTAGGTGAAAGGGTAGTCATTGGAATAACGTGCGTGCCGAACAGCTTTTGGATGAAGCGGTTTAATTGTATGGGCTGATTGCCTAAAAATTAAGATATCGACTTGCGTGCTTTTGCAGTTCTAGACTATGTGAATGCTAGGCTAAATTGAAAAGCTATATCCGTGGCGCAACCGCCAAATGCAGTCTTTGCCGGGCCGGCGTCGCACTTTTTCTGGGTGCATTCAGGTCGTCCGCCGCTGTCAATCCGCGCGTCATGAACGATAACCGGCCTTTGCTGCCGCTCTTCTGGTAATCAGAAAGAATGGCCTGCTGCGCGGCTTCCAGCGCGATGTCGCCAGCGCCGACGAGCCAGCGGTAGACCAGATCAAAGAGCCGCTCCAATGCGATCTTGTGCGTCGCACCGGTCTCGGCGTAGAGCCAATCGGCGAGCGCGAGGAAACGCTCAAACGCGCTCGTAGGCTCCGCCAGCAGCACCAGCGGCAAGACCTGCGTAAATCGCCCCGAATTGCCAATCAAATCCCAGAATCGGGCGAAGCGGCTGATGCGTTGCAGGTCGGCAAACGAGAGTTCGGTGTTGGACAAAATGTTGTACGGCGGCTCCGGGTTGTAGCGCATCGCGAACGCGTCAGTATGGCGAATAATCGGCGTGCCGCGCAGGCGCTTCAATACGCCCACCTGAATTTCATGAGGCCCCAGACGCGCGAGCGTATCGAAGCCCTCGCCAAAGCTCGCAAAGGTTTCCGACGGCAGCCCAGCGATCAAATCCACATGCAGATGCGCCTGCGAATTTTCGTGTAACCAGCGAATGTTTTCTTTCGCTTTCACGTTGTTTTGTTTGCGTGAAATGTGCCCCTGAACCTCCGGGTTCCAGGTCTGAATTCCGATCTCGAATTGCAGCGTCCCGGCGGGGAACTTCGCGATCGTGTCCTTAAGCTTTTCTGGCAGATGATCGGGCACCAGCTCAAAGTGCGCGAAGCACGGATCGTCCGGCTTCGCGCTGATGCGTTCAAGAAAAAAATCAAGGATCGCCAGTGACGTTTTGATGTTCAGATTGAACGTGCGGTCGACGAATTTGAAGGTGCGCGCGCCACGGTCGTAAAGCTTGCCCATCGCCGCTAAAAATAGCTCAGTGTTGAACGGTTCTGCTGTTTTGTCGAGCGCCGACAAACAGAACTCACACTTGAACGGACAGCCGCGCGACGCCTCTACGTAAAGATGCCGCTGCGCAATGTCCTCGTCGGTGTAGAACTCGTATGGCAGCTTCAAATCATCCAGCTCAAACGCTTCGCCAACATGCACCTTCATGAGCGGCCGCGGCCCGTGCAAGAGCGAGTGTGCAAGCTTGTTAAGCGTGATGTCGCCCGGTCCTGTAACGACGTGATCGACCAGCGCGAAAATACGCTGTTCGGTCGTCTCAAAGCTAACTTCCGGCCCGCCAATCACCACCAAGATCCGCGGCTCCACGGCCTTCAGCATCGCGATCAGCTTGGTTGTTTCCTCCACGTTCCAGATGTAGACGCCAAACGTCACCAGCTTCGGATTCAATAACAGCAACTGCTCAACGAGCACCTCAGTCTTGCTGCCGATGACGAACTCAACGATCTTCGCATCCGCGCGAATGTCGTCGTCGAGATTGGCGAAGAGATAGCGCAGGCCTAGCGAAGCGTGGGCGTAACGTGCATTGAGGGTGGCAAGAACGAGTGACGGCATGGCGCAATTATCGCCGCGCCGGGAGTGCTGCCGCTTCGGCGAGTGCATCCGCTTCGCGCAGTTTGTCCTTCTTGCTCGGACGCAGGCCTTTTACGCCACCATTCGGATCGCTAGAAACGATGGCCTCGGTCGGCGCGAAGCCTTCAATCTGCTCGCGCTCAACCCGGAGCTTTTGCCGCTTCTCGATGAGGCGGAAATGCGCTTCGCTGCGGGCGTTGACGAAACTCACCGCAAGGCCAGGCTCGCCAGCACGGCCAGTACGGCCGATCCGGTGGGTGTAGTCGACGGCGGAGCGGGGCAGATCGAAGTTGACGACGACGGGCAGTTGCGTGATGTCGATGCCGCGCGCGGCGACGTCGGTGGCGACCATGACTTGCAGCGCTTTCGCCCTGAAATCGTGCAGCACTTGCTGCCGCTTGCCCTGACTCAGCTCACCGTGAAACGGCTCTGCCTTAATGCTGTATTTGCGCAATTTCTCGGCGACGATTTCTGCGGCGTGCTTCGTGGCTACGAACACGAGCACGCGGCTCCATTGTGGGTTTTGCAAAAGATGTCGCAGCAATTGCGTACGTTGTGTCGCGTCCACTTCGATCGCTCGCTGCACAATATCGGGCTCAATTTCTGTCGTATGCGACGCATCGATGAAGCGCGGTGCGCGCAGCATCGTCGCAGCCAGCTTTTCAATCGCAGGCGGAAAGGTCGCTGAAAAGAGTAAGGTTTGCCGCGTTTCAGGCAGCAATTTCAAAATTCGCTGCAACTCCTCGCCGAAACCCAAATCAAGCAGCCGGTCCGCTTCGTCCAGCACCAACGTCGACAGCGCCGAAATGCTGATCGTGTTGTGATCGATCAAATCAAGCAATCGTCCGGGTGTGGCGACGACGATGTCTGCGCCACCGCGCAGGTTCATCATCTGCGGGTTGATCGAAACGCCGCCGAATACGACTGCGACTTTCACCCGTCGGGTCAGATGCGTCGACAGGCTGACCACCGTCTCGCCCACTTGCGCGGCCAGTTCGCGCGTGGGTACGAGAATCAGCGCGCTCGTCGGGCGGATTGCACCGCGCGCGACGGCAGGCTTTGCGGCAATTTGCTGCAATACTGGTAGCGCAAACGCCGCCGTCTTGCCCGATCCTGTTTGTGCGGAAGCGACGACATCACACCCTTGCAAAATCGCTGGAATTGCCGCCAGCTGAATCGCAGTAGGCGCGAGATAGCAGCGCTCGGCGATGGCGCTCTGAAGGGCGGGAGACAGGTTTAGTGACGAAAACGGCATACCGGCATTATCGGCGACGTGGATTGAGTCAAAATCCAGAGAACTACACGGGCGCAGTCTGTCGGGCCCATTTACCTCCCAAGTTATGCCACGAGCACTTCGACAGATTCGGTGCGAACGGCTCCAGTTTTCTCCTCCATGGCAAATTTCAATTACTCACGTCCCTACCCCGGTGGCCGCTCGCCGGTTATGGCCCGCAATGTAGTGTCGACAACGCATCCGCTTGCGACGCAGGCAGGCCTGTCGATGATTCGCGCCGGTGGCAACGCGGTTGACGCGATCATCGCTACGGCAGCCGTGCTCACCGTCGTTGAGCCTTGCAGCAACGGGCTTGGCAGCGACTTGTTCGCGCTGATCTGGAGTCCTGAGGACAAAGCGCTGCACGGCCTGAATTCATCGGGTCGTTCGCCGCAGGCATGGAGCGCGGAGACGTTCAAGGGCATGCAGGCGATGCCCGAGCGCGGCTGGATGAGCGTATCGGTGCCGGGTGCGGTGGCAGGGTGGATGGCGCTGTCGAAACGCTACGGCAAGCTGCCGTTCGCTGATTTGCTCGCGCCCGCCATTGACGCCGCTGAGCGCGGTTTTATGGTGACGCCAATCATTGCCGGGCAATGGGCGCGCGCGGTGCCGATCCTTAACACGCAAGCCGGCTACGCCGAGCATTTCATGCCGCGCGGTCGTGCGCCGCTGCCCGGCG
>JAYUWL010000121.1:0-5256 GCA_043753585.1 Burkholderiales bacterium
GATTCGTGAAAAGCCACACAATTTGAAGACTCGCGAAAGTAGGCGTTCGCGATTCGCAACTGGCTCTGCGCAGATTGATTAAATCGGTGTTTCCCTAAGACTTCAAGCCCGGAAACAACCCGGTCAGGCCGGACGCCAGAATCTCTACGGCGAGCGCCGCTGTGATTAATCCGCCGACTCGCGTTGCCACGTTCATGCCGGTGATGCCGAGCGCTACCGAAACGCGCTGCGCTGCACGTAGCGTGACCCATGTGATGACAGCAACCGCAGCGATCACCAGCAGCATCATGCCGAGATGCGCGATGCTGCCCAAATGTTTGATCGCGGGATGCGATTGTCCGAACACGATCACCATCGAAATCGCCCCGGGTCCGGCAAGCAGCGGGATGGCGATTGGCACGACGCCAACGGCGTGCTTATGACGAGCCTCCTCCTCCTCTTCAGGTGTTTGCCGCTGACGACCCGGTGCCGCATTAAAACTGTCCATCGCGGAAAGCAACAGCAGCAAAGCGCCCGCCACCTTAAACGCGGGCAGCGAAATTCCGAAAAAATCCAGCACTGGCCCCCCAGCGACCAGCCCAATGGCCAACACGCAGAACACCGAAATCGCCGCGATGCGCGCAATGCGGAATCGATCCTGAGCCGTTGCCGTCGGCGTCAATGCCAGAAACATCGGCACCGCGATGAACGGATCAACGATGGCCAGTAGACCGAGGAAGGACTTGAGGTAGGCGGCGAGTTCCATTCCCGCATTATCTAGGTTCGGCCCCCTCCCTTTACTGGAGAAGATAAGGGGTGCGGCGTTAACGAAAACCACAAGTAGCGTGACGCCTCATTCCACCAGCCGCCTAACCCTAACCCTCTCCCACAACGGGAGAGGAAATAAAACAGCTATCCCGCGCCCGCATGCCCAACGCCAAACATTTCTTCCTTCAATTTGGTGAGCTGATCGCGCATCTCGGCTGCCTTCTCAAACTCCAGATTGCGCGCCGCATCGAGCATAGCTTTCTCCAGTGATTTGAGCGTTTTCTCGCGGCTCTTTTCATCCATCGCGCCGAACTCGCGTTTGGCTTTGGCGTCCTTGGCGAAGCGCTTTTCTTCATCCGGATCATAGACACCGTCGATGATGTCCTTGATCGCCTTTTGTACCCCTCTGGGCGTGATGCCGTTGGCGAGGTTGAAGGCAATTTGTTTGTTGCGGCGGCGCTCGGTTTCGTCGATGGCTTTTTTCATCGAATCGGTGATTTTGTCGCCATACAAAATCGCGGTGCCATTAATGTGGCGCGCAGCGCGACCAATGGTTTGAATCAGCGAACGCTCCGCTCGCAAAAAGCCTTCTTTATCAGCATCGAGGATCGCGACCAGCGACACTTCTGGCAAGTCCAGCCCTTCACGCAAAAGGTTGATGCCGACCAGCACGTTGAACTCACCCAACCGCAAATCGCGCAGGATTTCCACCCGCTCGACGGTGTCGATGTCCGAGTGCAAATAGCGAGCCTTGATGCCGTTTTCGTTCAAGTAGTCAGTCAAGTCTTCGGCCATGCGCTTGGTGAGCGTGGTGACTAGCACGCGCTCATCCTTGGCAATGCGCAAATTCGCCTCGGCCAGTAAATCGTCAATTTGTGTTTTCACCGGTCGCACGATCAAAATCGGATCAACCAGACCCGTTGGGCGGACGAGCTGTTCGGCAACCTGATCGGCATGTTCTTGCTCATATTTTTGCGGCGTCGCGGACACAAAAATTGTCTGCGGCATCAGCCGCTCGAACTCTTCAAATTTGAGCGGCCGATTGTCGAGTGCGCTCGGCAAACGAAAGCCGTAATTCACGAGATTTTCTTTGCGCGAACGGTCTCCGTGATACATGCCGCCAACCTGGCTCACGGTGACATGCGATTCGTCAATGAACATGAGCGAATTGCGCGGCATGTAGTCAATCAGCGTGGGTGGCGGCTCGCCCGGTTGTCGTCCGCTCATGTGCCGAGAATAGTTCTCGATCCCCTTGCAGAAGCCGATCTCGGCCATCATCTCAAGGTCAAAGCGTGTGCGCTGCTCGATCCTCTGGGCCTCGAGCAGTTTCATCTGCGAAACGAAGAAATTCTTTTGCTCATGCAGCTCCACCTTGATCGCCTCGACGGCCTTCAACACACTTGATCGCGGCGTGGCGTAATGCGATCCGGGGAACACCGTGAAGCGGCCGATTTTTTGTTTGATATGGCCGGTGAGCGGATCGAATAATTGCAGTTGTTCAATCTCGTCATCGAAGAACGTAACGCGCACCGCAGTCTCGGCATGCTCCGCGGGAAAAATATCGAGCACTTCGCCGCGAACGCGAAAGCGCCCGCGCGCGAAATCGGTATCGTTCCGGTCATACTGCATCTCGGTGAGGCGGCGAATCGAGGCACGCTGATCTAGCTTGTCACCCTCGCGCAAATGCAGAATCATTGAGTGGTAATCCACCGGATCGCCGATACCGTAAATGCACGACACCGAGGCGACAATGATGCAATCGGGCCGCTCCATGATGCTCTTGGTCGCGGACAGGCGCATCTGCTCGATGTGTTCGTTAATTGCGCTGTCCTTCTCGATGAACATGTCACGCGACGGCACGTATGCCTCCGGCTGGTAGTAGTCGTAGTACGACACGAAATACTCAACCGCGTTATCCGGAAAAAACTCGCGAAACTCGCTGTAGAGCTGCGCGGCGAGCGTTTTGTTCGGTGCCATTACGATCGCCGGGCGCCCGGTCTGCGCGATGACGTTGGCCATTGTGAAGGTCTTGCCGGAGCCGGTTACTCCCAGGAGCGTTTGATATTGCAATCCAGCATCGATGCCGTCAACCAGGGTGGCGATGGCGGTGGGCTGGTCGCCCGCCGGTGGAAACGGTTGTTCAAGGGAATACGGGGAGTTGGGATAAGTAACGCGCATCGCGGGATTATCGCTTGCAGCGCACAAAACTGTCAATTTGTACAGTTGATTGTCCGCCAGCTGACTCATGGCCCCCTTCTGTTGTGGGCCAAGTTCTGTCTGCTCACCCGTTCGCAGCACTACCAACGCATCGGCAATTTCCGCACGCCAAATGACACAACGCAAAGGTTAACTCCGCGATAACGGCATAAACTGTTCGTGTAAGTATTATTACTGCCCCACAATCCGCGGCTAGTTATCCGCAGGATATGAGGCAGGTTCTTCGCTGGAGCCAAAGACATGCAACCCAAACTTGATTTTTTTAGGTCGCGGGGATGGAAAACTACCGAATGGTCGTTTTTAGGATGCCTCGTCATGACGTTGGCTACGGCTTCAATGCCGTCCAACGCGGTCATCCTGATTGGCCAGTCTATCGCCCGCTCCGGCCCACTAGCGCTGCAGGGGGAGGCCATTGTCAAAGGCACCCTTGCCTACGTTAACCGGATCAACGCAAGCGGCGGCGTAAACGGCGAGCGTGTTGTGCTGAAAACGCTTGACGACGGGGGTGATGCGAAGCGAACGGTAGACAACGCGCGCGTCCTGATTGGTGAAGGTGCAGTTGCGCTCTACGGCATGGCCGAAGGCGGGCCTTGCAGTGCGCTCCTGCCGGTGATCACCGCGGCGAAAATTCCCCTCATTGCCTGTATGGCTGGCTCGCCGCAACTGCGCGACCCGTTCAATCGCTACGTGTTTCCCGTTCGGGCGGCGCACCTTGATGAGTTTGCATCGCTACTTTCTACCGCCGCCGGGCTGGGCAACAAGACGGTAGCTCTGATCCATTCCGACAGCGAAACGGGTCGATTACACCTTGCCAATGTGACGCGATTATCGCGACAGCGTGGCATGGAGATGGTGTTGCCGATTGCGGTGGCTGGCAAACCGGACATTAAGGCGATCGCCAGGCAGCTAGTAGCTTCGAACGTGGACGTTGTGCTTAATCATGGCTCTTACAGCAGCTACGCCGAATTGATACGGGAAACCCGTGCACTCGGCCCGCGCCCACTGTTTCTCGCGGTCAATTCCGGTGGGCAGGAACTGGCGCGGCTTGCCGGCACGTCCAGAAAAGGCACGATCATGTCGCAAATTGCGCCGTTCCCGAATTCGCGTGCGACCCCAATTCAAAGATCGTATGAAGATGACCTGAAGAAATCGTTTCCGGGCGAGCCGTTTGGCTGGTCGAGCATGGAGGGCTATTTGAGCGCGGTCGTACTGGTCGAAGGATTGAAGCGTGCTGGAAAGCAGGTGACCCATGAAGGGCTGGTGACGGCGTTCGAAAAGATGGGGCGGTTTGACCTCGGCGGCTACGAAGTCAAATATGGGCCGAACGATCGTACCGGATCAACCTTTGTCGACATCACGGTGATCAAGGCCGACGGCACATTTGTCCGATAGTGGCGCGTGATTCGCGCGACAGCTTTGCCACCTTACAGTTCGTTACAAGCCATAGGCGTGCGGAGCGGGATTCATTGAATAAATGGGCATGCCGGTTCCATTGAAGTCTCCCCCACCGGTTTTCTCGCCAATATTGAACTATTTCCTGATCGCCACACTTTGTCTGGCGAGTCGGGCCACGCAGGCTGCGGAAACAGTGACGGTCACCGAGTATTACAACGAAGGGCTGGATGCCTACTTCATCACCGGTCGGGCTGACGAGCAGCAAATGCTTGACACAGTCGCAGCGTTTAGCCGCACCGGAGCGGCGTTTGTTGCGTTACCCGCGACTGCAGCGACGGTAAAACAAGCGCATCTGTCGTTTCTACATCTCGATCGCATCGCCTTTCACCAGCAGCTATTTTTATGGGCGTGAATCGGTTGATTGCCAACAGTGGATCACGTCACCACCGGCAGGCTTCAGCTATGAGGGCTACGACTTCGCGATCGCCGAGCCTTCCGCATTGGCACAATGCCCGACCCACCCACGCTTCCCGGTGTACCACGCGTTTCGCCCCGGCACAGCGGACAAATCAGCAAATCATCGCTGCATTGTCGGTGCGGATCAGTACAACGCCATGATCTCGCGTCGCTGGACGGGCGAAGGCGTCGCGTTTTGTGCCACCGCAGTTAAAAATGCGGGAGACATTACGGTGCGCGCCGATATCGTTCGTCAAGCCGCCGAACCCCACCCCAATTGCAACGCCATCGCGCCGTTCTACTACGAAGTTGGCGACAAGCAGGGCAGCCTGGTCGTCGGAAGCGTTGGCGGTCGCTACACGGCGTCTACGCTGATGCCGATCGCCTCGTCGCGCCAAGTACTGAATTTCGCTACACGCAACCGCGACTCGCGGGCGGTAT
>JAYUWL010000122.1:0-5240 GCA_043753585.1 Burkholderiales bacterium
CTGAGTGCCAATGACAGCGACGTACATCGGATCGTCAGACACTTCGAAGTTGATGCCTCAAAACTTGCTGCTGATCTCACCAAGGCGCTGGATAGACTGCCGCGCGGTGCCACGGCTATTTCCGATCTGTCGGAACATATTGAAATGGCTGTTGAGCGTGCCTGGGTTTATGGCACGCTCAAATACGGTGACTCGCAGGTGCGCAGCGCCTACATCATGGTCGGCATGGTCAAAACGATGGGGCTGCGCAACATTCTGTACGGCATCTCTAAAGAGTTTGAAAAGCTTGGTATTGATGCGCTCTCGGAGAGGTTGTCGGACATAGTCAAAGGCTCACCGGAAGAGGCGCTTGCCGCAAGCGACGGTTCTGGGCTTGGCGGTGAACCCGGCGAGGCCAGCGGTGCCATGGCTCCCGCGCAAATGGGCAAGCAGGAAGCGCTCAAGAAATACGCGATTGACCTCACCGAAAAGGCCAGAAATGGTGAGCTCGATCCGGTGACCGGACGCGACGAAGAGATTCGCCAGATTGTCGACATCCTCATGCGTCGCCGTCAAAACAACCCTATCCTTACGGGCGAAGCGGGTGTCGGAAAAACCGCCGTGGTTGAAGGGTTCGCACTGCGTTTAGCAAAGGGAGATGTACCGCCGCAGCTGAAAGATGTATCGCTTCTGACGCTCGACATTGGGTTGTTGCAAGCCGGTGCCAGTATGAAAGGCGAATTCGAACAGCGCTTGCGTCAAGTCATAGATGAAGTACAGGCGAGCCCGAAGCCGATCATCCTGTTTGTCGACGAAGTTCACACGCTCGTGGGTGCGGGCGGTGCTGCTGGCACGGGCGATGCGGCCAACCTGCTCAAGCCTGCGCTTGCGCGTGGCACGCTGCGGACCATTGGCGCAACGACCTGGGCGGAATACAAAAAATACATTGAGAAGGACCCGGCGTTGACACGACGCTTTCAGGTGGTGCAGGTTCCGGAGCCGGACGAGCCGAAGGCCGTTGCCATGTTGCGCGGCGTCGCGACTGTGCTCGAAAAACACCACAAAGTGTTGTTGCTGGATGAGGCAATCACGGCCGCTGTGAACCTGTCGCATCGCTACATTCCCGCACGTCAATTGCCGGACAAGGCGGTCAGTTTGCTCGACACCAGTTGTGCTCGCGTGGCCGTGAGCCAGCATGCGACACCACCGGAAGTCGAAGATACATTGCGTAAGATCGAAATGCTCGACGTCGAAATCGGCATCATTGATCGCGAGGCGGCGGTGGGCATCGCCATCGGTGAACGCCTGACCGAGGCGCAAGCCAAGCGTGCGATCCACGCGGACAAACTCACTTTACTAGACGCACGCTGGAAAGAAGAAAAAGTGCTCGTCGAGCAAATCCTCGATCTGCGTGGCAAGTTGCGAGGCTCGGGCGACGGCAAAGTTGATACTGCTGTCCTGCTCGGAGACGACGCACGCGCTGCCATGCTCAAGGATTTGAACGAGCTGCAGGGCAAGCTCGCCACGATGCAGGGTGACACGCCATTGATCCTGCCCGCTGTGGATGCACAGGCAGTTGCTTCTGTGGTCGCCGACTGGACTGGAATTCCCGTTGGACGCATGGTGAAAAACGAGGTTGAGGCCATCCTCAAAATCGCCGACACCCTGAATCAGCGTGTCATCGGCCAGCGTCACGGCCTCGACATGATCGCCAAGCGCATTCAAACTAGCCGCGCCAAGCTCGACAACCCGAACAAGCCGATTGGTGTGTTCATGCTGGTTGGCCCGTCTGGCGTTGGTAAAACCGAGACCGCGCTCACGCTTGCCGAGCAGCTCTACGGTGGTGAGCAAAACATGATCACCATCAACATGAGCGAGTTTCAGGAGGCGCATACCGTCTCCACGCTTAAGGGCGCGCCTCCGGGCTATGTCGGCTACGGCGAAGGCGGCGTGTTGACCGAGGCGGTACGGCGCAAACCGTACAGCGTAGTGTTGCTCGACGAGGTGGAAAAAGCACACCCTGACGTGCACGAAATCTTCTTCCAAGTGTTCGACAAAGGCATTATGGAAGACGGCGAAGGCCGCACGATCGACTTCAAGAATTGCGTCATCATTTTGACCAGTAACGTCGGCAGCGAGCTCATCATGAGCATGACGCGTGACCCTGAGTTGATGCCGCAACCGGAAGACATCGCCAAAGCGCTGCGTGAGCCGCTACTCAAGGTGTTCCCGGCTGCGTTGCTTGGTCGAATTCAGACTGTGCCGTACTTCCCGCTCAGCGATGAGATGCTTGGCAACATCATTCGCCTGCAATTGGGGCGCATCAAGAAGCGCATTGCGGAGAACCACAAAGCAGAGTTCACCTACAGCGAGGATGTCGTCAAACTGATCGCATCGCGCTGTACTGAAATTGAAAGCGGTGGCCGCATGATCGACGCGATCCTGACCAACACCATCCTGCCAAAGTTGTCCGAGGAATATTTGCGTCGTACGATGGAAGGTCACGCGCTTAAAAAGGTCGATATCGGTGTCGCTTCCGGGGACTTTGAATACGCCTTCGAATAGGTATTGCAGCGATCAGCGAGCCGCCGTGCGAAGTGAACCCGAATGCGCTCATGCGCTTTTGGGTCTTCTCTTACGGTTTGCTGAGACGCTACCTTTTTGACACGAGTTGTCGTCGGCACTGCGAAGCATGGAAAACAACAACACAAAACCGATTTCGGCATCCGTAGCGGAGCCCCCCCAACCAGCCGCTGACTCGGAGGTGGCGCTGACGCTTCCGCAGGTGATTGATCTGGTTAAGCGGTTCCTTTCAAACGGCCATCTGGATCGCGCGGAAGTCATGCTCGGCAGAGTGTTCCAAGTCCTGCCTGACGACCCTGACGCGCTGCATTTGTGCGGCGCGCTGCGCGACATGCAGGGACGACCTGTCGAAGCACTCGCTTTGATTGAACGCTCGATCACGCTGAAACCCGATGATCCGGGACGCTGGAACGAATTGGGCAACGTGCTCTCGAAGCTGGATCGACGCAACGATGCCATCGTCGCCTACCAAAAGAGCATCGCCCTCGCTGGCGAAACGCAAGACGCCGCAGCGGCCTACAACAATCTGGGCCGCATGCGGATGTCGGAAGACATCGCTGCCGCTGAACGGGCTTTTCGACGCGCGACCGAGCTCTCGCCGGAATTTGCTCACGCTTTCTACAACCTCTCGCAGGTGTTGATTGAACTGGGCCGGGTGATTGAAGGTGTAGACGCCTGTGGTCGCGCGATCGTGCTGATGCCGCAGAACGCGCCGCGCGAGCATGTGGGTCGCGCCTTGATCCACTTGGGGCACACACAGGAGGCGATTGCGCATTACGAAAAGTGGCTTGCCGAGAAGCCTGACGATCCGGTGATCCAGCACCATCTAGCTGCGTTATTGCGACCGGATTACGCCGATCGCGCCAGCGATGGCTATGTCGAGGCGGTGTTTGACGGTTTCGCGGCCTCGTTTGACGCGAAACTCGCCCAGCTCGACTATCACGCGCCTGAGCGCGTTTGCGATGCGCTGCGCGAGCTATTTCCGGTTGCGGAAGCCAATCTCGATATTGCCGATGCGGGCTGCGGCACGGGGCTCTGCGGCCCGCTGATGAAGCCGTGGGCCAGGCGCCTGTGTGGCTTTGATTTATCGGGTGGCATGTTGAGTCTTGCCGAAGCTCGTGCTGACTACACAGATTTGCACAAGGCCGAACTGGTAAGTTTTTTAAACGCCCACCCAGCCGCCTTTGACGTGATGATTTCAGCCGACACGCTCTGCTATTTTGGTCGACTGAATGAGGCGATTCAGGCGTCAGCGGTGGCGGTGCGAGCGGGCGGTCACGTAATCTTCACGGTCGAGGCGTTGGATGACGACGCAACACCGCATCAACTGCTACCCAGCGGGCGTTATGCGCATAGTCTTGCCCACGTTTCTGCTGTCGCGCACGAGGCTGCCCTTCAGGTGCTGGCCATCAAACGCGTCGCGTTGCGAGCGGAGGGCGGCCGGCCGGTAATTGGGTGGCTCGTCACCCTCATTAAAAGCACAGGGAACCTACGATAGTTCACTTGCAAGGACGCAATTGCGTAGTCTGGCACCCCGGCACGGCGTCCACAACCATGAACGATTAGCGACCCGTTAAAACGAATAGGTACGAATATTATGGACAGCAGTGCATTGGTCGACTCGGATGGCGCGGCGGCAGCCGAAGCGGTAACAGCGGCCCAATCGCGCGAAGCGGAGTTGGTCGGGGCGGTTTTAAATAACCCCAACGACATCTACGCGCTGCTAAGGCTCGGCACCTTTCTGACCGAACAGAATCGTGATCGCGATGCTGCCGCTGTGTATCGGCAACTGCTTTCGGATCACCCGAATAATGGCCTGGCGCTGGTAAAGCTGGGCAGCATTTTGCATGAGTATCCCGCCTTTCAGGACGAAGCGATGGAGCTACTGCAGAAAGCGATTTCGCTAAACGCGTCAGCCACCGACGCCTATCGGCCGCTCGCCTGGACGCTCGATCAACTCGGACGTCGCGACGAGGCCATTGCGGTGCTGCGCGCATGGTGTGCGATTGCCCCCGGCGAGCCCACCGCATCGCATTTACTGGCGGCCTACAGTGACGAAGCGGTGCCCGAGCGAGCCGCCGATGCATTCGTTGAAAAGACCTTTGATCGGGCCGCCGCTCGCTTTGACGTGCATTTGCGCGATGCCCTGCAATACCGCGGCCCCGAGGTGCTGAGCGCACATCTTGACGGGCTACTGCCAAGCGCAGCGCGTGGCACGCTGGATGTTCTCGACATGGGTTGCGGCACAGGGCTCTGCGCGCCGCTGTTGCGGCCGTGGGCGCGGCATTTGACCGGTGTTGACCTGTCCTCGGGCATGCTTGCCAAAGCACGCGACGCGGGTGGCTATGATGCGTTGGAGGTAATGGAACTAACGGCCTATCTCAATGCCACCGTTCAAAGTGGCGGGCGATTCGATGTCCTGTTTGCGGCTGACACGCTGGTTTATTTCGGGCGACTGGATGGGCTGTTTGCGCAAGCTTTCGCCGTGCTCAACGCCGGCGGCTGGCTGGCATTTACCGTGGAGCGGCAAATCGCAACCGATGCGGGCGGAACGCCGCGTGATCTCCTGCTTGACATCACAGGGCGCTACAAACACAGCGAGCAGTACATTCAAAATGCGCTTTCTGCCGCAGGTTTTGAAACGCCGAATATTATACAGGCACAGGTTCGTCTGGAAT
>JAYUWL010000123.1:0-5202 GCA_043753585.1 Burkholderiales bacterium
AGATTCGTGAAAAGCCACACAATTTGAAGACTCGCGAAAGTAGGCGTTCGCGATTCGCAACTGGCTCTGCGCAGATTGATTAAATCGGTGTTTCCCTAGTCAAATAATCGCCAACGTCCTGCGTCGACAGGCGCAGCGCCGTCGGTGGCGTGGCGCCAACCATCGATGCCCCCGTGGGCAGAGCCATCATGTAACGATTGAGCAGCAGGCCGTCGGTCAACGGTCCGCAACTGGCGTTACCATCGATATCAAACGTCGGTGTGCCGACAATGATTGGAGCGAAGGTCGCAATGGCCGTCGCATCGCCGTTAACAATAAAGTTGCAGGTACCGGTGTTGGTGCATGGGCCGAGCCAGCCCATAAATCGCTGCCCTGATGCCGGCGTCGCAGTAAGGACAATCGCGGTGCCGTTCGGGATGATGCTGCTGCAGGTGACGCCACAGCTGATCGAGCCCACGTTGCTGGTGAGGACACCAGATCCGGTTCCGGCGGGAACTACGGTAATCGTTGCGGCCGATACCACTCCAACCGCCATCAATAAGGCCGACAACATCGTTTTGGCAAATGCCGACGATCTGTACATTCTGTTCCCCTGAGACACACTATCTGAATCGCATTATCCCCCTGCCCTCGACAGCGTGCAAGTTTGTGATGAAGCGAGATCGGATGGGGTGACTCACATCACGTAGCGAATCGCTCGTCAATCTGTGAAACTGCAATGATGGTCCAACACGAGGACCGGGCTTTTCCCAACAATGCCATCAAGCTGTCGGAGCTGTACGCGCGGCGGCGAGTGATCCACGGCGTAGCGCGCGGTGGCTGTCACACAAACGTAACAACGTTGTCACAAAATACAGTGCTATGCCAGCCACAATCCTAATTGTTGAAGACGAGCCCGCAATAGCGGAGCTGGTTGCCCTTCACTGCAAGCACTCGGGTTACGCCGTGAAAGTGGCGCACGCGGTGCTCGATGCGCGAGACATCGTCGACGAGGCGCTACCGGATTTAATCGTGCTTGACTGGATGCTGCCGGACAAATCAGGCATCGATTTCGCTCGCGAACTGCGTAAGGACGACCGCACACGCGACTTGCCGATTTTGATGCTGACCGCGCGCGCAGCGGAAGACGACAAGGTGCGCGGCCTTGAGGTCGGGGCGGATGATTACGTCACCAAGCCGTTTTCTCCGAAAGAACTGATGGCGCGCATTAAGGCATTGCTGCGTCGCGCCGCTCCGGAAACGAGTGAAGAACCGATTGAGGTGGCGGGGCTGCGTCTGGAGCCCGCTGCGCATCGCGTCTCCGGTAATGGCACCGAGCTTAAAGTCGGACCGACAGAATTCCGACTGCTCCGATTTTTGATGTCGCGCCCGGATCGGGTCATGACCCGGCAAGCGTTGCTGGATGGGGTCTGGGGCGACCATGTGTTCATCGAAGAGCGCACTGTGGACGTGCATGTGCGCCGCCTGCGAATTGCGCTGGAACCGACCGGCCATGACGCGCTGGTGGAGACTGTGCGCGGCGGCGGTTATCGTTTGCGCAAGCGGTGATTCCGATCGATTCGCGGCCTTTAGTTGGCTTGGGCGATTTGAGCGAGCACATTGCGGACGACATTTCCGGCAGTAACGGAGCCGACATCGGGCGAGCCGCCGCGCAAACTACACTCGCGACCATGAATCGACTGCCTCATATTGTTGGCGCTGTAACACTATGCTCCGTCGTGCTCTCCATTATCTGGACGCCCTGGATCGCAGCAGTAACACTGGCGGCGCTCTGCGTCTGGCTTGCTTTTCGGGTTCAAGCACAGGATCGTGCAGCGAACGATTTGATGCGCGACGCGAACACCGTGGATCGACCGTTTTTTGAGGTGATGAGTAGCGTGCGCTCTCGCCTGAAAGATAGCCAACAGATCGTCAAGGATCGGGACGCCGAGATCGTTCAGCGCAAGCAAGTAACCAATGCGGTGCCGGACGGGCTTTTCCTTCTGGACGCCTCCAACCGTATCGTGTGGTGCAATCGCGCCGCGCTCGTAATGCATCAGCTGGATGCATTTCGCGACGTCGGAAAGCCCATCACACAGCTCATTCGCTCGCCGGAATTCGCGGCTTATCTTCAGGACGATTCGCGCGAGGAGCCGGTGATTGCGCTCTCCGGACGCTCAATTTCTTTTCATCTTGAGCGCAGCGATGACGGCACAGCCGGGGCCCGTCTGCTGCTCACGCGCGACGTCACAGAGCGCGAAAAACTTGATCGCATGCGGCGTGACTTCGTCGCCAACGTATCGCATGAATTACGCACGCCGCTCACTGTCGTCGGCGGGTTCGTGGAAACCATCACCGATTTGCCGCTTGATGAGGTGGAGCGCGCGCGCTACCTGAATTTGATTGCGAATCAAACGGGCAACATGCAGCGACTGGTCGAGGATTTGCTCACGCTGGCGCGCATGGAAAACGATCAGATGCCGCCTGAATCGGTGCCCACCGACCTCGCACACATCGCCCGCGACGTTCTCGCCGATGCGGAAGCGCTCTCCGCCGGTACGCACACGTTCGTGGCCAACATCGCGCCCGCCACCGTACTTGGCAGCGCCAACGAGCTCCGCTCAGCGCTCGGCAACCTGCTGTCAAACGCCGTTCGTTACACGCCACCCGGCGGACAAATTGCGCTCACTGTAACCGCCGCAGACGAAGTGAAAGTGGAAGTGAAAGACACCGGTGCAGGCATCGCGGCCGAACACTTGCCGCGCCTCACCGAGCGTTTCTACCGCGTGGATCGTTCGCGATCACGAGAGACGGGCGGCACCGGCCTGGGCCTCGCCATCGTCAAGCATGTGGCGCAGCGCCACCGCGCGAAACTGGAGATCGAAAGCGAAGTCGGTGGAGCGAATCATGGAAGTACGTTCCGGTTGCGGTTTCCCGGCACGACTGCCGTCGCTACATGATCGACAGCCCGCCGTCGACCATGAGCGTCGCGCCAGTGATGAAGGCCGCTTCGTTCGACGCGAGCCAGAGAATCGGCCACGCGATTTCGTCAGGTGTGGCCCAGCGACCGAGCAGTGACGTATCGTGCCGTTCGTTCTTGAGTGTCTCCAGGCTTTTCCCAGCTGCGGTTGCTCTACCGACGTGAAAGTCGGTAAGCGTTGAGCCGGGGCAAATGGCATTAGCGCGAACGCCGTGTGCGGCTTCCTCATGCGCAAGCGTTCGGGTGAGCGCGAGCAGGCCGGCCTTGGTCGCATCGTAGAGCCCCATGTTCTTGCGGCCTGTTACAGCGTAGCAGGATGAGACGTTGACGATGCTGCCGTGACCCGAGGCGCGCAACAAAGGCAAGGCGGTGCGGCAATAATTCGCAGCGCCGATCAAATTGACATTCAGCATTGCCTGCCACTCGGCAATGCTTGCCTCGGCAACCGGCGAGTCATTCCGCATCGCGGCGTTGTTGACGAGCACGTCGATTTGGCCGAACACCTTTGCACAGTGTTGCGCGGCGGCCAGAGCGAGAACATCATCAGCAATATCCGCCACGAACGAATTGACCTGCGCACCGGGCACGGTCTCGATGATGTGTCGCGCACTGCGATCCAGCGCAGCGGCATCCGAATCGACCAGTAAAACTGCGGCGCCTTCACTGCAAAAAACGCGGGCTGTTGCGGCGCCGATGCCCGCGCCCGCGCCGGTGATCAGTGCGACTTTTTTGGCGAGTCGATTCATTGACTCGTCAATCCGCTTTTGCGCCCGTCGCCTTGATCACTTTTCCCCAGCGCGGAATTTCGGAGCGAATCCATGCGGTGAACTGCTCGGGCGTTGTCGCGACGACTTCAAATTCCATCTCTTGCAGACGCTGGTTGATCTCCGGCGACTTCAGAATTTTCACCATCTCGCGGTTGTAACGATCGATGATGTTTTTCGGAGTACCACCGGAAGCCAGAAAGCCGATCCATGATTGCGCTTCAAAGTCCGCATAGCCCGATTCGATCATCGTCGGAACGTTAGGCGTGCCCGGAAAGCGCTTGAGTCCGGTTGAAGCGAGCAGTATCAGTCGACCCTCTTTCGCGAATTGTTGAACATTGCCCGGTACAAAAAATCCGATGGGCACATTGCCGCCCACCAGATCGGTCACAGCGGGCGCGGTACCTTTGTACGGAATGTGCGTGACCTTGATGTCGGCGGCCAGCTTCAACATTTCCATCGTCAGGTGTGACGCGCTACCGACGGCGATTGAGGCGTAGGAAAGTTTGTCGGGATTGGCCTTGGCCTGCGCTACAAAATCTCTGAGGCTCGTGATGCCGCTCTTCGGATGCGTCACCAGATATTGCGGCGATTTCACCGCGAGCGTGATTGGGGCCAAATCTTTCAGTGGGTCGTACGGCATCTTGTCGAACAGGGTCACGTTCACCGCGAGCGGACCGTTGTAACCGACGAGTAGCGTGTGTCCATCGGGCGCAGATTTTGCGACGAAATCTGCGCCGATATTGCCGCCTGCTCCGGGTTTGTTCTCTACGATGAATGGCTGGCCCAGCGCTTCCTGCAGCTTGGGTGCGAGCATGCGTGCCAGCACGTCGTTGGTACTGCCCACGATGGGCACGATGATGCGCACGGGTTTGCTGGGCGACCAGTCTTGCGCGGACGCTGCAACGGAGATTGCCGCAAATGCGATTGCGATGATGCGGTGAGTTTGAATGTGCATAGCGAGTCCCAATTTCATAATTCCGTAGGGTGTGCACCAGAGTGCGCACCATTCCTGCCAAAACGATAGCGATAGGTTTTTTTTACAAACTAATGGTGCGCATTCTGGTGCACACCCTACCGCAAATCTAAATCGAATAAACCGGATGGTTGTTGCAGTCGGTGAGTCGCTCGCGCCCCCAGGCCACTGGGTCCGCATCGCGCGCCAGCAGCACACCCGCCGCCCGCACTCGCTGAGCACTGGCATCGAGCGCCGGTGGTTCAATGCCTTTGGCTAAACCCTCCGCCGCTTCGACCAACATGCGCCGTGCCATCACGATGGCTTTGTCGGTGGGCAACAACAATTCGGCCTCGTGGTTTTGAATCGGCCCCATGCTTTCCTGCAACGAATAATCCTGCGCGGAAAAGCCGAACACGCCGCTGTATGCGCGCTTTTCCTGTTGTGCCCGACGGTTCATTCCGTAGTCGTTATCGCGATTGGCTTTGGGCCGAAAGCTGCCCGGCGCTTCGTACTCCACATGA
>JAYUWL010000124.1:0-5182 GCA_043753585.1 Burkholderiales bacterium
CTAAATCGCAATTAGCCCATATTCAGGCTACATTTCAGCCTAAAGCTGTTCCCGCAGGAATGTCGCAAAATCTTGACCAAACTCCGTGTGCTCAAGCCCGAGTTTCACCGTCGCCTCGAGGTAGCCGAGCTTGGTGCCGCAGTCGTAGCGACGGCCGACCGTTTCCACGGCATAGACGGGTTGGTCAGCCATCAGCGAGGCAATGGCGTCGGTCAGTTGAATCTCACCGCCAGACCCGCGTTTGATGTGCTTCAGGTGGTCGAAAATGCGCGCAGGCAATACGTAGCGACCAATCGCGCCAAATTGCGAGGGCGCATCGGCGGGTTTCGGCTTTTCGACGAACCCCGAGAGGCGCATGGCATTGCCATCAGCATGTGGGATCGTCTCGGCAATTTTGATCGCGCCGTAACGCGAGATCGAATCACCCGGCATGTAATTGACGCCAATAACAGCCCCGCCGTCGCCGCATAAGCGGCCATGGACGTCGCAAAGCTGCGCAGTGGAGCCGAGTGAGCCTGGGCCACTAATCGTTGCCCTGATAAGCTCATCGGCAAGGATCACGGCGAACGGCTCGTCGCCGACCACCGGCTGTGCGCACAAAACGGCGTGACCAAGACCCAATGCATCGCCCTGCCGTAAAAAAATGCAGTTGATATTGGAGGGAACGGCGGCGGCGAGTTCGTCAAGCAGGCTCTGCTTGCCAGCGCGCGTCAGTTCGTTCTCAAGCTCATAGGCCCGATCAAAATGATCCTCAATCGCGCGCTTGTTGCGCCCCGTGATGAAGATCATGTCAGTAATGCCAGCCGCAGCCGCCTCTTCCACCGCGTACTGAATCAGCGGTTTATCAACGACCGTCAACATTTCCTTGGGCATGGCCTTGGTGGCGGGCAGAAAACGCGTGCCAAGTCCGGCGACGGGGAAAACAGCTTTGCGAATGCGGCGGGGAGGAGTCATATTTGGTCTGAGTTCAGCAGGTTTTTTAGTTGTGATTCGTGGAGCACCGTCACGCCAAGCCGGATTGCGTCGTCGAGCTTGCTGCCCGCCTCCGCTCCCGCGACGACATAGTGGGTTTTCTTCGACACGGAACTCCCCACTCTACCGCCTGCGGCTTCGATCATTGCCCTGGCATCTTCGCGTTTAAGCGTAGGCAAAGTGCCCGTCAGGACGAAGGTTTTGCCTGACACGGTCTCAAGCACGGCGACCGGTTGGGCAATCGGCGTGAACTCGAAGCCGCAGGCGAGCAGCCGCTCGACGGCAGTCCGATTTTTCGGATTGGCGAAGAAATGCTGGATGCTCGCGGCAACGATCGGGCCGACGTCATGCACCTGAAGCAGGGTAATTTCGTCTGCGTTCATGACGGCATCGATACTGCGGAAATGCCGCGCCAGATCCTTCGCCGTCGTCTCGCCGACGTGGCGAATGCCCAGCGCAAAAATGAAGCGGTGCAGTTCGGCCTGTTTCACCTTTTTCAATTCAACAATGACGGAAGCGGCGGATTTCTCGCCCATTCGGTCAAGTCCGGCCAGTTGCTCCTGCGTCAACACGAAGAGGTCCGCCGCTTCGTGAACCAGATTGGCATCAACCAGTTGTTCGACGAGTTTGTCGCCTAACCCTTCGATATTCAATGCCCGGCGCTGCGCGAAATGCAGCAACATGCCCTTACGCTGCGCCGGGCAGATCATGCCGCCGGTACAGCGTGCAATCGCCTCGCCCTCGGGTCGTTCAACGAGCGAAGCGCACTCCGGACAATGCGATGGCAGCGCAAATTCAACCGTGTCAGCCGGTCGACGATCCAGCACCACGCGCACTACTTCGGGGATCACGTCCCCCGCGCGGCGTACGATCACGGCGTCACCGACACGCACGTCCTTACGACGGACTTCATCGAGGTTGTGCAAGGTCGCGTTCGATACCGTCACGCCACCCACAAAAACCGGCTCCAGTCGCGCCACAGGCGTAATCGCACCGGTGCGCCCCACCTGAACCTCAATGGCCAGCACCCGCGTAATTTCTTCCTGCGCTGGAAACTTGTGCGCCACGGCCCAGCGCGGCTCGCGCGTGACGAAGCCTAATTGCACCTGCCAGTCGCGACGGTTTACTTTGTAGACAACACCGTCAATATCAAAACCCAGCGCGTCGCGACGCGTTGCAATATCCGCATGAAATCCCGCGAGCGCGTCCGGGCCGGAGACCAGGCGACGATCTTTATTCACGGGCAAACCGAGTTCAGCCAGCGCGTCCAGCAATGCCGATTGCGACGGTGGCAACGTCCAGCCGGAAACTCCACCGAGACCGTAAGCGAAGAACGATAGTGGACGTGCTGCGGCAAGTTTCGGATCCAGCTGGCGAATGCTGCCCGCGGCACCGTTACGGGGATTCACCAGCGTTGCCAGACCCGCTGCGCGCTGTTTGTCGTTGTATTGGTTGAAGTCAGCGCGTGTCATGAACGCTTCACCGCGCACTTCCAGCACGTCTGGCGGGTTATCGCTTCGAAGCTTGAGCGGTAATGACTTAATGGTGCGCGCGTTCTGCGTCACCTCTTCGCCGGTTTCGCCATCGCCACGCGTTGCGGCGCAAACCAGTATGCCGTTCTCGTAGCGCAGAGACAGCGCAAGACCATCAAACTTAAGCTCTGCGAGGTAGTCGACGGGCGGATCGGCCTCAATGAGCTTCAGCTCTTTGCGTACCCGGGCATCGAATGCGCGAGCACCGGCGACAGTGACATCCGTTTCCGTGCGAATCGAGAGCATCGGCATCGCGTGACGCACCGGCGAAAACGCGGCGAGCGGCGCGCCGCCAACGCGCTGGGTCGGTGAGTCCGGCGTTTGTAGCTCCGGATGCGCTGCCTCAAGCGCCTGCAACTCGCGAAACAGGCGGTCGTACTCGACATCAGGAATCGCCGGATCATCCAGCACGTAGTAGCGATGGTTGGCCTCGGCCAGCGCATCACGCAATACGCCTGCGCGCCGAACCGCCGATTCGTCCGCTAACACGGCTTCGTCGCCTAGCAGAAGAGCGAGCGCGCGGTGTCAGATCCCGGCTCAATGCCGGCATTGACCAGCGCGTCCATGGCGGTCTTTACTTCGTCCCGCGTCGCTGCGAATTGACTGTCATCGAGCACATCACCTTCGCTGGTTTTGAGATCCGCATCAAGGAGTTTTGCCAGCGCGCGCAGGCTTTGCCGGTACATATCGAAGCGCGCCATCGGGTGCGCCAGACGTACCGGTTCCAGCGTACACCTCAGCGCCGTGAAATTCTCGGTGCGCAGGCGCTCTGGTGTGAACGGACGTTCGAAGCCGTCCACCGTGTGAAAGATCACGGCGTCCGATTCCACCTCGTGATACGCGAAGCGACCATCAGATTGCAGGCGAAAGCCATTGGCTTCCAGCGTACCGCGCAAGCGTGTGCCAAGCCAATGACCACCCTCTTTTTTGACCAGATAGGCGACCGGAATAATGTCCACGGCCGCGAGAAAACTGTCGAGCTCTGTCGCACGCTCCGGACCATCGCGGAAACCGTGAAAATGCGCCTCGCAACCCTGAGCGTGGGCTAACTCGGTCAGCACGAAACGCCACGCATCCATGTCCTCCGGTTCGATCGGGCCTGCACGCGACGCCAGCGGCAGCGCAAGCGCAAGCTGCTGCACAGAACCCACGTTGGCCGGATCGAACATCTCCCACGGGCTTTGCCGGAACAAACGCACCCAAGCCAGCGCACGTCCAGCGGCAGAGACAAAAGGCGCTGCGTCAAACGGCCCACCCGACAAACTTACCACCGATCCGTGAACGTGCAGGCGTTCATCGAACGGCCACTGGGAGATTAGTTTTGGGCGCGGGGGTACCGGGACGATAGGCGCCTCGACCAGCCCGGATTGCGGCGTGCGAGACGTCTCAGCGGCAGGCGGCTGCGGAGAAAGCACGACCGCGAAATCAGGCTCAGTGTCGAGGGCGACCTGCGGCGTCCAAATGGCAGCAGCATCAACGTCAACGATCGGATCGATGTGAGATGGCGCGCTCGTCTCATTGCTCGTTGAGCGATGACTATTACCAGCCGAAGCGCCGGTTTGAGCGCCGGTCTGCATTCGCGGTGCGATACGCAAATGTTCCGCCGCGCGTTCAGCCTTGATAGCGCGAAGTGACTTGCGCGACTGCCACCAGTGCCACAGAAACAACAGGGCAACGACTAACGCGCCTATGGCAATCAAACCAATTTGGAGGGCATTCATGAAAGGACAGTCCAATCACAGTTTTTCAGGGCACTTCTAGAAATTTGTTTTTCGGGATGAAGCGCTGAAGTTGGCACCATCGGTGGGGCGCACAGCAACCGGAATGTACGCCCTGGTACATGAGTGCTTTTGGCAAATGCGCGAGCACCCCACAACGAAGCAATTCGCCCGAACAACGAATTTATAGGAGTGCCCTTCAATTCAGGCCGCCTCTGCCATGCGCAGCGCAGCCGATACATCCACCCCGACAATTCGTGACACGCCCGGCTCGTTCATGGTGACACCGACGAGTTGCTCGGCCATTTCCATGGCGATTTTATTGTGTGAAATAAACAGGAACTGTGTGTTCACCGACATCTCGCGTACCAGGCGGCAAAAGCGCTCTGTGTTCGGATCATCAAGCGGTGCGTCCACCTCATCGAGGAGGCAAAACGGCGCCGGATTCAGCTGGAACAGCGCGAACACAAGTGCCGTCGCCGTGAGTGCTTTTTCGCCACCGGAGAGCAACTGAATCGACGCATTTCGCTTGCCCGGCGGCTGCGCCACCACCTGAATTCCAGCGTCAAGGATCTCGTCGCCGGTCAACACCAGCTTGGCCTGACCACCACCGAAAAGAATCGGGAACAGGCGACCGAATTGCTCGTTGACCTTGTTGTAAGTCTCCTGCAATTGCGCGCGCGTTTCACGGTCGATGCGGCGAATCGCGTCTTCAAGCGTATGTACAGCCTCCAGCAAATCGCCTGCTTGCGCGTCGAGATAAAGTTTGCGCTCGGAGGCCTGCGTTAACTCATCGAGTGCCGCCAGATTGACCGCACCCAGCTGCGCAATTTCTGCCTCGACACGAGCGACCGTGCGCTGCAGCTCGGCGGCACGCGGCGCTTTTTCCAGTGCGTTAGCCAGCCATTCAGCATCCACTTTGAGCGCTGCCAGTTGCTCGTCAAACTGCGCCAGATTGAT
>JAYUWL010000125.1:0-5154 GCA_043753585.1 Burkholderiales bacterium
CAAGCGCATATCCAGCGCGCTGGAAAACGACGTCGCAAAAGTGACGGCATTGACGCGTCGGTCAAAACCGACGTCACGTGCGCGCAGTGGTTGCGACACTTGACGCAGCAGCGCGCGCCGCTCGCCAAAGGAATTCGGATAACGCGACACGGGCCAGCCATAGGGTTCGAGCAGCGAGCTCGCCCACGGCTTGCCAACCAGATGCGGCTCATACCCCGCCATCTGAAGGCGCTCCAGCGCAGGCACACCCAGCACTACGTCACCAATAAAATTGCGAATACGGACGATCAGGGGGCGCGGCGATGAAATTTCGGTCATTGGGTGGCGTGCAGGCAAGCCCATAAGAGGCCATCAATGTTCGTTGATAATTGAATAATTCGATGCTAGCAACATCTCTCCGGCCCATTTGCCCGATTCGGCCCACAAGGACATGTCCCATGGCACTGCCGCAACCCGCACTCCTTCTCGACCACGCTAATCAACTAGTCACCGCTGTTCACGTCAAATCATTTCACGATCTCTGTCTGGCGCTTGCGACTTGGCCGGAAGAGCCACTGGCTTTCGCGCAAGCAGATGTGTGGCGCTGGGTTGCCACTAATCACCGCAACAACTGCCTGCTGTGGGACGAAGAGGATCTGGCTCGCCGTACCCGCGCGACGGACGCCGACATCACTGCCAACAAGCGCGCCATCGACGGTTACAACCAGGCCCGAAACGACGCTACTGAGCGGGTTGACGAATTCCTGCTGCTGTCACTCGGACTGATTGACGCGGCGACGGCGGGCAGCGATCAACCGGTGGCGAAGGTAGGCGCTTCGGCGCGCTTGAATAGCGAAACCGCTGGCAGCATCATGGATCGGATGTCGATCATGTCGCGCAAGATCAAGGCGATGTCGGCGCAAACGCTGCGCAACGACGTGGATGCTGCACACCGTGGTTCCTCCGCGTTGAAGCTGCAACGGCTCCATGAGCAGAGAAACGATCTGGGCGCTTGCCTCGACCAGTTGCTGGCCGAAAGCAGCGCTGGCGCCGCGTATTTCAAGGTGTATCGCCAGTTCAAGATGTACAACGACCCACGTTTCAACCCGGTACTGGTGGCAGAGGCGAATGCGGCAAAGGCCGCGCAGGCTGGTTCAGTCCAGCAGTAGTTCACGTATTGCCCCTGCCACGTTAATGAAAATCCTCATCGTAAAAACATCGTCGATGGGCGACGTGGTGCACACCATGCCTGCGATTTCTGATATCGCCGCACATCTGCCCAATGCACAGATTGACTGGCTGGTCGAAGCACCGTTTGCGTCGCTTCCCGCCATGCATCCTGCCATTCGCAGGGTCATCCCGATTGCCTGGCGCAAGTGGCGCAGAACGTTGTTCAAGAAAGACACGCGCGCGGCTCTGAGTGAAGCTCGTGCGCAACTACAAGCTGAAAAGTACGATCTGGTGCTCGATATGCAGGGGCTCGTGAAGAGCGCGCTTTGGGCCATGCAGGCGCGCGGACCGCGCGCGGGATACGACTCGGCAAGCGCGCGCGAGCCAATGGCAGCATTTGCTTATCAGCGACGTGCGAGTGTGGGCAAGTCGCTGCACGCGGTGGAGCGATCCCGCCAATTGGCAGCGGCCCATTTGGGTTACGCCGTTACCGGGAAGGCTCACTTCAATCTGCGTGCACCCGCACTGCATTGGAAGCCCCGAACTGATCGTTATGCGGTACTCATTTGCGGAGCGAGTCGGCCGGAAAAGTTGTGGCCAGACGCATCCTGGCAACACATCAGTGCCACTTTGCGCGCACGCGATCTCGGTATCGTGTGGCTGTGGGGAAGTGCGGACGAAGGCGAACGTGTGCAGCGTCTCGCCGCAATCGCGGGCGGCGAAATCCCTCCTTTTTTGAGCGTACAGGACGCCAGCGCAGTGCTCGCAAGGGCTGTGATTTGCGTCGGCCTTGACACCGGATTCACGCACATCGCGGCCGCGTTCGGCGTGCGCACGGTCGGAATTTATTGCGATCACGAACCCGGATTGGTGGGCATCACGGGTGATGGGCGGGTGTCGAGCATTGGCGGCCGCGGGCAGACGCCAACCGTTGAATCGGTCGAAGCGCTTGTTAGTCACGCATTGGCAACGTAGGGCGCACGCCATGCGAGAATTTGAAGTTAGGGAAGCCCTGAACAAGTGAGCGAGACGGATGCAGTACCGCAGTTGCCAAAAGCGGTGTGGCGCGCAGGAACCGGAATGTACGCCCTGGTACGTGAGAATTCCGAGCACCACGCAACGAAGTAATGCGCCGCCGCAGCCTCTTGATCAGCATTTCCCTACGTCATCCTGAGGCCAGCGAAGGATCAGGTGACGGCCAGCCCTTAGGCCAACGCCTCGTGGCTCCACCTGAGTCTTCGCTTTGCCCAGAATGACACGCCAGTCATGCCCGACACTACTGACCACCTTACCGCCCTGCGTAAAAAAATTGATGCTTTCGACGATCAGTTTCTTAAGCTGATCAGCGAACGCGCCGCCACCGCACAGGAAGTCGGACACGTGAAAGTGCCCGGCTCACCCCTCTACCGTCCTGAGCGCGAGGCAAACATCCTGCGCCGCATGCAGGCGGCCAATACCGGACCGCTCTCGAACGAAGCCATCGCCCGAATTTTTCGCGAAGTCATCAGCAATTGCATGGCGTTGGAGCAACCGCTGGTCATTGCGTTTCTCGGACCGGAAGGCACCTTCAGTCACGCCGCGTCGGTCAAGCATTTCGGCACTGCACCAACGTTTGAGCCGTGCCCAACGATTGACGAAACGTTCCGCATGGTCGAGGCAACCACGGCGGATTACGCGGTGGTACCGGTCGTGAATTCAACGGAGGGATTCGTTGGCCGCACGCTTGATTTATCAATTTCCAGTCCACTCAAAGTCTGCGCCGAAATTGACTTTCGTGTGCAGCAGAATCTGATGAGCATGGAAGCCGATCTGGCAGCAATAGCCAGGGTCTATTCGCATTCGCAATCGCTAGCGCAGACCGCCGCATGGCTCGCGAGGCACCTGCCGCTCGCTGAGCGTATTCCAGTCGCCAGCAACGCCGAGGCGGCGCGCCTGGCCTCGATCACACCCGGCAGCGCAGCGATTGCCGGTGAAATGGCCGCAACCCGCTACAGCGTGCCGATGCTGTTTCGTAACATCGAGGACTCACCCAACAATACCACGCGTTTTTGGGTGCTGAGTCGACAGGATGTCGCTGCATCTGGCAAAGACAAAACGAGCCTCATTTTGTCTGCGCCCAATCGCCCGGGCGCGGTGGTCGACCTGATCGAACCGCTCAAGCGGCACGGCGTTTCGATGACGCATTTCGAATCGCGACCGTCGCCTGATCGCCTCTGGGAATACTACTTTTTTCTGGATGTTGAAGGTCATGTCAGCGACGCTAGGGTCGCTGCGGCGCTGGCCGATGTCAAGGCGCAATCGAGCTATTTCAAAGTCGTCGGCAGCTACCCCGCTGCCGTGCTTTAGTGTCAGGCGGCTGTCATGACTGAGCGTATCGAAAAACTCGCGATCATTGGCGTTGGCCTGATCGGAGGTTCGCTGTCGCTGGCGCTTAAAAAGCGCAACGCGGTGGGTCGTGTGATTGGCGTTGGCCGCTCGCAAGCCAATCTTGATGAAGCATTGCGGCTGGGTGTCATCGATGCAATAGCGACTCTAGAAGAGGCCGCAAAAGCAGACCTCATTTTTGTCGCCACGCCGGTCGCTCAAATGCCGCGCGTTTTTTCGGAACTCGCGCCGCATTTGGGCGCACACAGCATCATCACCGACGGTGGCAGCACGAAGCAGGATGTGACGGCAGCAGCCCGAGCAGCGCTCGATGAAAAGTTTCCTCAATTTGTGCCCGCTCACCCCATCGCTGGCACTGAAAAAACAGGCGCAAACGCAGCTTTTTCGACGTTGTTCGAAAAGCGCAAAACGGTAATTTGCGCTGAAACTGAAACAAACTCACACGCAGCGGATGTTGTGGCAGCGATGTGGCAAACCGCCGGCGCTGAAATTCATCGCATGACTGCGGCGGAACACGATGACGTATTCGCGGCCGTCAGCCACCTCCCGCACCTTCTTGCATTTGCGCTCGTCGACATGCTCGCGGGCATGCCACGCTCAGCCGATTACTTTAATTACGCCGCCAGCGGCTTCCGCGACTTCACGCGCATTGCGGCAGGCTCGCCCGAAATGTGGCGGGATATTTCCGTGGCGAATCGGGTCGCGTTGCGGGAGCAGCTTGGCGCATATCGAGCGCGTCTGGATGACTTTGATAGATGGCTCGCTGCGGCTGATCCCACGGCGATCAGCGCTATCGAGGCAAGCTTCAGCCGTGCCAGTACCGCGCGCAACGCCTGGCAAAAGCACATTGAGTACGGGGAACCGATGCCGCCGCTGGGAGCAGTGACGCTCGACGGTTGACGTGCGAAGTACTTGGCCCACACAGGTCATGTCGTACGCGTAGCAGGCCCGGCGTAGCGTGCTGTAACTTCTTTTTCTGGCCAGATCCCTCTAACGTGGTGATAACGATCAAAACATCGCCTCAATCGTGGGCGATGAAAGATTGATCCACCATCAGCCGGAGGTGCGCCGTGATCGTTTCAAGTTAAAAAATCGTTGATTACGCAAAGACGCTGGATCGCAGCTCGTGGGTTGCCGCATCTTCTCCTGGCCCCTATTGCGCGCTCGTTGTACGTCACGTGTTTCGCCATTGTGGGCTCATTGTTCCCGTCGCCAGCAAGCCGTCAGACTGGGTCAATTCAAAACACCTGCCGCAGGGCGCAGCATTCGCCAATAGCCCCGCGGGCGATGAAATTGGCCCCAAAATAACCAGCAAGTCGCAGCTGCGGTCGGCGGATCTGGTTTTCTGGAGGCAGACGTAGGAGGAATTTGCTCACTCCCCCGTGATCACTCACGTGGGAAATTATGCGGGCAACAATCGAGTCGTTGATCGGGGTAATTCTAATTTGCAATAGAAACAGCATCAATGATCCAATCCCATGCGGCAATACTTTTGATCCTTTCGTTCTGCATTTCGAGGGCACCGAGCGCGTCCACCAACTGATCCTCCAACGCATCGAGCGTATCGAAGGTTTTGTTGTGGAAGCTCTTCTCGCGTAGCTCGTCCCACACATGTTCTTG
>JAYUWL010000126.1:0-15398 GCA_043753585.1 Burkholderiales bacterium
GTCAGCGCTTCGCGAACTTCTTTCTCGAAACGAACTTTGTCTTCCTTCGCGGTAGGCGTCTTGGAGTCGTAACCAACCACCGCTTTGTCGCCAACTTTAACCGTCGCGACCGAACCGGCAGGACCATCAACCTTGTCGTAATTTACGCCAGCATTGGCGAGGAACACACGACTTAAGTCGCAGGCGCTGGTGAACACTTTCGTGCCGGTTAAATTCAATATCAGGTTGCAATCAGCGGCAGGCGATACCACCGTGATCGGCGACTTTTGAATTGCAGCTTGCAGCTTCGGATTGGCGTAGCTGGTGAGCGCGTTGAAAAGCGGGAAGAAGGTTAATGCAGCAATCGCCAAACCAGCCATGATGATCGGCTTGCGGCCGATTTTGTCGGAAAGCGAGCCAAACACGATGAAGAACGGTGTGCCGAGAATCAAGGATACTGCGATCAAAATATTCGCAGTGGCGGGTTCAACTTTCAAAAAAGTTTGCAGAAAAAATAGCGTGTAGAACTGCCCCGTGTACCAGACGACCGCCTGGCCCGCAGTGAGGCCCAGCAGCGCGATAAGAACGATTTTTCCGTTCTTCCATTGACCGAATGATTCGGACAACGGTGCCTTGGAAGTTTTACCTTCTGACTTCATTTTCTCGAACGCAGGAGACTCTTTCAATTGGAGTCGAATCCACACCGAAATGACCAGCAAAATTCCGGAGACAGCATACGGAATACGCCAGCCCCAGTCAGCGAAGTCTTTCTCACCGAGTGCCGAGCGCGTACCCAGAATCACCATGAGCGCCAGCATCAAACCAACGGTTGCGGTGGTTTGAATGTACGAGGTATAGAACCCACGCTTGCCCATCGGGGCATGCTCTGCGACGTACGTCGCAGCACCCCCGTACTCGCCACCCAATGCGAGCCCTTGCAGGAGCCGCAGCGCGATCAAACAAATGGGAGCAGCGATTCCCCAGCTCGCGTAATTGGGCAGAAATGCGACCAATAACGTCGACACGCCCATGATCAGAATGGTGACGAGAAACGTGTATTTACGTCCAACCAGATCGCCAAGACGACCGAACACAATGGCACCGAAGGGACGTACGGCAAAACCGGCGGCGAATGCCAGCAGGGTGAAAATATCACGTGTCGCAGGGTCTAGTTTGGTGAAGAAATTGGCGCCAATAATGGCGGCCATGACGCCGAACAAGTAGAAATCGTACCACTCGAAAATTGTGCCGAGTGATGACGCAAAGATAACCTTCTTTTCTTCGGGAGACATCGGGCGCGGGGCCGCGTTCGCGCTGCCGTCGAAGCGGGCGGTTGCATTTGACATAGTTTATTCCTCGTTGGTTGCTGCGACCGACCCTCCAGCCAGTCTGCATTGCTCCAGACGTTACGTGGAGGCGCTTACGCGCTTCTGACGCTTTCCTGACGCGAAACTGACAACAAATCGCGCCCCTCCCAAAGTTGAACGTTCGACGGCTGCGCTTGCATCATGAGCCTCTGCGACTTCACGCACGATCGCCAGGCCAAGACCGGTTCCAGCAATCGGTATTCCAGTTTCAGCATCCGTTTGAGCAAAGCGCGCAAACGGCGCGAAGATGCGACCATACTCAGACTGCGGGACGCCAGGCCCGGAGTCGTCGACCGAGATCGACGGCGGCTCATCACCCAGCGTGAGCATCACCGTGCCTCGACGCGGGGTGTACTTGAACGCGTTGTCTAGCAGATTACGCACCAGCTCACCGATCAGCGTTGGATCGCCGACAACGGTCACGGCTCCCTCATGTCCTTCCAGCGAAAACTCGATCTCTCGATCAAGCGCGTGTGGCACCACGTCATGGGCAACGGTTTCACAGAGCACACGCAAATCTACGGTAACGCTCAGGCTTGTCGTTCCCGCGCTCTCGGCGCGAACCAGCGTCAAGAGCTGTGTCGCCAGATGACTCACACGCTCGCCGGTGGCGACCAATCGGTTCATCGATTGCTCGCGCTCAGCGCCATCGGGCATCCGCGCGGCGAGTTCGCTCAACGTACGGAGCGCGGCGACCGGGGTGCGCAGTTGATGTGCCGCGTTGGCGATGAATCGCTTTTGTGCGTTGATCGAGGTTTGTAGTCGTTGCATCAACGCATTGACTGATGCAATGAGCGGCGCGATCTCTTCGGGCGCAAGCTGCCCGGGCAGCGGACTGAGATCGTCGGCACCGCGCGTATCGAGATGCGCCTTCAACACTTTCATAGGTCGCGCGACGTAGGTTAACCCATACCAGAGCAGATAGAACGCGACTAATAGCGTTGCCGTCTGCGCCACCGCCTCGTGCATCGTAACGACGCGCGACAACGCATCCTGGCGGTCGCGCGACTGCGCCACGCCGACGGTGTAGGTGCTTCCCGAGACTTCAAAGCGAAGCCTTACAAAGCGTGTGACATCGTCATCGATAACCGTATTAAATCCGTTCACCGCTTGAAATCCGGTCTTGGTGGTGGGTGCGGCTAACGGCCGATCGCCGTCCACAGTCTCGCGCAAAAACGGCTGCAACTCCGGGTCTCCCGCAAGCGGCGAGCCATTGGAATCAACAATCAGGAACGCAACGGGTGTTTTCGGTGCAATGTTCATCCACCGACGCGTCGTTGCCGATGGAAACTCTGGCGTCGACGCGGTCGCGATATGCTGCTGCCACTCGGCGATAAGCATCGTCGCGACCGCGCTTAAACCGTCGTCGAGCATCGTGTCGACCGTGGTGCGCGCACTCATGAATGAGATGCCAAGGCTGACCAGCCAGATCGACAACAACGGTGCCAGCAGCCACTCAATCAGCCGTGCGGCCAGACTCATTGCAACGCTTGCGCAGCGGTGATCGTAGCCTTGTCGATGCAATACCCGAGGCCGCGAAATGTGCGCACCCGGATATCGGCGGGCTCAAGCTTTTTGCGCAGGCGATGCACATAAACTTCGATCGCGTTCAGCGAAATATCGCTGTCCCAGGCGCACAGCCCCTCCAGCAATTGCTCCTTGGTCACCGCGCGACCGACACGCAGTAGAAGCATTTCAAGAATTCCCGCCTCACGCGCCGACAAATCGAGCGGAACACCGTCGGCGGCTGCCTGGCGGGAAGCAATATCGAAGCAGAGTCTGCCGTGAGTCAGCATATTGCTGCTTGCCGCGTTGCGTCGGCGAATCAGCGCGCGGACGCGAGCGTGCAACTCGTCAAGCGCGAATGGCTTTACGAGGTAATCATCGGCTCCAGCGTCGAGTCCGTCGACGCGATCCGTCACCGAATCCATCGCTGTCGTGATGAGCACCGGCACGCTTTTCTGCAGCTCGTTGCCAGCGCGCAATTGCCGCAGCACCTGCAAACCGGAGACTTTAGGCAAACCGAGATCAAGAATTACAAGGTCATAGGTGCCAGTCGTCAGCGCCGTGGCCGCAGCGCTGCCATCAGTCACCCAATCCACCGCGTAATGCTCTCGCTTCAGGCTCGCATTGACGCCGCTTCCTAATTCAGCGTCATCCTCAACTAACAAAACACGCACAAACTTTCCTCCTTCCGAAAGTGTAGCCCCCGCTGTAGTCCCGGCGCATATTAGTTATCAGCTTTTTAATATTTCTACCATTTTGTATAGGTTAAAGGCAGAAACTGGCAAAAGTCGAAATACCGCAAAAATAGCACTTAGCCCATTAGCACTGGGTATTTCAAATAAAAGCTGTACCTCCTGAAATGATGTCGAAGTGGGAGATCCCCGCATTGCTGTCGGCAGGGTCGGTGCTATTCTGAGTTGCTTCTGGAGGATGTTTTTATGCATTATCAAACAACAATTTCGCGAGTGCTTCGCCAAGCCCTGGCCCTAACAATCGTCGGCGTAACCGCGTGGGGTGTCACTGCCTTTGCGCAGCCTTTCCCAAGCAAAGCTGTGAAGCTTGTGGTGCCCTACCCTGCGGGCGGCTTCCCGGACACCGTGGCGCGGCTTTTGAGCAAGTCCCTGACCGAAAAATGGGGCCAGCAGGTCATCGTTGACAATCGTCCGGGCGGCAACGGCGCGGTTGCGGCGCAAACGGTGAAATCGTCCCCAAGCGATGGCTACACGCTGCTCGTCACCGACGGCTCGATGTTCACCATCAACCCGGTGCTGTACGCCAAACTTGAATACGACCCGAAACGCGATTTCGTCCCCGTCTCAGCGCTCGGAAAGGCGCCGTTGTTCCTCGCCGCGCACCCAAGCGTGCCTGCCAACACGCTCGCCGAATTCATTGCCTACGTCAAGGCGAATCCGGGGAAAGTGAATTACGGTTCGTCCGGCATCGGCAGCACCCATCACCTGACCACCGAAGCCATGTCCGCCGCGCTAGGCCTCAATATGGTTCATGTCCCGTTCAAAGGCATGGGCCAGGCAACACCCGCGCTGGTCGGCGGTCAGGTGCAATTTTTGTTCTCCGCGCTGCCTGCGATTGGCGGATTCGTCAAGGATAACCGCATCAAATTACTGGCACAAAATTCGAGCAAGCGCTTCTCGCAGGCACCCACCATTCCGACGCTTTCCGAATCGGTCATTCCGGGTTTTGATTTCGCGCCGACGACCATAGTGATGGCCCCGTCTGGCATTCCGCCCGCCGTGCTGCGCCAGCTCTCAATCGACATCGCAGCCGCCATTCGCACGCCCTCCATCGTGGAAACGTTGCTCAACTCGGGCGTGGATGCCATCGGCAGCACGTCCGAAGAGCTCGCCAAAGTCTTGCAGGATGAAACCGAGCGCTTCGCCAAAGTCATCAAGACCATCAATATCAAAGCGGAGTGACGGCGTGAGCACGGCATCACCGGCGCTCATTGACGATCTAGTCTGCGCCAACCACATTCTTTATGTCGAGGGTGTAGTCGATGGGTTCGGTCACGTCAGCGTGCGCCACGACCAGCGCGACGACCGATTTTTGCTGGCTTGTGGAATAGCGCCTGCGACCGTCACCGCCGACGATATTTTGGAAATCGACTACGACGGCACCGTGCACGACGTTGCCGGACGCCACTCCTACATCGAGCGATTCATCCATAGCGAAATCTACAAATCGCGCCCTGATGTGATGTCCATCGTGCATAGCCATTCACCGGCAATTATCCCGTTTACCGTCACCCGCGCGACGCTGCGGCCTGTTTGCCACATGAGCGGCTTCCTTGGTTTCTCCACCCCAGTATTCGAAATACGCGATTCCGCCGGCGACGATAACGACATGCTGGTCAAAAGCGCGAAACTCGGCAGGGCGCTAGCGCAATCGCTCGACAAGAATGACTTCGCGCTGATGCGCGGTCACGGTTCAGTGACCGTCGCCAATTCCGTCAAACTCGCAGTCGCGCGCTCGATCTGGGCCGAGATGAACGCCAAGCTACAAACCGAAGCCATGAGACTTGCGCAGATGACAGGCGACAAATCGGTTAACTACCTCACGCCCGGCGAAGCGCAGGGCTCGATGACGATTAACGAAACTGTTGTTGACCGTCCGTGGAACTTCTGGAAGGCGAAGGCGCGCCTGGCCCTGCGGGGGCTTACGCAGTAACTGCCTTTGCGCTGCCCGCTGCGACCAGCGCCAACGCCTCGCCGGCGACCAGCATGCCGAGGCCCGCTGTCATGTGCATAACCGAGCCGTAACCAGCGCAGGCGAGGCCCGCTCCAGCATTCTCGACGGCTCCAGCTTGCCGCTCCTTGCTGTACACCACAGGCACTTTGAACTTGCGTCCCGCGCGCGGAAATCCGTATTCGCGGCGCAACATCAGGCGCAGTTTTGCGAGCAGCGCATCTTGCTCGGTAATGGCCAAATCGGACACGGTTAACTTCGACGCATCGGTCTTTCCGCCAACTCCGCCGCACACAAATATCGGGACGTTGGATTTCGCGCAATGCGCGATCAGCGCAGCTTTGGCGTATACCTTGTCAATCGCATCAATTACGAAACTGGCGTCAGCCGGCAACATCGTGGCGACGTTGTTCGTATCAACAAAGTCATCGACGCAAGTTACGACACAATCTGGTGCGAAGCTCGCGATTCGGTCGCGCATGGCGTCCACCTTGTTGCGTCCGAGATTGGCGATCGTCGCATGCGATTGCCGGTTCAGGTTTGACTCCGATACGACATCAAGATCGATCAGCGTTATGTAACCGATTCCCGAACGCGCAAGCGCCTCGGCGGTCCACGAACCCACACCGCCGATACCGACGATCACTGCATGCGCGGCTCGGATACGCGCGAAGCCATGCACGCCATACAGCCGTGCAACACCACTGAAACGGCGATCTGCGTCTGCAACTGTTTCAACCGTGGAAACTTCGCAAAACTCGTTCATGCTCCCGATCGTATCACCGCAGATAATTAGAGTAGAAGATATGCTTTGAACCACACGAAATTGCGTTTCGCTTTTCTTGTCATTCTTGCCGTATGGGTAGCAACTGCCGTCATAGCGACGATCAGCAGCGGCCGTTGGGTCATGTGCTCGCAGCGATACCGGCGGGGCTCGTGATGGTGGCGACAGCCTACGCTGAACAACTTTCGCAATCAGCGCAGCTGCTGTGGCCCATTTTGCTTTTGGCTGGCGCAACGTTTGCGTTCATCGGTTTACTGCAAACGCATGGCTATGGACACGCTGACGGTGAGCCGATCACCGGTTTTTTGTTCGCGCGTAATGCTTTTTTCGGCGGCGGGCTATTGCTGCAACTCGCAGCTTTCGTGCTCGTGGCTACTGAGTCTCGAGCGTGCGATCATCCGGGTGGAGAGATCGCTCGTCGCCGTCCGAGAGGCAAGCGAATGCGCTATTTCGTAGCGTAGGGATACGGCTGCTGGGGTACGCGCGCTTGGTCCTGCTCGGCCTTTTCCGTCACATTCAGCGGCTTTTTGTCCCACCAAATTGCGCGGCCTTTGCGCTGATCTTCTTCAAGATGTGGGCGTGCCGCTTTAAGGTCTCGGATGAATTTAGTGATTTCGGATTCGTACATGGTCTGCTGCCGATTGATCGTAACTTATATCGCATCTTAGGCGCTTTTGTCTCTCGCAGGCTCACGGCGGCTTCCGGCGGCTTCCGGCGTACAGCTCAAATTCAAACAACCGACAGTCGAGCGCGCCGTTAAATAGCGGAGTTTTCTTCGAAGGCTTGAAACCAATTCCACTCGGCATGGCCCGGTCAGCCGTGATGAAGCAGGCCTTCCATCCCGCCATCGTCTTCTTGAGCCAGGTGCCGACGGCGGGATACCAGGCCTTGAGTTCAGCCAGTTCGTTGAGACGTTCACCATAGGGCGGATTTGTGAGTAAGAGCCCCGAAGCAGCAGGTGCTACGAGAGTTTCCATCGGCACATTGGTGAGCGTCACAGCAGAGGCTGTCGCCTCGCCGCCAATGTTCTGCAAATGCCGTCGTGTGACGTCGACCGCATCAACATCCCGGTCATTGCCAAACAACAGATTCGATGGCAACGGTGTCGCACCGGCAGCCGCCTCAGCCCGCATCGCGTTAAAAACACCCGGCTCAAAATTGCGGATCTTCTCGAAGGCAAATGGCCGCTGCCCACCCGGCGCAAGATTCATCGCGATCATCGCCGCCTCAGTCAAAATCGTTCCGCTACCGCACATCGGGTCGAACAGCGCCGTCTGCCCGCGCCAGCCCTTGAGCGCCAGCATCCCGGCCGCGAGGTTCTCACGCAATGGCGCTTGCAGTCCCTCACGACGATAACCGCGCTTGAACAGAGCCTCGCCCGCGAGATCAAGATAAACCGTCGCGGTGTACGCCGTGAGGAAGACGTGAATGCGCATATCCGGCATGCTGGTATCGACCGACGGACGTTCGTCCTGCACGGCGCGAAAGCTGTCGACGATGGCGTCTTTGACGCGCAGCGTGACGAACTCAAGGCTCGTGACGGGCGAGCGGATCGCGTCCACCTGCACGCGAATCAATTCCTGCGCGGTGAACAAGTTTGGCCAGTCGATGCTGCGCGCGATTTCGTAAATATCTTCTTCGTGGTGGTATTCGTCCTCCGCCAGTTGCCACAGCACGCGGCTAGCAATACGACTCCACAAGCACACGCGGTAGCCCAGCGTGAAGGGCCCCTGGAAGGCGACACCACCCTCGGTAGGCTCGACGTGGGTTGCGCCAAGTCCCGTCAGTTCATCGAAAAGCACGCCCTCGAGACCACGGGGACAGGGCGCGAAGAACCGCTGAGTTTTCTGCTGAACGGGCGCTGATTTCACCGACAAGGTGGCGTGTGGTTGGTTAGTTGCCATGTGAATGAGTTGGAAAATTCATTTTTGGGGATGCAGTGTTAGGAGCCCGGAGCGCAGCAACCGGAATGTACGCCCTGGTACATGAGGATTGCGAGCACCGCGCGACGACACAATGCGCCCCACAAATGAATTTTTAGAGGTATTCACGGTTACTTTCGCAGGCGACAACTGTCACCCATTCCTTCGCGCCAGACATGAACGCAGGCAATGTTGGAAAATTTGGGTTCGACTGCGCGCCAGACAAAGGAACAAAGGTTTTCCAGCGTCGGGACACCCAGCCCTGCAATTTCATCGAGATGGTGATGATCCAGCTGATCACGCACCACGTCAAGATGCGTGCGCAGCAAACCCAGGTCGCTCACCATGCCGCTCTTTTCGTGAGGTGTCCCCGCAAGCGAAACCTCGCAGTGATAGGTGTGCCCGTGAATGCGGCGCGAGCCGTCGGCGTCAATCGTACGCTTCAATGTGTGAGCAGCGTCGAAAAAAAACCGCTGCGTGATTTCGTAATTCATATTGCAATTATCGGATGCCGATGACTTTGTGAGTTTGCACCGAGAGCCGCCATTCCGGATGCTGCAAGCACCATTCAATCGCGAACTGAGTGTTTTCTACGCGCAGTGGTCCATCCATCGCCTGGACAAAACGATGCTCAAAGTCGAGTGTCGCGAGGTGTTCAAGATCAAGCGGCTGTGGCACGACGACTTTCAGTTCTTGTCCGCTTAACTGCAGCAGCGGAGCGCCCGCTTTTGGACTGACGCAGATCCAGTCAATCCCGGAGGGAGCAACGATGCTGCCGTTTGTTTCAACGGCGATCTCGAAGCCGTCAGCATGCAGCGTGTCGATCAATGCGGCGTCCAGTTGCAACAGTGGCTCGCCACCCGTACAGACGACTAAACGCTTGCCTTTGCTCGTCGCAGGCCATTCGCCTCTGATGGCCGCCGCGAGCTCGATCGCGTCGGGATATTTCCCGCCACGGGTTCCGTCGGTGCCAACAAAATCGGTGTCGCAGAATTTGCAAATGGCCGTGCCACGATCACGTTCGAGACCGCTCCACAGATTACATCCGGCGAATCGGCAAAACACGGCTGAACGACCGGCGTTTGCGCCTTCGCCTTGCAGCGTGTAGAAGATTTCCTTGACTGCGTAGGTCATTGTGAAAGCCGCGAATACGTCATGGGGCAACGCTATAGGCAATCACCGCGTAGCCCATTTTTCAAATCCCGCTTTGCGCAACAAACAGGCCGGGCATTCGCCACAGCCGTATCCCCAGGCGTGCAGCAAGTCGCGAACCCCGTTATAGCAAGTATGGGTGTGCTCATTGATCAGCTGCGTCAACGCTTCACCACCCAGCAAGTGAGCCAACGCCCACGTATCGGCCTTATCAATCCACATGAGCGGTGTCTCGATTTTTAGCTCTCGGTCGAGGCCAAGCGACAGCGCCGATTGCATCGCTTTCATCGTGGCATCACGACAATCCGGGTAGCCCGAAAAATCGGTCTCGCACATTCCGCCGACGAGCACGTCAAGCCCACGCCGATACGCAATCGTCGCAGCAAACATCAAAAAAAGCAGGTTGCGACCGGGCACGAAAGTGTTTGGTAAGCCATTCTTTTCGTACGCGATAGATACATCGCGCGTAAGCGCTGTGTCGCTGATTTTCCCGAGCACGGCGAGGTCAATGACATGATCGTCGCTTAGCCGTTCGCGCCATTGTGGAAACGTGACGCGCAGCTCGCGCAGCGTCTCAAGGCGCACGGTCATTTCAATCCCGTGCCGCTGCCCGTAATCGAACCCAACGGTTTCAACATGGAAAAAACGCTCCAGTGCCCACGCCAGACACGTCGTAGAGTCCTGTCCACCAGAAAACAGCACGAGCGCACGACCAGCTTGCATCAAAAAGGCTTCACCACAACAAGAAAAACGATGGCAAAGAGCGCGAACACCGGCAGCTCATTCATCACTCGAAAGTAGCGCTCAGTGTGCGTATTCTCGCCAGCGCGAAACGCCATCAAATGCCGCCAGCAGAGCGCGTGAAACACCACGAGCGCCAGCACAATCAACAACTTCCACATCAGCCATTGACCGGTAATGCCATAGCCAATCCAGAGCCATGCGCCAAAAAAAATTGTCAGCACAGCACTCGGCGTCATGATGCCCCAGAACAATTTGCGCTCCATGATTTTGAACCGCGCAGACCCCCGTTCGTCACCTTCTGCGCTGGCCTGCACGTGATATACGAATAGTCGTGGCAGATAGAAAACCCCGGCCATCCAGGTGATGACAGCGATGATGTGAAGCGATTTGATCCAGAGCATTGGCAAGCGATTGAGTAGATTTTTAGCGACGGCAAAACCGCTTGACCACAGTCTTCAATTCTGTCAGTCGTCCATGGAAAAAGTGGCCAGCGCCAGGAAATACGGTCACCGGCAAACCTTGTGGACGCGCCCAGTTCATCACGTCGGCAAGCGGCACTACATCGTCCTTTTCGCCATGAATCACCACCGTATCTTTTGGCACTTCGGGAATCTCAAATCGATTGACAGCGGGCCCGATCAACACAAGTTGATCCGGTTGTGAACGCGGCAACAGTCTCGTCTGCACAAAACAGCCGAACGAAAAACCCGCGGCGACCAAGGGAACGGACGGACCCAGATGAGTCTGCGCCCACGCCAACGCAGCGGCCGCATCGTCGGTCTCTCCCACGCCCTCGTCGAAGCTGCCTTCGCTCTTGCCAACACCGCGGAAGTTAAAGCGCATTGTCGCGAAACCCAACTCAGCAAACGACTTGGCGAGTGTTTGCACCACTTTGTTGTCCATCGTGCCGCCGAACTGCGGATGCGGGTGGCAAATAAGGGCAAGTGCAACGGCTGGCGAGTCACTGGGTCGCTGAAAAGCGACCTCTAGCGCGCCTGTCGGGCCAGGAATAAGCTCAGATGGCATCATTGCATTTTAGAGGTTGAATCCGCCGAGTGATGCACTTTAGCCTTTGCCGACTTCTGTCCGGACGTCCATACCTTTGCGAGCTGGACGCAGCGTAAAGCGCCACAGCAACACCGCCGTCGCCAAAAATGGCCACAGAATCACAATCGTATGCGTCAAGCCGTTCAAATGCAGCAAGTGCCCGTAGTTCCAGCTGAAGATCGATAGCGGCGCTTTTGCTGCGACAAAATCAGGCAACAACAGTGTCACCATGACGCTGGAGATCAGCGCAATGCCCGCGATGATGGACTTCGCGGCACGCGGCAACCAGAACAACACCATCAAGGCGAATGCGCCGACCGCTAGGCCGAGCGTGTGGCCGGGACGCAACCATTCGTCCCACGCGACGGGTGTCAGCACCGCCTGAGCTGCGGCGGTTTTCATCACAATGGCCAATGTGACCACCAGCACCAGCGCAATGCCGCCCATCCAGCGCTTGCGCATAATGAGGTCAGTAAACAGGCCGATCCCGATCAGTGCGGACGCGGTTTGCACGAGTTCGACCACCAACACCACCGGCTCAAACGCGGCCTTCTGTCCGGGGTGAAAAGTTGCGGCAAACAGCGGGATCGCCGGGTTCGTCTGTGCAAGCAACCAGACCAGCAACAGCACCAGTTTCAGGTCACCCGAATCGCCAGCCACCACCAGTACTTCGCGCAGTGAACGCGCTGCATTGAGCAGCGGTCGCGAGGAGATGACGAGCGCGCCGAACAGCGCGCCAACCAGCGTACCGACCAGATTGGCGGCGGTATCAAGCACACTTGCATAACGCGTTGGCAACCAGATTTGAGCGGTCTCCATAGCAAGCGAGAGCACCAGCGCAAATCCGAGCGTCGCTATGATGGAGCGCGATCCGGACCAGCGAAGTGGCCACACCATGACCAAAGCAAAACCAAACGGAATGTAGGCGAGCACGTTGAAGATGGCGTCGCCGAAGGTCCAGCGCTGCCCCCACTGAAACAGAAAGAAGCGACCGCCGGGCGCGGGTTCGGTCCATCCTGTGAAAGGCTGCAAACTGGCGTAAACAATCACGGCGACACACACCCCGGTCACCCATAACGGGAGGCCGGCGTGGCTGGTTGCCTGTCGATCAGTCATAACGAATGAAACGCCTAAAGATAGGCGTGGTCCACCTTGAAGCCGACGATGTTGACCTGGCTGGCATCGAGATAGAGCTTGATTTCGACCTCTGCACCACCATCAAGTCCATGCGCGAGATTAGCGGTGGCGGGTGCATATTCGGTAGGCGAGAAAACACGGCGCACGACTAACTCGCCACCCAGTCCATCGAGTGACACCACGAGATGCGGAAACGCGACGGTGCGCGCGCCCGTGTTGCGTAATGTAGTTGTAAAGATCAGAAGGCCCTTGTGCGCGGGGTCGGCGGCAAGATCGGCACCAACGAAGCCCAGCGATTCGGTGCGCTTCGGGGGTTCGACACGGCAGCCGATTTGCTCGCACGCCATCGCAACATAGGGAGCGGCGAACGGTACATGGCTCACCAACTCGTCTCGGAAGAAATAGGCGCACTGCCCCGCCAGCAGCAACGCGGCAACCAGCGATGCCACCGCGTAGGTCCAGCGCGCGCCTCGCGACTCGACTTGCGTCGGCGCACGCCAACGGTAGTTGTTCAGATCGTGCGTCGCTTTTGCAGCGTTCGCGTCCTGTGCATCCGCATCGAGATTGCGCACAACGGGATCGGCGTTGGCGGACGGGTCATCGTTCGCTCCGATTGCGCCTCCTGCCGCGCCGTTGATTGCCTTAACTTCGTTGGCGCTCGCGTTTAAAGCTGCGTCGTCGCGCTCCGCTGTCATCGCAGGCATGCCCTGAACGATGGTTTGCGGAGATGCGCCGTCGACTGCTTCGTGCATCGGTGGCATCGGTGGCAAGCTACCTTCGATCAGGTGCTCAACCGCATCAAAAATGCCACGACACGCGCCACAACGAACGAGCCCCGCATGCAGCTTCACCTGCTCCGGGCGCACACGAAATTTCGCGCTGCAGTGGGGGCATTGCGTAATGGCAGACACATGCGATGGAACGTTGGACATAGTGCAATCGTAGCGTACGCGTCGCGTGCGCTAGCAGAGTGAGCGCAGGGTTTTAGCCCCGCGTTCCGCTCATGCGTACCCAGCCGTCGCGCTCGCCGCTAACCATGAGCGTGATCCATGGTGCATAGGCCGTCTGGATTCGCTTGATTTGTGGCGTCAGAATGCCAGCGAGTGCGAGCACGCCGCCTGATTTGACGTGGCTGCAAATGGCGGGCGCGAGCACCGTGAGCGGGCCCGCCAGGATATTGGCGACGACTACGTCATAGCACGCTTGCAGCTCGTCGTCCGAGGTGGCGAAGCCTACTTTCAAATGGTTCGCTTCCGTGTTCAGGCGCGCGGTTTCGACTGCTTGCGGGTCGATGTCGACGCCGAGAACGGCTGACGCACCTAAAGCCGACGCCGCCATTGCCAGAATGCCGGACCCACAGCCGTAGTCAAGCACCGATTTGCCGGTAAGCAACAAGTCACTCAACCACTGCAGGCACAAGCGTGTCGTCGGATGTGTGCCAGTGCCAAACGCGAGGCCTGGGTCGATTCGCAAATTGATCGCCGCTGGGTTCGGTGGCTCGCACCAGGTGGGCACGATCCAGAGTTTTGGTGTGATTTCGATGGGTTCAAATTGCGCTTGCGTGGCGCGAACCCAATCGGTTTCCGGGACGACGCGAAATTCATGCGGGCCTAATGAATCGCTTGCTTCGGAACGCAGTACGTTCCATAGCGTGTCAAGTTCATCTGTGGTGACGCTTGATTCGAACAAGGCGGCAATGCGGCTGTCAGCCCAACGCTGGCTCAACGCCATTCCGGGTTCGCCAAAGATGGGCTGTTCGGCGTCGCTCTCGGCGTTTAAATCTGCGACGTCAACCGCCAGTGCGCCCGCTTCGAGCAGCGCATCGGCGATAGCGTCCGCAGCTTCGCCCTTAACCGGGCCGGATATTTCCAGCCAGGTCAGCGCACTCACTTCCTGCGTTCCGCAAGCTTCGCCATACGCTGCTCCAGATAGTGGATCGAGAAGCCGCCCTTAACGAACTGGGTGTCGTCCATGAGTTCACGATGCAGCGGAATGTTTGTCTTGATGCCTTCGACGATCATCTCGGAGAGCGCAATGCGCATGCGGGCGATTGCCTGCTCACGGGTTGCGCCGTACGCAAGCAATTTGCCGACCATCGAATCGTAATTCGGCGGCACAAAATAGCCGTTGTACGCATGGGAGTCGACACGGATACCGGGGCCGCCTGGCGCGTGCCAACTGGTGATGCGACCGGGCGACGGCACGAATGAATTCGGGTCTTCGGCGTTAATTCGACACTCAATGGCGTGGCCGCGCCTGATGACGTCCTTTTGCCGAAACGTCATCTTCTGATTCGCCGCAATCTTGATCTGTTCCTGCACGATGTCGATGCCGGTGATGAGTTCTGTCACCGGATGCTCGACCTGAACACGGGTATTCATTTCGATGAAAAAGAACTCGCCGTTTTCGTACAAAAACTCGAACGTACCGGCACCGCGATAATTGATTTTTCTGCAGGCTTCAGCGCAGCGCTCACCAATTTTGGCAATCAGCTTTTCTGGAATGCCAGGCGCGGGACCTTCTTCGATAATTTTTTGATGGCGACGCTGCATGGAACAGTCGCGCTCGAAAAGATAGACCGCATTCTTGTGCTGATCGGCGAGGATTTGAATCTCGATGTGGCGCGGATTTTCAAGGAATTTCTCCATGTAGACCGTGCCGTTACCGAATGCCGCGAGCGCTTCGCCTTTGGTAAGCGTTACCGCGTTAACCAGAGCCGCTTCCGTCTGCACCACGCGCATACCGCGGCCGCCGCCGCCGCCCGAGGCTTTGATGATGACCGGATAGCCGATCGTGCGAGCGATTTTGATGATCTCGCGCGGATCGTCGGGCAATGCGCCGTCCATTCCTGGCACGACAGGCACACCGGCCTTTTTCATGGCGAGTTTGGCAGAGACTTTGTCTCCCATCAGGCGGATCGTCTCCGCACGCGGACCGATAAAGACGAAGCCGGATTTCTCGACTTTTTCCGAGAAATCGGCGTTTTCCGACAGAAAGCCGTAGCCGGGATGGATCGCCTGAGCGTCGGTGACTTCGGCCGCGGCGATGATCGCCGGG
>JAYUWL010000127.1:0-5079 GCA_043753585.1 Burkholderiales bacterium
TAAATTGTGAATGCAGCGCTTATAGATTCGGGCTATAATCTTGTCTTCGGGGCGTAGCGCAGCCCGGTAGCGCGCCTGGTTTGGGACCAGGATGTCGAAGGTTCGAATCCTTTCGCCCCGACCAATTCTTGAAGTTCTTGTATGTTGTTTGCAAGACTTGAATTAGTTACCGATGTGCTTGATTAGAGATGGTGCCAAGGCACAAGAAAGCACGAGCTCATGTGCCCGTAGCTCATCTGGATAGAGCACCGGCCTTCTAAGCCGGGGGTAACAGGTTCGAGTCCTGTCGGGCGCGCCAAAAAATTTCAGAGACTTCAGTGTTAATGGCGGCCGTAGCTCAGCGGTAGAGTCCTGGATTGTGATTCCAGTTGTCGCGGGTTCGAACCCCGTCGGTCGCCCCAAAATGTTTAAAAAAGCCTCGCGTTTGCGAGGCTTTTTGTTTTTTCCGGGAAGAGATCACGCTATTTCGAATTTGCGGTGAGCGAGCGCCGGCACGAGATTGCGATCGCTGTTGATATGGGTGAAGTGGCCTTTTATTGCCTGCTGCAAAGCTGTTGATTTTGCCAACAGCTTTTTGTTGGAGGGATCGATTCAAATAGGGTACCGCTTATTATTTCAGGAAGTTGAGTTTTGCTGAATACGGCGTCTGTACCGCATTCACATTGTCTTTCCGCGAAAAGCTGTAATGTGATCAACGTGGGTTAGCCAAGGCCAGGTGATTGGTGTGAAGTAATCGAAATCGCGCGATGAGATGGGCTCGGCGGTGTGCTCCAATCGTGCTTGCTGTCGACCGCTCACGGTGTATTTCCGCCGCGAGCGCGCTTGTCAGGCAAGGAGGCGTCTCATGATCCAACTCAATGTCAATGGCAAGATCCATTCGGTAGACGTCGAAGATGACATGCCTTTGCTGTGGGTGTTGCGCGAAATTATCGGACTCACTGGCACCAAATATGGCTGCGGGATCGCGCAGTGCGGCGCCTGCACGGTGTACATGGACGGTGGGCCAGTGCGCTCGTGCTCGATCCCCGCGTCGGCGATGCAGAAAGCGAAGATCACCACGATTGAAGGGCTTTCGGCGGACCTGTCGCATCCCGTGCAAAAAGCCTGGCTGGAGCTTGATGTGCCGCAGTGTGGCTACTGTCAGTCGGGGCAAATAATGGCGGCAGCAGCATTGCTCAAGGAGAAGCCAACGCCCACCGACAGGGACATTGACGAGGCGATGACCAATATCTGTCGTTGCGGCACATATCAGCGCGTTCGTGCGGCGATTCATCTGGCGTCGAAGATGCGCGTCGCGTCAGCGGGCGATTGGCCGCAGACGGAGCAGCATGCCAATGCGCCAGCGTTCGAATCCGCGGCAACCGTTCGAACGCTGCAGTCGGCCTCGGTTTAAGGAGCCAGTCATGACAACAAATACTCTTGACACTCCAGCTAACGCTTCGCGTCGCCACTTCGTCATCGGCTCTGCATCGATGGCGGCGGGTGGCCTTGCGATTGGTCTGTCGGCCTCGTGGTCCTCGCGTGCAGCTGCTCAGGCTGCGCCGTTTGTGGCATCGGTTGCTGCGGGCGACGCTGAAGTCACCGCATGGGTCGTCGTCAAACCCGACGATAGCTGCATCATCCGCATCGCGCGCTCCGAGATGGGTCAAGGCACGCGCACCGGCCTCGCGCAACTTGTGACGGAAGAACTCGAATGCGACTGGGCCAAAGTCAGCACCGAATATCCGTCGCCAGGACAAAGCTTTGCACGAAAACGTGCGTGGGGTGAAATGTCCACGGGCGGCAGTCGTGGCATTCGGATTTCGGAAGATTATGTGCGTCGCGGTGCTGCCGCAGCACGCGTCATGCTTGTACAGGCGGCCGCCGAAGCCCTAAAAGTCCCATCTGGCGAACTCACCGTGTCAAAAGGCGTTATCACGCACGCGGCAAGCGGTCGCACGACAAGCTTCGGCAAGGTAGCGATGGCGGCGTCAAAACTCACGCCACCCGACCCAAAAAGCATCACGCTCAAAAAGCCTTCTGACTGGAAGGTCGCGGGCAAGGCAATGCGCCGCCTCGACACGAAATCAAAGGTGGACGGCTCGCTTGTTTACGCCTCCGACTTGCGCTTTGACGGCATGCTCTGCGCGGCGATCAAGGCGTGTCCGGTGCACGGCGGTAAGCTCGTGAGCTTCGACGGCTCGAAGATCGCCGGCATGCGCGGCGTGAAGGGCACGGTTCGTGTGAACGAAGGCACGGTGGCCGTGCTCGCCGACACCTGGTGGCGCGCGAAGAGCGCGCTCGAAAAATTGCCGATCGTGTGGGACGAGGGCGAATACGCCAAAGCATCAAGTGCCATCATCGCGGCAACGCTCATGGCTGGGCTGGAAGAAAAGGGCGGCCAGTATGCCGGGCGCAACGAAGGCGACGCGGTAAAAGCCATCGCGGGTGCCGCGAAAAAAATTGAGGCGACGTACAGCGCGCCTTTCCTGGCGCACGCGTGCATGGAGCCGATGGGCTGCACCGTGCGCTACACGCCAGCGCGCGCGGAGGCCTGGGTGCCGACACAAAATGGCGAAGCCTCACACACGGCTCTGTCCGAGTCCTCCGGCCTGCCCCTCGACAAATGCGAAATCTACAAAATGGATCTTGGCGGCGGCTTCGGTCGACGCGGAGGACAACAGGATTACGTGCAGCAAGCCACGGCGATTGCCAAGCAGTTTCCCGGCACCCACATCAAATTGTTGTGGAGTCGCGAAGAAGATCAGGCGCATGATTTTTACCGTCCGATTTCGCAGGCGAAGATGAGCGCGGGGCTGGACGAAAAAGGCGAACTCGTCGGTATGCAAATTCGCATCTCGGGCCAATCGATCAATGCCTGGGTCAATCCACTCGCGATCAAGGAAGGCAAGGACGAGCGGCAGGTACAGGGCCTATGGGCGCAGCCGCATGACGCACAATGGGGCTACACCGTGCCCAATCTGCTGATCGAGTATGCGATGCGCAATACGCACGTGCGGGTCGGCCCGTGGCGTGGCGTGAACACCAATCAGAACGGCGTTTATTCCGAATGCTTCATGGAGGAATGTGCGCAGGCTGCCGGCAAGGATTCGCTGGCATTTCGGCGTGCGCTGATGTCGAAGCACCCCAAGCACCTGGCGGTGCTCGATGCAGCGGCGGAAAAGGGCGACTGGGGCAAACCGCTGCCGCCCGGCGTGTATCGCGGCATCGCGCAATTTATGGGCTATGCGAGCTATTCCGCCGCGACCGCTGAAGTGTCGGTAAGCGCGAAAGGCGAAGTCAAAGTGCATCGCCTGGTGCTCGCGCTGAACTGCGGGCACGTCGTGAATCCGGACCAGATCGCAGCACAGGTTGAGGGCTCGGTTGCCTATGGCTTGAGCGCAACATTCCACGGCGAGATGACGGTGGAAAATGGCCGCATGAAAGAGCTGAACTTTGACACCTATCGCCCTATCCGCATCGCTGAAATGCCGAAGGTGGAAACGGTTTTGGTACCAACGTTCGATTTCTGGGGAGGCGTCGGTGAACCGACCATTTGCGTCGTTGCGCCAGCTGTTTTGAACGCGATCTTTGCTGCGACTGGCAAGCCGGTGCGCAATCTGCCACTCAAGAATCAGGGGTTTACGTTCGCGTAATACACCCGGACTTTGACGTAGGGTGTGCACTTTTTCCCGACTTACCAACGATTGAATTGACGCAGCCATAGTGCACACTCTGGTGCACACCCTACGCTGACTCACTCCTCTCATAAATCTTCGATCCAGCGACGTTCATGATCCCACCAATCAATATGCAGCTTGACCCCAACATCGTTGCGATCTTGTCGCAAGTAACCACCGCGACGCTCACCACGATCCTGCTCAAAAAGGGGCTGCGCAACGTGTGGTTGCGTGGGACCAAACCTTTGCGCGCCGGACAACCGCGACTGGTCGGGCGCGCCTTCACGCTGCGCTTCGTTCCTGCGCGTGAAGACCTGGCGACACCCGCGTCCTGGGGTTCACCAATTTCGACGCGCTCGGCGGTTGAAGATATGCCCGCAGGTTGCATCGCTGTAGTCGATGCGATGGGCGTCACCGACGCCGGAATTTTCGGTGACATCTTGTGCGCGCGCATGGCCAAACGCGGCGTTACCGCGCTCATCACCGATGGTGTGGTGCGCGACGCTGCTGGCGTGCTCGGCACCGGGTTGCCAGTATGGTGCAACGGCGTCGCATCGCCGCCCTCAGTGGCGGGCCTGACGTTTGTCGCGTGGCAACAGCCAATTGCCTGCGGTGGTGTGGCCGTGTTTCCGGGCGACGTGATCGTGGTCGACGACGACGGCGCAGTGCTGATCCCCGCTGGTTTGCTCGACGATGTCCTCGCGCTCGCGCCCGAGCAGGAACGCTTCGAGGCGTGGATCATGCGACAAGTTGATCTTGGCGTGCCACTGCCCGGACTCTATCCGCCGAATGCCGAGAACAAGGCGCGCTACGACGCGGAGATGCAGCGGCAATCATCGGGTTAGCTTGATGCTCGGTCGCCTTCGGCCTCAGCCCAGGTTCTATGGCGATGTCACAGTAGAAATCCGCTGCATGGAAGAGCTGAGTTTCGACGGCTATCGCCTGCTAAAACTCGCCGAATGTGTTGTGTTTGCGGTTAGGGGTAAGCCGATTCGCAACTTATCGCTTACGAATGAGGGGCATACGTTTGCTTGAGTTTAGAAAAGTACAGAAGTACGCGTGACGCCTGCTGTTCCTTCAATCTGGCTTAGGCATGATCCTCCCATGAATAGCCGACTAACTCGAAATATTTTCGCGAGAAGATCGTGAGCTGCTCTGGCGTCGGATTCCATCGACCGTAGATGGGTGCGCGGACATACGCTGGCCGATCAATTGTGCAATCCAACTCTACAGCCCCTGATTGCATGCGGTCCAAAATATATTCGTCCGGAAGATTTCCCATGACAGTAATATTCCAAGAGCCATCAAACTCAGGTCGACAATCTAGGGAAACACAGATTTAATCACTAGCTTCTCTTTATATTCTTTGGTAGAATATGCATATGATAAGTAGTCAACTCAGCTTCGCCCAAGCGGAGTA
>JAYUWL010000128.1:0-15313 GCA_043753585.1 Burkholderiales bacterium
ACTGCGGCGTCCCGAGTCGTCATTTCGGGCGTCGTGTTCGTGCCCAGCTTTGTCGACAGTCGCACGCTGCGTGTCACGCTCAGTCGCAGTCAGTTTCCCGATCCCGGACAGAAGACTGCGTATGTGACCAACCAGTTGAGCGCTTCGTGCTCGGTAGTGAGCAACTCGAAGCCGGTTGAGATTTTGCCGTTGGGCACCAGGGTGGGTGTGACGCTGACCGAGTATTACCACGCCGGTTTTGATTACTATTTCCTCACTGGACGCGATGGGGATAAATCTGCGCTGGACACCGTGGCTGCATTCGCGCGAACCGGGCGTGAGATCAAGATCTTTCGTACCGGCTCTGTTGACACCTTGCCGCTGGAGCGTCACTTCTTCGCCAAAGTCGCCAAGGCGGGTGCGCGTGGCAGTCATTTCTTTACGGTGGAACCACCCGACCAAATCGCGCTGGCAGGTCTGAATCCGACCAATGCTGCACTCGATGCCAAACCGTTTCTTGAGGGCGTTGAGGGCTATGCCATCGCGAAGTCTGCGCCGGGGCTGTGCCCGTCCAGCACGGTTCCGATTTACCGGGCGTTCAAAGGTCCGCCGCGCTACGTTGACGACGGCAATCATCGCTTCAGCACGAGCCTTGCGCTGCATCAGGACATGGTGACCCGCCTGGGCTGGATCGACGAGGGGATTGCGTTTTGTGGCCAGCAGTAGTGGTCGTCCCTGCTGGGTGCCGATCTTGTGCGGACTAACGTTTTCCGCCAAAGATTGAGCCCAGCACGCCACGAATCACCCGGCGGCCGACCTCTGAACCCACCGCGCGCGCCGCAGACTTCATCGCGGCCTCGGCGACAGTTTGCCGACTCCGCGGCATGTTTCTGGTTTCCATCACGTCGCCAATCATGCCGCCGATTTTGCTGAAAAACCCGCCTTCTTCTTTATCGCCAGGCGGTGCGGTTGGCGCGTCTGGTGCTGCGGCTTTGTCAGCAGTCTCCATGCGCGCAGCCACTCGCCCGGTGAGTTTTTCGTACGCGCTTTCGCGATCTGCTGTGCTGTCATAAATGCCCGCGACCAGTGAGGTTTTGATGAGGGCTTGCCGCTCTTGGGGCGTCACCGGGCCAATCCGCGAAGAGGGTGGAATTACCCAGCATCGCTCAACCGGATTGGGCCGACCTTTCTCGTCGAGGAAGGAAATCAACGCCTCACCGGTTGCGAGTTCCGTAATCGCCTGCTCGGTATTGATTTTCGGGTTCGGGCGAAACGTCGAGGCCGCAGTTCGCACAGCTTCAGCGTCACGCGGTGTGTAGGCCCGCAGCGCATGCTGAATGCGATTGCCAAGCTGTCCGAGCACCACATCGGGCACATCGAGCGGATTCTGCGTGACGAAATAAACGCCGACGCCCTTCGAGCGCACCAGGCGCACCACCTGCTCAATCCGGGATCGCAATTCCGGAGGCGCTTCGTTGAACAGCAGATGCGCCTCATCAAAAAAGAACACGAGTTTTGGCTGCTCGGGATCGCCCACTTCGGGTAACGATTCGAATAATTCAGACAGCAGCCACAGCAAAAACGTCGCATAAATTCGCGGGTTCGACAGTAGTTTGTCCGCCGCCAAAATATTGACCACGCCCTTGCCATCCACGGTCTGCATCAGATCGGCCAAATTCAACGCAGGCTCGCCAAAAAACTTGTCTCCGCCCTGCGATTCCAAAGTCAAAATGCCGCGCTGAATCGAGCCGATACTAGCACCGGAAATGTTGCCATACGCTAGCTGATATGCCTTGGCGTTTTCGCCCGCATGCACCAGCATCGCGCGCAAATCTTTCAGGTCTAGCAGCAGCAAACCCTTGTCGTCGGCAATCTTGAACACCGCGGTGAGCACACCGCTTTGCGTATCGTTCAAATTCAGAATGCGTGACAACAACAGCGGCCCCATCTCGGCAATCGTCGCCCGCAACGGATGGCCCTGCTCACCAAACACGTCCCAGCACGTCACCGGAAATTGCTCATTGGTAAAGCCCGTGAGCTTCAACATAGCGACCCGATCCGTGACCCGCTGATTACCGCCACCGACCTGAGAAAGTCCGGTAAGGTCGCCCTTCACATCCGCCATGAACACTGGCACGCCAATGCGCGAAAAGCCTTCGGCGAGTACCTGCAGGCTCACCGTCTTGCCGGTGCCAGTCGCGCCGGTGATCAGGCCGTGGCGGTTGGCGAGCTTGGGTAGCAGGCAGACATCGGTGTTGGTGTCAGTGGTTTTAGCGACGAGGTAGGGCTGGGCCATGGATTTTCCCGATTTTTTGCGAATTGCCGTTGTTGCAACTTTAGCGGTTTTCGCGCGGCAATATGGCGGCGAGTGCGATATCCGATAATTCGCAGACAAAGGCATTTCTAAAAATTTACTCGTGGGCGTATTGCGGCGTTGCGAAATGCGCGCAATTCTCACGTACCTCGCCGAACGTTCCGCTTGTCCCATGCACTGCGCCCAACACTGCATCGCCAAAAAATCGAATTTTTAGACCTGCCCCACAGTTTCCGCACACCGACGCATTCGCAAAGGACGACTTCATGGATATTTCTGGCAAAGTATTGATCATCACCGGCGGCGCATCTGGCCTGGGCGCAGCGACGGCGCGCGCCGCCGCTGCGAAGGGCGCAATGGTGGTGCTTGCGGACATTGGCGACGGCAAGGTTCTGGCGAAGGAACTGGGTGGGGTTTTCGTGAAATGTGATGTCACGAACGAGGCCGACGCGATCGTAGCAGTGGCCGCTGCGCAGGCGCTCGGCGAGTTGCGCGGGCTGGTGAACTGCGCCGGCGTTGGCACGCCGGAGAAAGTGGTGGGGCGCGCTGGGGCGAGCGGCATCAAGAAATTCGCCTGGGTGGTGCAGATCAATTTGATCGGAACCTACAACATGATCAACCGCGCTGGCGCTGCGATGCAGGCGCTACCTGTCCTGGCAGACGGCGAGCGTGGGGTGATCGTGAACACGGCGTCGGTCGCTGCGTTTGACGGGCAGATTGGACAAGCCGCGTACGCCGCATCAAAAGCAGGCGTGGTCGGCATGACGCTCCCGATTGCGCGTGAGTTCGCGCGCTTCGGCATTCGCGTGATGACCATTGCGCCGGGGTTGTTCGAAACACCGATGATGGCGAGTTTGCCCGCCGATGTGCAGGCGAGTTTGGGCGCGTCAGTGCCGTTTCCACCGCGTCTTGGAAAACCCGTGGAATTCGCTAATCTGTCAATGCACATTTTTGACAATGTGATGCTGAACGGTGAAGTGATTCGCCTCGATGGGGCGATTCGGATGGCGCCGAAGTGACGCCCGATCTGCATTTGCGGTAGATTGAGCACTCAATGCCCAAGCGTTGCGGCGGCTGTGGTCATCGCCATAGGTCTGGCGGTTGCCGGGCCGTGATCGCCTACCCTGCGCAGCGCTGACGACCGATGCAGGGCGGGACAGAACTTTGACGCTGCAACAAATTCTCTTTAGTCAGGGCTTTGGCACCCGGCGCGAATGCGTCGCGTTAATTGAGCGTGGCGGTGTTGCTATCGGCGGCGTGGTCGTGCGGCGCAAGGATGATCAGTTCAACACCACCGGGTTGCGCTTCTCGGTGAACGGCGAGCCGTGGCTATTCACCGAACGCGCCTACGTGATGCTCAACAAGCCCGCTGGCTACGAGTGTTCACAAGCGCCCAGACATTGGCCCAGCGTCTACACCCTGCTTCCGGCGCCGCTCACCACACGACCGACAAAATCGTCGGTGAATGGCGTGCAGGCTGTCGGCCGGCTTGATCAGGACACGACCGGATTGCTGCTGTTGTCCGACGACGGGCAATTCATTCATCGAATGGCGTCGCCGAAACATCATGTGCCGAAGCGCTATGTGGTGACGACGAAGCATGCCGTGGACGATGCAGCGATTACTGCGTTGCTAACGGGGGTTGTGCTCAACGATGATCCGGAGGCTGTGGCTCTGGTTGCTTGTGAACGCGTGAGCGAAACGCAAATTCACATGACGTTGACCGAAGGAAAATATCATCAGGTCAAACGCATGATGGCCGCGGTCGGCAATCGTGTTGAGGCACTGCACCGTGCGCAAATTGGCGGGTTGCACCTGGATGCGAATCTGGCGGAGGGCCACTGGCGATGGTTGAACTCAACTGACCTGGCGCAGATCAGCGCCTAAACGTAGTCGCTACCCGTACGCCCGGGATACCAGCTCGGCGATGCAGGCTGGCTTGTCCAGCCCCTCAAGTTCCAGCGTGCAATGCCACACCATCTGTACGCCGCCTTTGATCTGCTCGACCGAAGCGAGTTTGAAGCGACCGCGCAACCGTGAGTTCACCTTTACAGGTGCCATAAAGCGAACGCGATTGGTGCCGTAATTGACACCCATTTTTACGCCGGTGAACTCGAGGCATTCGCTCTTCAGATAAGGAACCAGTGAAAGCGTCAAAAACCCATGCGCAATGGTTGTGCCAAACGGCGACTCCTTCGCCGCTCGCTCGGGATCAATGTGAATCCATTGATGGTCGCCCGTTGCTTCTGCGAACAGGTTGATCCGTTCCTGCGTGATCGTGACCCAATCCGACAGCGCCACTTCAAGGCCGATCCAGGTGGGGAGGGAAGTGAGGGCGATAGTCGTTTTCATAGAGCGGAGTTTAATGCGGACAATGAATGGTCAAACTGTACAAACAGCTTTTCTGTAAAAGTCATTCTGTATTAGGGCTAGATCGATTTTATGCTTAAAGTCGACTATAGCGAAAAACAATATTTAGCCCTAACGAAATGGTGCTTACAGCGAAAAGCTATAACAATCTATTCAGCAAAAAATCGTCGTAAAACAGAGTTCACTTCGTCGGCGTGTTCCCGCGCCAGCCAATGCCCTGCGCCGTCAATTCTGTGCACCCGAAGATCGGGCACGTACGCCTCAATGCCGTCCAGCAAGACCGGTCGTAGCGCCTTGTCGCCCGTGCCCCAGATGATCTGGGTGGGTACGGTGACCCTGAATTGCTCAGGTTTCAGCGCTGCTGCGACGGTGAGGGCTCTTCCGGCGGTTTCGGGCGTGTCGGGATACAAGGGCGACACCCGGTAGTAGTTGCAGCCGCCGGTGAGCCCACGCTGCCAGTTGGCGCGATATTCGGCACGCTCCGCCTCGGGCATCGTGTCGAGCATCGCGAACAAGCGCTTGAAGTCATCCGCCGCCAGCACAGCCTCGCAACCGGGTTTGCGCAACCAGTTCATGTACTGGCTCGCCGCCGCCTGCTCAGGGTCAGTTGCGAGCGCCTTCGCGAAGGCCATCGTGTGTGGCGAATTGAGCACGGCGAATTTTTTCATGACTTCAGGGTGCTTTGCAGCGAGCCCCCACGCCACCGCGCCGCCCCAGTCATGCGCGATCACGGCTGCGACGGGGGCACCAAGCGCTTCAATCACTGCTCGCAAATCGCTGATCAGGAGCTTTGCCTTGTAAGCCTCAACTGCCAATGGTTGCGACGACAAATTAAATCCACGCATATCAAGGGCTACACAACGATAGTCGCGCGAAAACTCTGCCAGTTGTCGTCGCCACGTAAACCAGAATTCCGGGAAGCCGTGCACGAAGAGCAGAGTGGGTGCATTCGCTGGCCCGCACACTTTCGCGTGCAAACGAATACCGGGCGCGGTGTCGAAGTAGCGAGATTGAAGTTCCATCGTCACCAATGTAGTTGTTTTCAAAAAGACTCGCCGCCATTCACGAAACTGCGCGGCAACTGGCGACTTCCTGTGCCCATCGGTCGCACGCCGCTACACACGGATTCAGAGATCAGCAGAATTCATTTCACTGCACCGTTGCAGCCATCTCGAAGGCCCGAAATCATGAATCCGCTTCGCTTTATCACCAGCCCGGTCTCAACACTGACCCGCGCAATCACCGCACCACTGAACTTCATCTTTGTCGTTGGCCTCTGCCTCTTCATCAACTGGATGGTGTCGCCCGGAAACTGGTGGGTCAAATGGGTCGCGTTCGGTATGGGCATCAATGTGATCGTGGCGTGGGCCCGCGTTGCCAAATTGCTCTTTGTTATTGGCGTGCTCGCCCTGATTGGCTACTTCATTTACAAACGCTACGGCGCAGAAGCGAAAGCTAAATATGATGCATGGCGCAAGGAGGGCGAGCCTAAACAGCCTGCCCAGGCGGTTCAGTTTTTGATCCAGTCGCAAGTGACGCCGCAGTCAGCCCAGCACTCAGTGGTGTGATCCGCCGTTAGTGGACAATCTGGTTTTGACCAATCCGCAAGGACCTGACTATGAAGCTCTATTACAGCAATGGTGCCTGTTCGATGTCACCGCACATCGTGCTGCGCGAATCTGGCCTGCCGTTTGATCTGGTGCGCGCCAGCATTAAGACGCACAAGCTTGACGATGGCACCGACTTCTACACAATTAACGACAAGGGCTCGGTGCCCGTGCTGGAGCTGGACAGTGGCGAGCGTCTGACTGAAGGCCCCGCCATCGTGCAATACATCGCCGATCAGGTGCCCGCCATGAACCTGGCACCCGCCAACGGCACAATGCCGCGCTACCGTCTGCAAGAGTGGCTGAACTTCATCACCAGCGAGCTGCACAAAAGCTATGGCCCGCTGTTCCGTCCGACCACGCCGGAGGAATACAAGGTCATTTCGAAAGAAGGCCTGACCACCAAGTACGCGCTGGTCGACAAGTGGCTGACGGGCAAGAACTACACGATGGGCGACACTTTTAGCGTCGCCGATGCTTACCTGTTCACCGTCACCAGCTGGGCAGTGCACGTCGGGCTCGACCTCTCGCAGTTCAAGAACGTGGGCGCTTTTATGGTCCGCATGGCTGCTCGCCCGAAGGTGCAGGAAACGCTGGTGGTCGAAGGCCTGGTCAAGAAGGCTGCGTAATTTAGCGCTGGCAAGTCACGGTGGGCCGCATGGGCCGACTCAGACCTGAGTCTCTCGTAGCGGCCTTTCACGCAGATGTAGTGCTTAGCGGCAAGCTGGACAAGTTGCCGATGGTCACGATCAAAATATCAAGAAACCGAGCATTGAATTTGCTGTGTGCGCTGATGCCACGGATCAGTCATGAACTGACTTTACGCCTCGCCATCCCAGTAGTCCAGATGATCTTTCACGCGGTGCATGCGGCGGCCCTGCATCAGCGTTTCGGGTTTGTGGTCGGTGAATACACCGTATTTTTCCGAATCGGGATATTCGCAAATTTCCGTCCCGGCTCGTGTGCTGGCGGAGAGGTATTTCAGAGGTGCATTCGAGGTGTTAATGATCTGGTGCGGATACTTGGGACCTGCCGGAATGAACATCACGTCTCCGGCTGAAATCGGCAACATCTCGCCCGCCACCCGAAGCGTGCCAGAGCCTTCGAGGACGATGAACATTTCCTCCTCAACGTAGTGAAAGTGGTACGGGCATGCGCGCTTGCCCGGCGGCACAATGTCCACCGAAAGGCCGATCTGTTTTGCTGCCGTATCGCGTGCCAGACGTTTGCTGGCAACGCCGTCGTAGCGAGGCGCACGATCCATGGTTTCCCATGTTTCGTCTTGCGACAGGAAATTACGGATCAGTTTGTTGCGAAGCGCTCCGGCGGTCGACATGACATGTACCTTTTCGGGCAAAAGAGCAAAAGAGCAAAAGAGCAAAAGCGGACTATGGAGTCGGCATCAACGTCAAAATTTCAATCAACACGCGCTCGGTGGCGTCCGACATCCAGACCTCGCCATCCTGAATCATGCACTGCAACTCCATTCCACGCTCGGCCATCGCAGAAAGCGCTTTGCTGCTTCTTGAGTCGACGGCCTTGACGGTGAGTTTGTCCTGTTTCGCCAGCGCCGCTTTGTTCGCTTGCCACCACGCGTCCACCGTTTTTCCGCCGCCGTAGCAAAGCATGATTACCTCGTCCGAGCGGCCGCAGGCACGGCGCAGCAGCCGTTCCTCGGGCAAACCGACTTCAATCCAGCGTATGACGCCGCCGGTCAAATCGTGCTCCCAAAGCGCGGGCTCATCGTCGCTCGCAATGCCCTTGCCAAACTCCAGTCGAACGCTCGCGTAGAGGGCAAACGCAAGCACGCGAACCATCATGCGTTCGCTGGTCTCGGATGGGTGCCGCGCCAGCGTCAACGTGTGATCCGCGTAGTAGCCGCGGTCCATGTCAGCGATGTTGAGGCTGCCTTTAAAGATTGTGGATTTGATGGCCATCGGGCTTAAACTTTCACAGACAAAGTGACCAGCGGATCGTCGCCAACCTGACGGCTCCAGTGGCCGTGCACAGAAGCGTCAAACGTCGCGCCGTCGGGTAAGGTGTCAGCCGAAAAAAAGTGCTGGCCTGCGCTAAACACTCGCGACGTGCCGTCCTGTAGACCAACCTCCATTTGCCCACCCAGAACGAACACCCACTGCCCTTGCGGCGAACAATGCCACTGGCTCCGGAATCCAGCCGGGCTGTGCCGTAATTGGACGCCGGTCGCGGGCATCAGGCGGGACAGCATCGATTGCGGATTACCTTCGGTCAAAGCGATCGCGAGTTCGCGGAATTTTGCGCGTCCGTCGTGATCGGTGAATAGTTGGGTTTGGGTAAAGGTAGTCATGACTTCTTGCTCTCGGTACTTTCTCGGTCCCGGTGGAATGCGGCTCTCTTGATCGGGATCACTCTCAATGCGCAATGGCTGACGATTACTCACAACTTTCGGCGCAATCGGCAGTCCAACTTTGGGTGTTGACGATGATAACGTTGTCTGGCGCCCCCGGCGCAGGACGTTGCTGCTGTGTTGAAGTAATGAGAAACGGCACGTGCCGTGCGCTTTTCTCGACGTACGGACATAATCCACATTACAAGAGTTGGCGATACTAAAAAGCTGCGACAGCAACAGGCAAGAGTGCGTTGTTGCCCTTTGATGAGAGCTGACTCAGGCGACTGCTGGCGGAGATCGCAGCGCATTTTTTGGCTAAAAAAACTGAGCATTATGGAGGTAGGAAGAATGACTGTGCGAGTCGAGTACTCTATGTGCTCATGGCCGTCGTGCGCGTTACGCACGCTGCTTGTGTTGATCGCCGCATCGTGGCTGGGACAAGCCGTTGCGATGGACGAAACTGCACCGCATCGTCGCCCGGTCAAAACAATTGCGCCAGAGCGGCTGAAAATCAAGACTGCGCTGGGTGAGGCTTTGGTGCCCGCGTATGCCAGCTCTGATGTGAACAAGACGCAGCCGCAGATCAAGCGCGCGGTAATCGTCGTGCATGGTCGGCTGCGCGATGCCGATAAATATTTCGATCTCAGCATGCACGCGGCGCGCTCGAGCAACGCACTGGCCGACACCCTGGTGATTGCCCCGCAAATGCTCACCTTCGCTGACGCGGCACGGCACGAGCTCGCTGCCAATGTTGCGCGGTGGAGGAACGAAGCGTGGCGGACTGGCGAGGTCGGCAAGGCGCCCTTTGCGATCAGTTCGTTTGAGGTAATTGATGGCATCATCGCGTTGCTGTCAGATCGCACGCGCTTCCCTAATCTGGAGCGCATCGTCGTGGCTGCGCACTCAAGCGGCGCGCAATTTGTGCAGCGCTATGCCGTTGTCGGGCGTGCGGACGAGGTGCTCACCACCGCAGGCCTGCAACCGTTTGCGGATGGTGCCGATGTTACTGTCGGCAAGGGCGCGGTGATGCGCGTGCGCTACGTCGTGGCTAACCCGTCTTCTTATGTCTATTTCGATGCGACTCGCCCGAAACCCGTTGAAAAGTGCGCCGAATACAACCATTGGCTCTACGGGATGGCTGACCCGGTGTCCTACGTGGCCGGCGATAGCAAAGCGATGGAGCAGCGCTACCTTACGCGGCGCGTGATTTACATGGGAGGGGGTCGCGACGTCGATCCCAATCATTCAGCCCTCGACAAATCCTGTATGGCTGAAACGCAGGGTGTGAACCGCCTTGAGCGAAGCCTGAATTACTTTTCCCACGTGCAAAAGCACGCAAAATTGCAGGGGGTGACCTTGCGCCACACGCGCGTAGAGGTGCCTGGCGTTGCGCACGACGCTGATCGCATGTTCAACTCGGTGTGTGGCATGGCGGCGTTGTTTGACACACCAGGATGTGAGTTGAAGCTGGGCGATTCTTTTGTCGCTTCGACCCCAACCGTATCGACTATCCCTGCGACTGCGTCTGGCTTTGCGCCGCTACGTTTTCCAGGTTCGGCGTCAACCCGTCACTAACGGGCGAAACCGTAACCGCGACATCCAATGTGTGGGAACCGCCACCCCGGATGATGCCGCGCAGCGGTGGCACATCACTGTAATCACGACCATAGGCTAGCTTCACGTGGCTCTCGCCTGCCAGGCAATTGTTGGTCGGATCAAAGTCCAGCCAGCCAGATTTTGGGCAGTACACGCTCACCCAGGCGTGCGATGCATCGGCACCAATCAGGCGTGGCTTTCCCGGCGGTGGCTGGGTTAGCAGGTAGCCACTCACGTAGCGCGCAGCCAACCCTAACGAGCGCAATCCGGCGATCATCACCTGCGCAAAATCCTGACAAACACCTTCTTTCAGGTTGAGTGCTTCAAGGGGTTGAGTGGCAACATCAGTGGCTTCCGGCGAGTATTTGAACTCGTTGTGAATGCGCTGGCACAAGGCTTTGGCCAACTCATAAATTGGTTGTGATTTCGTGCTGACTGCGGACGCATAGGTGGCAAATGTCGCATGAATGGGAGCCAGAGGCGAAGGTTGCGCGAACTCGCGCGCCGCATCAAAATCCTGTCCTGCGAAATATTGCATGTGCTCGGCAACAGCTTCCCACGGCAGACTGTCGGGCACAACCACACGATCCAGTTTGCCGCTGAGTTGCGGTGCGAGCGCATGCGTAATCACCTCAGAGTGCGACGTCACCACCAGCTCCGCATGCGGCATCGCCAACTCGAAATACACACGCTGCTGACCATAGCTATCAAGGCTGTATCCGAGCGATTCCGGTTTTGGCTCGATGGTCAACTCATGCGATAGCAGCTGCTGCGACGGTGAGGCGAGCGGTCGTAAATGTGCAATGTGATGCGCTTGCTCAACCGCATGTTGATATTCGTATTTCGTCTCGTGAACGACGGTCAGTCTCATGCGCCCACCACGGTATCTGCTGCTTCTGCATGGCTGAAATAGCGCTGCGACAGCGCGTCCGAAACGACGAATGCATCGGCGCGCGCACGGCGCAGCAATTCAACGATAGCTTCGACGTCTTCTGCTCCGGCGAGCGCCATGACGTGCTCGTTGTTCCACTGATGAGGTAATACGAATGGTGCAACCAAAGGTGCAACGGCACCGCTCGGTGTCTCGCTCAACTTCGCAACGCGACCCGCAAGCGTCTGCGAAATCCAGGCCAGCGATCTCGGGTTGTCATGATCCTGTGCGAGCAACTCTACCAGTGCCTTTGGGTCGCGCTGTTGCAGATAGCGCGATCGGTAGGTGATGGTGCTGTCAAAGAAACTCAGCACCAGCGAGAAACCGATGTCGCTATTGAGCGCTCCAGTATTAAAAGCCTCTGCCAGCGCTTCTGACAGCGTACTCAGCCGTTCGATATGACGGCCCATCGACAACAGTCTCCAGCCGTCGTCGCGGGTCATGCGGTCCGTCTGCGCGCCGGTCATGGCCATCACATTGGTGGTCAATCGTTCCAGCGCCCGCAGCGCCTGCTGCGTGGTGACGTGTGTGGCTTGCTGGGCGTTGCGGGTCTCACTGACGGCACCTGTCATCGCAACCTCGAACTCTTTCGAGCTTGCGGCCACGAGCGTCCACTGCTCAAGCGCCAGGCGCTCGCGCACCGCGAACGCGGAAAAGCGCAAAGCTTCAAGCGTTGCGGCTACGCTATAGGCACCCAATTTGCCGGTGCGATCGGCGAGCGACGCGATCAGAGCCCGCGCGAATAGCGTCACCGACTTTTTGGGCGAGGGCACTGCCTTGCTCACGAGGCCGTTACTCAGCGCCATTCGGTGCAGCCAGTCAAGCGCTTCCGGGGTTTCTTCTGCTTCGCTTGCGAGTGCTTCCAGCGTCACGCGTGCAAGCCGGGTCGTATTCTCAAGCCGCTCAGTGTAGCGGCCAAACCAGAACAAATTTTCCGCAGCGCGGCTGGCGATGCCAAGCGTCGCACGGTGCGCAGAAATCGGCGTCAGCGTGGAGGAGAGTGGCACCGCGTCATCGGTGCTGTGGCCCGTAATGACCCACATGTCGGCCGAACTGCCGCCGCGATACATCGACACGACGTCGCGGCCCTCAGGGGCAATTCGCACCAGCCCACCCGGCATGACATGCCACTGTCCCGGCCCGTTTGACAGTGCAAACACGCGTACCATCGCCGCACGGCTGGCTATCGGCGCAGAGGTTGGCGACGGTGCCGACCGCGACGTGTTTAAACCCTTCCAGCTTGGATTGTGTGCGAGCGGCAAAAACGCCTGCGCCGAGAAATCCTCAGGATGCAGGGCGATACGTCCCGTCCAAAGCTCCCGTTCGCGCGGCGAAAGCGACTTGCCGATGGCTGGCACAAAGCGACGGCCGGGATCATTAAATGTCGGTTTCAACACGTAGTCGTTCAACTGCGGCATCAAGGTGCGCAGGGCGCTGCGCTCGCCACACCACCAGCTTGCAACCGACGGGATTGCAAGCGTCTGGCCCATCACCGCCCGACAAATCTTCGGCAAAAACCCGAGGATTGCGGCTGATTCCAGGAAACCCGAGCCAGGCGCGTTGGCCAGCACAACGTTACCCGCGCGATAAGCCTGCAACAGGCCCGGAATACCTAGCGCCGAATCTGCCCGCAGCTCCAGCGGATCAAGGAAGTCATCATCCAGACGACGCAGGATCACGTCCACCGGCTCAAGGCCCTTCAGCGTCTTCAGCCAGACGCGTTCATCGCGCACCACCAGATCGCCGCCTTCCACCAGGCCAATGCCGAGATAGCGCGCGAGGTACACGTGTTCGAAATAGGTTTCGCTGTAGGGCCCAGGGGTCAGCAGTACGACGCGCGCATCAGCACCTCTCGCCGAATGTGCCATCAAACTGCTGATGAGGGTTTTGTAGCTCGCGACGAGCTTATCGACGTGTAGCGCGCGAAACGCATCGGGAAACAACCGCGAAACGATCATGCGGTTTTCCAGCGCATAGCCCAGGCCCGACGGTGCCTGCGTGCGCTGCGACATCACCCACCAGTTGCCGTCTGGCCCGCGTGCAAGATCGAACGCGGCGACGTGCAAAAAGGTCTTTCCGCGCGGCATGATGCCGTGTGCAGGACGCAGGTACGCAGGATGTCCCTGCACCAGCGCCGTTGGTAACATGCCCCCACGCACCAGCTTTTGCTCGCCATACACGTCAGCCAGAATGTGGTTGAGCAGCTCCGCGCGCTGCGAAACACCTCGCTCAATCTGCGCCCACTGCGCCTGATCGATGATCATCGGCAGCAAGTCAAGCGACCAGGGGCGGGCCTGACCGGTCAACGCGTCGGAATAAAGGTTGTAGGTAATGCCGTTATCGGCGATTTTTCGCGTCAGGCTTGCCTGAGACTGCTCAAGCTCACTAAACAACGCCTCAACCGAGCGCTCGTTCGCAGGCATCGCCGCCAGCGCTTTCTCGAAGAACGTTCGCCAGGACGGCGTGAGCGCGTCACCACCGGCCACACGAAGACCGTCCAGATGCCCTGCGGGAGCACGCTTTGCGAGCGAGGCAAGCGCATTCATCACGGCTGCAACGCGGTCGCCACCGCCAGCAGTATCGGTATCAAACAGGGAGGTCATGAACCAAGTTTACCGGGGCTGGGAATGCTTCTAACCCTCCTGCGTCAATGCGTTGTGCACATGGCCGCCTCTGTTGTGATCACGCACGCCGCAAATCGAGCGTAAACGGAAACTCAGGGCTGATATTCGCTGGCGCGACTCGCATGCGCCCTGGCGTGTGACCCATGCGCGTGAAGCGCGTCAGGCGGCGTGATTCAGCCTCGTACGCGTTGATCGGGAAGGTGCTGGGATTGCCACCGCCCGGATGCTGGACGTGATACTGGCAGCCACCGAGGCTTCTCTCCATCCACGCGTCGACCACGTCAAACGTGATGGGCGCATGGAGGTGAATGCCCGGATGCAACGCGGACGGTGGATTCCACGCTTTGTAGCGAACACTGGCGACCGAATGGCCGACGATGCCGGTCGGTTGCAGCGGCAATGCGATGCCGTTGGCTGTGATCACGTAACGTGAATCGTTGTGCCCGGTCACGCTGACTTCAAGGCGCTCCAGCGACGAATCAACGTAGCGCACCATGCCGCCCGCACCGCCTTCTTCGCCCATCACATGCCATGGCTCAAGAGCGCCACGGATACCGACTTCCATACCGGAAATTGCAATTTCACCGAACAGCGGAAAGCGGAATTCGAAGTGCGGCGCAAACCACGCCGGGTCGAATTTATAGCCACCATTTTCGGGCAGCCCGATGTCTTCCAGCACATCATCAAAATCCATCTTGATGAAAGTCGGCAGCATGAAACGGTCATGCAATGCGGTGCCCCAACGCGTCAACTTATTGTGCATCGGCGTCTTCCAGAATCGCGCCACCAGCGCGCGCAACAGGAGCTGCTGCACGATGCTCATGCGCGCATGCGGCGGCATCTCGAAGGCGCGCAGTTCGAGCAGTCCAAGACGACCGGTTGCACCATCGGGCGAGTACAGTTTGTCGATGCAAAACTCGCTGCGATGGGTGTTGCCGGTGACGTCCACCAAAATGTTTCTCAGCGTGCGATCCACGATCCACGGTGGCATGCTCTCGCCGTAAACGCTGCGATTTTTTTCGATTTGCTCAATGGCGATTTCGAGTTCGAACAGTTGATCGTTCCTCGCCTCATCGATGCGCGGTGCTTGACTGGTGGGACCAATAAAGAGTCCGCTGAACAAGTACGACAGACTCGGATGGTTGTGCCAATACGCGACCAAACTGGCGAGCAATTCCGGCTTGCGCAAGAACGGCGAATCAGCGGGCGTGGCACCACCCATCACAAAGTGATTGCCACCACCGGTGCCGGTGTGGCGACCATCAAGCGCGAATTTTTCGGCGCAGAGATGCTCTTCAAATGCGGCTTGATACAAAAATTCGGTGTGCTCAACCAAGTCGCTCCAGTTGTGCGCCGGATGGATGTTCACTTCGATCACGCCAGGGTCAGGGGTGACTTGCAGCATGGTCAAACGCGGGTCACGCGGCGGCGGATAGCCTTCGAGCACGAGCCGCATGTCGCAGGCAACAGCGGTTGCCTCGACCGCTGCAAGCAGTTCGAGATAGTCCTCCAACAGCGCCACCG
>JAYUWL010000129.1:0-5049 GCA_043753585.1 Burkholderiales bacterium
ACGTGCGCTTCGCGTTGATCGAAAACGAAGCGCGCTCGCGGCAGGCGGTGCGTGGCATCAAGGACATGTTCAAGAAGGACGGGCTGCTTTAGGGCAGCCAGTACAACCCGTTCGTGGTGAGCCTGTCGAACCATGAACACGAATTGCAGCTATGCCGCGAGACCCAACGCCCAGGCTTGGGGCGAACGGCGAAACAGTCAACTATGAAACCACTCAGAATCGGACTCCTCGGCATCGGCACAGTGGGCGGCGGCACCTTTGATGTGCTCACCCGCAACGCCGAAGAAATTTCTCGTCGTGCCGGGCGTCCGATCACGATCACACACGTTGCCGACAAGGCCACGGAGCTGGCCAACAAAGTCGTCGCGGGCCGCGCAATCATCACGGACGATGCGTTTGCGCTGGTAAAAAATCCTGACATCGATGTCATCATTGAACTGATCGGTGGTTACACAATTGCGAAGCAGTTAATACTGGAGGCGATTGCCAACGGCAAGCACGTCGTCACCGCAAATAAGGCACTGCTTGCATTGCACGGCAACGAAATCTTCGCCGCTGCGCGCGCGAAAGGCGTCATCGTCGCGTTCGAAGCAGCGGTTGCCGGCGGCATCCCGATTATCAAGGCGTTGCGTGAAGGCCTCGTTGCCAATCGTATCGAATGGATCGCGGGCATCATCAACGGCACCACGAACTTCATCCTCTCCGAGATGCGCAGCAAGGGCTTGTCGTTTGCCGAAGTGCTGAAGACCGCGCAGGCGAAGGGTTACGCCGAAGCTGACCCGACCTTTGACATCGAAGGCGTCGACGCGGGCCACAAGATCAGCATCCTCGCTGCCATCGCGTTCGGGATTCCCCTGTCGTTCGAAAAAGCGCATGTCGAGGGCATCACAAAGATCGAAGCGAAAGACATTCGCTACGCTGAAGAGATGGGATATCGCATCAAATTGCTCGGCATCGCGCGCCGTCGCGAAGCCGGGATCGAGCTGCGTGTGCATCCGACGCTGATTCCCACAAAACGCCTGATCGCAAACGTGGAAGGCGTGATGAACGCGGTGCTCGTCAAGGGCGATGCGGTGGGCGCAACGCTTTACTACGGCGCTGGTGCGGGTGCGAGCCCAACTGCGTCCGCCGTGATCGCCGACCTGGTCGACGTCGCTCGACTGATTGACGCCGACGCCAGCCATCGCGTGCCGTATCTTGCGTTTCAGCATGACCGTATTGGCACGGAGCCAGTCTTGTCAATGGACGACGTTGAAACGTCGTACTACCTGCGTTTGCGCGTCGAAGACAAGCCCGGCGTGCTCGCCGACATCACGCGCGTGCTCGCCGACAACAACATCTCAATCGACGCCATGCTGCAAAAAGAGCCGGAAGAGGGCGATACGCAGGCCGACATCATCCTGCTCACGCACGAGACGATTGAGAAAAACGTCAAGCGGGCGATTGCTGCGATTGAATCGCAGGCGAGCACGAGCGGCAAGATTGTGTTGCTGCGGCTGGAAAATCTGGCTTAGTCCGGCTTGGCGAATCGCATGAACTACATCTCCACTCGCGGCCACCCACACAAGCAATCTTTCAGTCAGGTTCTGCTCTCCGGCCTGGCCGAAGACGGTGGCCTGATGCTGCCGGAAACGCTGCCGAAAATCACTGATGCCGAGCTGACGGCCTGGCGCACGCTACCGTACCACGCGCTGGCGCACGCCGTGCTGTCGAAATTCGTCGCCACCGATGATATCGACTCGGCAACGCTGGCCGCGCTGACAAAAGCAACGTACACGAAAGAAGTTTTCGGCACCGACGAAATCACCCCACTGCGCAGCATTTATGGCTACGCAGAAGGTATGCACATTCAGGCATTGTCGAACGGTCCCACGCTCGCGTTCAAAGACATGGCGATGCAATTGCTGGGTCGTTTGTTTGAGTTCGAATTAGTTCGTCAAAACAAAACGCTCAATATCCTTGGCGCCACCAGCGGCGACACCGGCAGCGCCGCGGAATACGCGATGCGCGGTCGTAAAGGCGTCAACGTGTTCATGCTTTCGCCGGAGGGCCGCATGAGCCCGTTCCAGCGCGCGCAGATGTACTCGCTGCAGGATGCGAACATTCACAACATTGCGGTTGCTGGGGTGTTCGACGACTGTCAGGACATTGTCAAGGCCGTGTCAAATGACCTCGCCTTCAAGCGTGCGCACAACATCGGCACCGTTAACTCCATCAACTGGGGCCGCATCTCGGCACAGATCGTTTACTACGTGCGAGGCTACCTTTCAGCCACCACGAGCAATTCGCAAAAAGTTTCGTTCGCAGTGCCATCGGGCAATTTTGGCAACATTCTCGCGGGCCACATCGCTCGCGAAACAGGCGTCCCGATTGACACGCTGGTGCTCGCAACGAACGAGAACAACGTCCTCGCCGAGTTCTTCAACACCGGCGTTTACCGCCCACGGCCCAGTAAGGAAACGTTCGAAACATCAAGCCCGTCGATGGATATTTCCAAAGCGTCAAACTTTGAGCGCTTTGTCTTTCATCTGTTCAATGGCGACGCAGAACGCATCGCGGCAATGTGGCGCGAAGTCGATCAGGGCCGATCATTCGACGTGTCGAAAACGTCCGAATTTAAAGGCCTGACCGAGCGCTTCGGCATCGTGGCGGGAACCAGCACGCACGCAGATCGCCTGACGACGATCCGCGAGGTTTACGAAAAAACAGGCAGCCTGATTGACACGCATACAGCGGACGCAGTGAAAGTAGCGCGCTCATTAGTCAAGCCAGGTGTGGCGATGATTGCGCTTGAAACCGCATTGCCGGTGAAGTTTGCCGAGACCGTGCAACAAGCCGTCGGCTTCGAACCACCGCTCACCGCGGAGCAGCAAATAATGATGACGCTACCACTGCGAGTGGTGCAGATCATGCCCGATGTGGAACGCATAAAAGCGATCATCTCGTCCAATTGACAAATGCAGGAACGGCTCTGCCGCGACCCCCCTGAATGGCAGAGCCGTCAGGTCGCGGCAGAGCCGCTCCTACAATTGCAACATGCCCAATTCACTAGAAGTCAGCCACCTTGCTCACCGCTATCCACCCCGAGGGCGGGAGCTTGCACGAGACACACTGCACGACGTGAGTTTTCGCGTTGAAGCGGGCCGTGTGGGTTGCCTGCTCGGTCCTTCGGGTTGCGGCAAGACCACGCTGCTCCGCTGTGTCGCCGGTCTGGAGCGCATTGGTGGGGGCAGCATCCGCATTGGTGACCGCGATGTCGCCGACTCACGCACGCATATCGAACCAGAGCACCGCGGCGTGGGGGTGGTTTTTCAGGATTACGCGCTGTTTCCGCATCTTGATGTAGCAGGCAACGTCGGCTTTGGACTGGGCAAGCTGTCATCCAACGAACGCGCAGCGCGCATTGAAGCCGCACTCGATCTCGTACATTTGCGCGACACCGCACACGCCTACCCGCACGAGCTGTCCGGCGGCCAACAACAACGCGTAGCGCTTGCACGCGCTCTCGTTGTCAAGCCAAAACTGGTTCTGTTCGATGAACCGTTTTCAAATCTCGATATCGAAACGCGACAGCAACTTTCTGCCGAAGTCCGCGCGACGCTTGCCGAAGCGCAGGCAACTGCGCTCCTGGTGACGCACGATCAACACGAAGCCTTCGCGTTAGCCGATGAAATTGGCGTCCTGCGCGACGGCCATCTTGAGCAATGGGATACTGCGTACAACCTCTATCACCGCCCAAGCTCGCGCTTTATTGCGGACTTTGTCGGCGAAGGCGTGTTCCTTCCTGCCCATGTCATCGACGCTTTTCGAGTTAACACCGAGCTCGGCGTTTTGCAGCTTTCGTCGCCCACGGCCCGCGCTGCCGGTGATGAAATCGAGCTCCTGCTGCGACCCGACGACGTTGTTCATGACGATGCCAGCCCGACCACTGCAAAGGTGCTGGCACGCGCCTTTCGCGGCGCAGAATTTCTCTACACCCTCCAGTTGGCCAGCGGTCGCAGTGTGCTCGCGCTCGTGCCCAGCCACCACAATCACCGCATCGGCGAAGCGATAGGCATTCGTGTACAACTTGATCACGTCGTCGCGTTTTGACGCGAACTACGCGCTTCTGTCTATAATTGTGGGCTTAGCGGCTGTAGCTCAGTTGGATTAGAGTACTTGGCTACGAACCAAGGGGTCGTGGGTTCAATTCCTGCCAGCCGCACCACAAAACTTGAACGCCTTTAATAACGAGAGTTGTTAAAGGTGTTTTTTTTGGCGTTTTTTTTGGACGCTTTCTTTTGGGCGCTTGCTTTGCTGGATTGCTTTTAGGCGTCGGATTTACAAGCTGACTTAAGCCTTCATGCGAATCTCGTCGGCATGCACGGGGTAGGGTGCGGTGTTGGAGGTGTCCGAATTCAGCCCGGCTAGCGTGCTGGCAAATCCGTGGTTGATGTCGCGGTGGTGCGCCTCGTCGGCTTGAACCACCAGCACCACATCTCGCAGCGTGGCTCCTTGCGGCAGTTTCCAGTAGTGAATGGCTATCGCGGGAGCTGGCACGTTGGGCGAGCGGCCAGCGTCGATTTCTTGCAGGTACAGCGCGTAGCTGAGCACCGCTTCTTCCTCAAAATAGCCGACGATGCGGTGCGCCGTGCGCGAGGAAACCAAATACAGCAAGAAAAACCCGACATAGAAAACCCACTGCACCCCCATGATGACGACGCGCTCAAACAGCGTCGGCTTGGCAATTTCAATGAAGGTCATCAAATGCATGCGCTCGTTTTCGGCCTCTTCCATCAGGGTGCGAATCCAGCCTTCGTCGTCTTTCATGTTGCGCAGGCTTTTCAAATGCTGGATCGTGCCGCCCACCATGCCGGGCACAGCGGCTACCGTTTCTAAAACAATGGCGCGATGACCATAACGCTTGGCGAAAAAGGTGTCCGCGAAAAACCGCAATACTTTGGTAAAGCCCAGCGCAAAATGGTCTGAAAAACCCTGCGGCGCATGGTGCTTGGGTTGCTCGTCGATGGATTGGGATTCATCCATAGGCGCGCCATCGTCGGGCTGAAA
>JAYUWL010000130.1:0-5025 GCA_043753585.1 Burkholderiales bacterium
AATTCAGAAAACTCACAATCTAATGACGGGATTATGACGGCGCGGCGACACTCCATTAACATCAGATGCGATATTTTGGAAAACAGCATGTCATGGCCACAAAAAATACGTTCGATTGCAGTAAATGTCCCGGCTATTGCTGTAGTTACGACTACATCGAAACCAAGCCAGGCGACGTTACCCGGCTGGCGAAGCATCACTCGATCGCGGTGGGCGTGGCACGTGAAAAGTTCACCAAGGAGGTGACGCACGAAGGCGAAACGATGCGCGTTCTGCGGCACCGTAAAGACACCGTCTACAAATCTATGTGCATGTTTTTTGATCAAAGCGAGCGCCGCTGCACAATTTATGAGGGCCGTCCGCAAGTCTGCCGCGATTACCCCAACGGCAACACCTGCGGCTATTTCAACTTCATCAAGTTTGAGAGGAAACACCAGGGTGATGACGCCTTCATTCCGTCGGCTTAGCGCTATGTCGCGAGTGCGTGGGCTGTGGCGGGCCTGGCTTGGTCTTATACGGTCGGCACTGTTTGCGCCCTTGTTGCTTGTAGTTGCGTGTACGCAGGCGCCAACCATCGCCAACGAAGATCCGGCGATGATGCAGCCGAAGCCGCCAGTCGTTGTTGTTGCACCACCTATGCCCGCCACGGATCCGGTACCTGCCTTGCCTGCCATTCCACCCACCGATGGAAACGCGACCAGTGTTGGTAGCGTGACCGGTTCGGTTGCGCCTGTTCGTGCGCAGCCTTCGCCGGTTCAGATCGCTACGATGTCGTCGGTCACTCCTGCTCGCACGACGCGCTACGAATGTGTCAAAGGCCAAGCGGGCTCCGAGGCTCGGCAGCCAATCACTTTCCCGGAAAATTCTGGCCGTATCTGCGCCCGCTTCCCGGCTATGGGGCCATGTCAGTACGAGCGTGTGGCGTGCAGAGCATCTGGTGGTCGGGTCATTCGGTTCGACGGTGTCGAAATAACCAAAGAAGTCGAAACTGAGTACGACAAACAGGTTCAACGTTTCCGGCTGAATGCCGGCTAGAGATTCGCTCGAGTTTGCGACAAAGACCCGATCCCAGCGAAAGCGGGCCGATGCTAAACTGCTTTGATGACTCTACCCAGATTTTTCCACTTTCGCCGGCGAGCGCTAGCCGGTGTGGCCGTTGCGCTCCTGTTTTCTGCGATTACCGTCGCAGTTGCGCAAACGCCCGTCACGCTCAATTTCGTTGACGCCGATATTGACGTCGTCGCCAAAGCCGTCGGCGAGCTGACCGGTAAGACATTTGTGCTCGACCCCCGAGTCAAAGGAAAAATCAATATCCAGTCGGCCAAAGGTGTAGCGCCAGGCTTGGCCTACCCGACGTTTTTGTCAGCGCTGCGCATGGCTGGTTTTGCTGCGGTAGAAGGGCCTGGCGGCATTGTGCGTGTCGTGCCTGAAGTAGACGCCAAAGCGCTTCCGACCGCTGTCGGTGAAGCAGGTGGTGCCAGCGGTTCCTATAGCGGCGCGATTACCACCAAAGTTATCCCGCTCATCCATCAAAGTGCTGGACAACTGGTCAATGCGCTCCGTCCGCTGGTCGCAGCGGCGAATGCACTCACCGTTTACCCGCCCGGCAATGCCATCATCATTACCGACTACGGCGACAACATTCGCAAAGTTGAGGCGGTGATCGCGCGGCTTGATACCCCTAACGTCGGCGCTCCTGAATTAGTGACGCTGACTCACGCCAATGCGATGGATATCGTCGCCACCTTGAGCCGAGTGTTCGCCGAAGCTGGCGGCGCTACGGCAGAAAGTCGTGATCGACTTTCTTTCACGGCCGACTCGCGCAGCAACTCGGTCATTTTGCGCAGCGAGGACGCGGGACGCGTTGCCCGCGCGCGATCACTGATTCTGGAGCTGGATCGGCCATCCGGCGCGCCGGGAAATATCCGCATTGTTTATTTGAAGCACGCGGATGCTGCGCAGGTCGCGCAAACCCTGCGCCGTGTGCTTGGTGCGGAGGGTGGCGGCACGGGTTCGAGCAGTTCAGCAAACTCGGCTCTATCGTCGCTGTTGCCGACATCGAATTCGCAGCCGGGCATGTCCTCACCGCTTGCTGCAGCGACGGCTGCATTGACCGGCAGTAGCAATGCGGGAAACACCGGTAACTCGGGCAACCTGCCCGCTTTGTCGGCGAATTCGGCGACTGCTTTCACAGCGGCCGGTGCGACCGTGTATGCCGATTCCACGATCAACGCGCTGGTCATTTCGGCCCCCACCGCGATCTACAACAATTTGCGTGCGGTCATTGAGCAGCTAGACGTCCGCCGAGCGCAGGTGTTTGTCGAAGCGCTCATCGCTGAAGTACAGGCTGATCGCGCGGCCGAATTCGGCATTCAGTGGCAGGCGCTGGACGGCCTCAACAAGACCGGAACTCAGGGTTTTGGCGGTACCAATTTCGGAAGCAGTGGCACCAATATTCTCGGTGTTGCGGCCGACGCGACTACCGCGGGACGGGGCCTCAATCTCGGATTGATTCGCGGCGCGCTCACCTATCAAGGCGCAACCATCCTGAACCTCGCGCTGCTCGCACGCGCCATGCAAAACGACACGTCGACAAACATTTTGTCGATGCCAACACTGCTCACGCTCGACAACGAGGAGGCGCGCTTTTCAGGGGGGCAGAACGTGCCGTTTTTGACGGGTCAGTACGCCACGACGGGAACCAGTACCACGCCAACGCCGTTTCAGACGATTGAGCGAAGGGACGTCGGTCTCACACTGAAAGTGAAACCGCTGATCACCGAGGGCGGGGCTATCCGGATGCAGCTTTATCAGGAGGTCTCGAGCGTTGTGCAATCGGCGGCAGTGGCGGCCGGATTAGCCAGTCTGAACAAGCGCGTGCTGGAGACGTCGGTACTTGCCGAAGACGGTCAGATCATTGTGCTGGGCGGATTGCTGCAGGAAGGATTCACCAACGATCAGGAAAAAGTTCCCGTGCTGGGCGATGCGCCGTTTCTTGGAAATCTTTTCCGTTATGACTCGAGGAAGCGCACCAAAACTAATCTCATGATCTTTTTGCGTCCCACCGTTGTAAGAAGCCCCGCGCAATCGATAGCGCTCTCAAACGATCGCTATCGTGCTCTCGGTATCGAGCAGCAAGCAATCAACCCGGAACCGCGTCCGATGCTGCCAGATATGACCAATCCTACGCTGCCGCTCGGCGCGCCTGGTGCGGTGCGACCGTAACGCAGTCGATTCGGCGTAATCGTCCAGCGATGGCAATGAATGACCAGCTGCCGTTTGAGCTCGCGCAAGAGTTTGGTATTGTTGCGCTCGCAGAAGAGGGGGGTGCGATTGCTGTGGCTACCGCCCCGCATATGACTGTAGCTACGCTGTCTGCGGCCCGACAACGGCTGGGTAAGCCGCTTCGAGCCCGTGCCGTGGATGCGGAACAGTTTCGGGCGTTGTTGACTTCTGCGTATTCGTCGGTGTCGTCCGGCTCCAAGTCTGTTCCCTCGAATCCCTCGAATGCAGCGCAATGTTCGCCCGACCGGCAACAGACTGACCTGTTGGCGACCGCGACCGGCGACGAGTCATCGCCCGCTGTCCGCATCGTCAACGAGTTGCTGCGTGAGGCCCTGGCGCGTGGCGCATCAGACATTCACCTCGATGCCACCGAACAGGGCGGCCGTGTGCGTTGCCGCGTTGATGGCGTACTCGGTGATGTGCGTGACGCCGATGCCGCCACCCATGCCGCGATGATTGCGCGCTGCAAAGTACTGGCGACGCTTGACATTGCCGAGCGTCGCATGCCGCAGGACGGGCGCATTCAGGTGGTAGTCGCTGGCCATAAGGTGGACGTCCGTGTAGCGACCCTGCCGACACAACACGGTGAGCGCGCCGTTCTGCGCCTGCTCGACACCAGTGCCGCGCGTCTCGATTTGTCTCTGATGGGGTTCAGTGATGCGACGCTAGCCGCGCTGCGCGATGCGGTCCGTATGCCACATGGTTTGGTGCTGGTCACCGGTCCCACCGGCTCCGGTAAAACCACGACGCTTTACGCTGCGGTAAGCGAGCTTGACCGGGAGCGGCTTAATGTAGTGAGCGTGGAAGACCCGGTGGAATACGCGCTTGACCGGGTGGCGCAAACTCAAGTCAACCCGCGTATCGAACTCACTTTTGCCCGCGCCTTGCGCTCGATCCTTCGCCATGATCCCGATGTGATCATCGTTGGCGAAATTCGTGATCGCGAAACCGCCGAGATCGCCATTCAGGCAAGTTTGACCGGGCATCTGGTGCTTGCCTCCCTGCACACCAATACCGCAGGTGCAGCCATCACCCGACTGGTCGATATGGGAGTCGAGCCTTTTCTGCTGGCGTCCTCGTTGCGCGGGGTTGTGGCACAGCGCCTGGTGCGCCAACTTTGCGTGCATTGCCGCAACGCCCATAAAGCGACGGATGCGGAGACCAGGCTACTCGCCGGGCACGGAATGTCTGGCATCGCGCAGCTCTATGAGGCAACGGGTTGCGATAAGTGCAATCACACCGGTTATCGCGGTCGCCTTGGGCTTTATCGCTGGTTGCCAGTCTCCCCGCAGATAGCACAGGCAATCCACGCGCGAGTGCCTGACACAACGCTTGAAGCAACCGCAACTGCCGCCGGATGGCCTGCGCTGCCGGCGGACGCCAGCCGACATTTGCAAAGCGGTGCGACATCGCTTGGCGAAGTTTTGCGCGTGGTGACGCTGTGACTTCTTGTTCGTGCCTGGCAAGTTAGCCGCTCATGCGTTTTGCGTTTGAAGCAGTCGCCGAGACTGGCAATCGCGAGCAGGGTGAAATCGCGGCCACCGACGAGCGCGCCGCACTGAAAGCACTCGCTGCGCGTGGTTTGACGGTAGTTGCCCTGTCGCGGCTTGCCGCCGCTGCGCCATCGCGCCGCGCCTCGCGCATCAACGCTGGCGATCGTGCGCTGGCCGTGCGTCAACTCTCGGGACTGATTGATGGTGGCGTGACGCTTCCCAACGCGCTGGCATCAGTCGCTGCCAA
>JAYUWL010000131.1:0-15111 GCA_043753585.1 Burkholderiales bacterium
CGCTCCACCGAGCTGCACTTTGCCCGCTATGCGCCCGGCTCGTTCTACGTCAAACATCGTGACCGGTTTCGTGACAATGACGCCCGCGTGGTGTCGATGGTGTTCTATCTCAATGAAACATGGGCCGACGATGCCGGTGGCGAGCTCGTGATCTACAACGGGGATGCCGACGGAGCGAGAATCGCATGCGTGCTGCCCCGCAGCGGCACGATGGTGTGTTTTCTGAGCGATCGCTTTCCACATGAGGTTCTGCCCGCAACGCAAGAGCGCTTTTCACTCACAGGATGGTTGTCGCGTGACAGGCCTCAATCCGAGTTTCAGTAGGGTCGCAGCATGAGAATTTTGATTCAACGCGTTACTTCAGCTAACGTCGTCGTTGACGACACAGTCACGGGCGCAATTGAGCAAGGGTTGTTGCTACTCGTTGGCGTAACGCACGCAGATACCGAGGCTATCGAACACCGAATGGCCGACAAAGTCGTAAAACTTCGAATCTTCGGCGACGAACAGGGATTGATGAACAAGAGCGTGCTTGATGTTGGCGGCGGAATGCTTGCTGTCAGCCAGTTCACGTTATATGCCGATGCGAGAAAGGGCAACCGCCCCAGCTACGCCGACGCCGCGAGGCCTGAGCGGGCGTCTCCCGCGTTTGATCGTTTCGTTGCGACGCTTTCGGCACTAACTGGAAAGAACGTTCCGACCGGCATCTTCGGCGCAGACATGAAAGTTTCGCTCGTTAACGACGGACCGGTCACGATTTGGCTGGATTCAGAAACGTTATGAATGCAATCTATACCGAGCTTGACCACATCGTGGTCGCAGCGAACACGCTCGATGAAGGACGGGCGTGGGCACGCGCAGTGATTGGCGTCGACCCGATCGGCGGAGGAAAACACGACGGTCTCGCCACGCACAACACCTTGCTTAGGCTCAACGACAATCGCTATCTGGAAATCATCGCGATTGATCCCGACGCGGGCGCGCCAAATTTTCCTCGCTGGTTCGGACTCGATACAGCGGAAGTGCAGGAGTTCGTTCTGCATGGGCCGCGTCTGGTCGCGTGGGTGGCAAGGGTTGGCGGGGCCGTCGACGCCATCGAGCAACTCGTCGCGGCGCCCAACTACAGCGCGAAAATCGTTCGCCTTGCGACGCGGGCGGATTTTCGCTGGCGATTTGCGTTCACACCCGATGGTGAGCGTATTGGAAGCGGCGCCTTGCCACATTTGATTCAGTGGGATAGTCCGGTGCATCCTGCGGAGCGATTGCCTGAGAGCGGGCTGGTGCTGTCTTCATTGACACTCGGCGCGCCCGAGCCAGAGGCAACAACGGCGCTCCTCGCGGCGTTTGGGTTCGCTGGAGATGGGGTTCACGTCGGTCAAAGCTCACCGGCGCATCTGGTGGCCACGCTGCGTTCACCGCAAGGTGTCATCGTGCTGGACTAAACGGGCGCTATGCTCCCAGCCTATGAAGTTCCCTTTACTTATGATGCCGGAGCAACCTCTGAAACACCTCATCGCCGCCGCCTTCATCTGCGCATCAGCAAATTTCAGTAGCTTTGCCAGCGCCGACATCAACATCCTGTGTTCGACAGACCCCGACTGGTGCGAAAGCAAGGTGCGCGAATTCTCGGTGCAGACGGGAATCAAGGTCAATCTGGCGCGCAAGGCGACGGGTGACGTGTTCGCACAACTGAAGGCTGAGGCGGCAAACCCCAAAGCAGATGTCTGGTACGGCGGCACTTATGATCCGCATTTGCAGGCTGCCGACAAAGGCTTGCCGCAGCCTTACGTCGGCACCAACATGAAGGATCAATACCCATGGTCGACCGATCTGCTGGTTAAAAGCGGAAATCAGGTCGTGGGCATTTATCGCATCACGCTGGGTTTTGGCTTCAACCGAGATTTGCTGGCGAAGAAAAAACTTGCGGCCCCCACTTGCTGGAGCGATCTCATCAAGCCGGAATTCAAGGGCGATGTCGAAACGTCAAACCCCGCTACCAGCGGAACGGCCCATACCATTATTGCGACCCTCGTACAGTGATGCGCGAAAACAAAGCATTTGAGTACCTGCACGCGCTCAGCAAAAACGTGAACCGATACACCACGAGCGGCAGAGTCTGTCGAGCGGCGAACCGATGATTGGGGTTACTTTTCTCGATGAATTTAGTCCGGAACTTTACGTCAACGCACCGATTGAAATCGTGCTGCCCTGCGAAGGCACGGGCTACAGCGTAGGCGCGATGAGCATTGTCAAAGGTGCGCGCAATCTGGACGAAGCGAAAAAGATTTACGACTGGGCGTTGACCTCAGCCGCGCAAACTATCCGCGATCAAGCCAAAGTCATCGCCATTCCGTCGAACAAAACTGCTTACGTGCCGGAACGTTTCAATGCACTGAAAAAGGCCAAACTTATCAACTACGATTTCGCAAAGTTCGGATCGAGCGCCGAGCGCAAGCGGCCGATCGAAAAGTGAGATCGCGAAGTCAAAAACGCGCTACGCTCACCAGCAGCGCGCTGTCGCGCGATTTTCGCTATTCTTGAAACATTAGTTTCTCGTCTCTGTCACATTTTTTTAGCTTCGCCGAAGGTCTCCATGAAGAAATCCCTACTCAACCTCAACGCTCTCGCCATCAGCGCGGCTCTGTTCGTTGCGCCGTCGTTCGCGCAACAGGTCAACGCGTACTGCTCGACCAATCAATCTTGGTGCGAAATGGCAGCGACTGAATTCACCAAAGCGACGGGTGTCAAAGTCGTTCAGACTCACCTCGGAACCGGCGAAGCGCTCGCACGTCTGAAGGCCGAGTCTGCGAATCCGAAAACTGACATCTGGTGGGGCGGCACGGGCGACCCCTTCCTTGCGGGTGCCGAGCAGGGTCTGCTGGAACCGTATCGTCCCGCATATCTGAACGATGTCTACGATTGGAGCGTTCGCCAGTACGACATGAGTGGCAACGCGGTAGGCGGCATTTACACGAGCTTTATCGGGCTGGGCTGGAACGAGGATGTCCTGAAGAAAGCGAACCTTGCTGCGCCCAAATGCTGGGCCGATCTGGCTGATCCGAAATACAAAGGACACCTTGAAATGGCGCATCCCGGCTCGTCTGGCGGGGCGTACACGATTGTCGCGAGCCTGATTCAGATAATGGGCGAAGACAAGGCGTTTGACTACATGAAGCGCATTCACAAAAACATGACGCAGTACACCAAAAGCTCACAGGCGCAGGCGAAGAACGTTGCCCGCGGGGAGGCGACCATTGGCATCTCATTCCTGTTCGGTTTCGACGAGGAACGCTTCGCGGGGTTCACATCGGTGAAATCGGTCGCGCCGTGTGAAGGCACTGGATATGAGGTAGGCGGCATCGCCCTGATCAAGGGTTCGCGTAACCCCGACAACGCAAAGAAATACTACGACTGGCTAATGGGTCCGGTCGGTCAGGCCGTCGGGGCAAAAGCTAATTCGTTGCAGAACCCGGCCAACAAAACGTTCAAGCAGGACATCAAAATCCCGACTATGGACGGCGTAAAACTTATCAATTACGACTTCAAGAAGTACGGTGCCTCGGCGGAACGCAAGCGCATTCTTGAGAAGTGGGAGAAGGAAGTCAATTCGCTGCCACGTTAGACGGAGCCGGACTGTAACGGGAGCCCGATAACGCGGGCGTCTCATGTCGACTATTTAGTCTGGGCGATGCGCAGAGTGCCGCGCACGGCCAACGAAATCCGGTCTCGTTCAACGCCAGTCGTATCCAGCAGTCGTATTGTGAAGTTGCCCGCACGGGGTGACCAAAACACGCTGCTTTGTGAGCAACCGAGCGGCACTCCACTGACCTCCCAACATGCCGCCTGCGCGATGTCGCCGCTGTTGAATGCAACACGTTGATTGTTTGCTGGAATGTCCGGATCGAGCGCGATGATGGTACCGTCCGTTGGCGAGAGGATGCGCGCGCCAATACCGCTCATCTCGCGCGCTGCGACTTGCATTAGAGTGTTGCTGTTGGGCTCCGTGCCGCGCACGAACCACTCGTCGCGCGAGGCTTCTACACGCTCATTTTTCTGGTTTAAGAAATTTACTCTGCGCGTGACCAGTGTGGTCGGTGCTACAGCCGGGCGGCTCACGCCGTAACGCGCTGCCGCTGCTTCCATCACGTCCGCCCAGATCGGGCCCGCGCCCGTGATGCCAGTGACGCTGTGCATCGGCGCGCCGCTGGCATTGCCGACCCACACGCCGACCGTGACGCGCGTGTTGAAGCCTATCGTCCAGTTGTCGCGCATGTCCTTGCTGGTGCCGGTTTTAACTGCCGCCCAGTGCGACAGTGCGAGCGGATTGTCGAAACCAAATGTGATGTAGCGCGCGCCGCGATCAGCGAGCATGTCAGCGATGAGCCATGCGGTGGGTTCAGAGAAGAGGCGAACAGATTTTTTAGGTGTGGCTCCGCTGAGACCGACGGTTGCGGACGCGTCACAAGTCGCGGCAGAGCCCCTTGTACAGGTAAAGGCGAGTGCGGACCATTGCCCACCATTGGCAATCGCGCGGTACGCGTTGGTCAGCTCGAGCAGCGACACATCCGCGCTGCCAAGCGCGAGCGAGAAGCCGTAATGATCCGGGTCGTCGACGAGCGTCGTGAGTCCCGCGCGCCTGAGCAGCGCATGCGAGGGCGCGACGCCCACGAGCGTAAGCGCGCGAATCGCTGGCACGTTGAGCGAGGCCGCAAGCGCTGTGCGCACCGTGACCGGGCCAACGTATTCGTGCGCGTAGTTTTGCGGCGTGTACGCGCCACCACCGACATCGACCGAGAACGGCGTGTCGTCAAGCAGCGTTGCGGCGGTGAACAAATTCTTCTCCACGCCGAGCCCGTAGATAAAGGGCTTTAGCGTTGAGCCCGATTGCCGCGGTGCGCGTGCGGCGTCAACGTCGCCCGCTTCTGACAATCGGCCCGATGAACCAAGGTATGCGAGCACTTCGCCCGTGGCGTTGTTAATGACAACAACGGCTGCGTCGTGTGCATTGCGACCACTGATTTGCGGCAAGTGTTTGGCGATGGCGTCGCGAGCGGCGAGTTGCAGCTCGCGATCCAGCGTTACTGTTTCCATTTGCGGCGGGAGGTATTTTGCGACGTGCGGTGCGATGGATTCCGTATCGGAGCGCAGGCTGGACGTGCTGCCCCAACGATCGATCGAATACGCGAGCGCTGCGCAGTCGCCTTTCGCGTCGAGACCTTTGAGTAATTCGCAAGCACGGCGCTCGACGATTGCACGAGTCGCCTGCGGACCGCGAATCAGTGCAGCGAGCAGCGCGGACTCAGTGGCGTTTAGTCCGTGCGGTGATTTGCCAAACAGGTACTCAGCGGCTGCGCCAATACCCTGAATCTCACCGCGAAAAGACAATGTGTTGAGATAGGTTTCAAGAATCTGCTGCTTTGACCAGGCGCGCTCAAGCTCCCACGCGGCCTGTGCCTGATCGATCTTCTGTTGCACGGTGCGGCCATCGCTTGCCCGCGTGAGCGACTTGTCCATCATTGCTGCGACCTGCATTGAGATGCTGCTCGCGCCGCGCAACGCGGTGCCGCCGCGTAAATTGTTGATGGCCGCCGAGGCGGCAGCGCGGAGATCTACGCCACCGTGGTCGAAGAAACGTTTGTCTTCAGAGGCGAGCACCGCATCAATGAGCGCCGGTGAAATTTGATCGAGCGGCGTCCAAGCGGTACGCCGAACCTTGTCGTTGGTGCGGATGTGCTGGATAGGCGCACCGTTGCGGTCGAGAATAATGCGTTCGCTTCGGGTGTAACTGGCACGGAGAGATTCGAAGGTTGGTGTCGCTGCGAGCGCCGCAGCCGACAGAAAAATAGCCGTCATTCCGGTGAGGATCGAATGCCAACGCACGCTCCCGCTCCCGCAGTGCGGGAGCGGGTTGGGCTCAGGCCGGTTGATTTGCGAGTTCTGTTGGCAAGGTTCTGGAGCAAATTTACCGCCCTCACCCTCCCTGCCGGGCACCCTCTCCCGCGCTGCGGGAGAGGCAACTGAACTGAGCGCTGCTTTGCTCATCAAGGGTCGATCTCAAACACCACATTGCCGAGTTGCCCATTTACCTCGGGCGAATACATCGCTTCGGCATGTGTCGGCGGCAGCGCAAACTTGCCCGGCGTGGTCAGACGCAACTCGTACGTAAAGCTGTGCAGTCCTTTCGGTGCCCATTCAAACGACGAACGAACGCTGGTAAACGTGCGCTCGATGTAGCGATAGCCACTCCAGGTTTGGGGCATCTCGGCCGTGGTTCCAAGTTTCGCAAGTCCGCCGAGCACTGTGCTGCCCGCCGGCACGGGATCATCAATCGCCAGCCAGCCGAGACCCGCCTTGTTATCTGCCGTGACCGTCACCTGAATGATGTCGCCCACGCTATAGCGACCATTCCGCTTCTGCTGCACGGCTTTGAAAGTTTTGCTCACGGCGATCCCGTTATCGACCTTGCCTGCGAGGGGGACTGGAGCGCGCAATTGAGCACGCGCCCACGGCTCGCCTTTGCCCAGGTGTTCCACCGAAACACCGGTCGCGTTACCGCTCCAGGGGAACGTCAATTCGCCTTCGGTGGTGTTGCTGTCCCAAACCACCTCTTTGGTTTCGTTGTTGTAGGTCACGCGCGTGCGGCCATCGGCGGACGCCTGCTTGTTATGACGTTCGAGCGCGAACGCCGCCCACAAGTTAGCCTGCGTGCTGTAGAAGTATCCGCCGCGCTGCATACGGTTATTCAAGCCTTTGAGCAGCGGCAATTTGAACTCGGAGAGTTCACGTGTATCGAGACTCAACCGGAACATGCGCGCCATCGTGTAATCATCACTGCGCATGAAATACCAGCGGTCGTCGCTGCGGGCGATAGATGCGACGTTGGATGCAACCTTAATGTTGTCGCGCAATTCCTTGATCGCGGCTGCGCGTTGCGCATCGCGGTTCAGTATGTCTTTCGCTCGGTTCAAAATATCCAGCCAGTCGGCAAGAGACGCCGCCGTGAGCTTTACTGGATCAACGCGAATGGTGTCGAGCAGGCGCTTCGACGCGCGGTCATAGCGAGACAACGCTTCCAGTGCGATGAGTTTTTCCGACAGCAGGTAATAGCTGTCGTTTGGCAGCCACGCACGTTGCGTCTTCAGCTCACCCGCAACATAGCGCTCCAGTCCGGAGAGCATTCGCGCCTTCGCTTCGTCCGGGATGACCCACTTTGCCTCATGCGCGCCAGCGAGCACGAACGCTGTGAGCACGGGATTGCCCTCGTTGGTGTCGCCAGGGTAATAGTTGGCGAGACCAGAAGCGGACAAATAATTCGGCAATGAGCCCGCGATAACGTCCCACAGCGCGTCGTCTTTCGTACCCATTGTGCGTGTCATGCGCTGCTCAAGGCAGGCGAATGGATAGCGCGCGAAGTAGGCGCGAATGCCACTCGTGTCCGCGCCATAAGTGCGCGCCACAGAGACGGTCAGATCACCTTTGCTGGCTGGCGAATCGGGCTTCAATGTAAGCGCCGTTTTGCCTTTGATTTCGGCGCTGGTGTCAGCCACAGTGCGCATGGGAAGCGGAGTTTGCAGCGCCTGCTTGATGCGCAGCGCGTCGCCGCGATCTTTGCCTTTTTCGGTCGCGGTGAAATTCCATACGGCTTCTTTGCCATCGGCGGGCGCTTTCACGTCCCACGAGATGACGGCGCTTTCGCCCGAGGCGATTTTTTGTTCGCGCTTGGGTAATGCGGTGCCGTTCAAGTCGGCCGATATATCGGCTATGACGACGCGCGGCGTCGTGTTGCGCAGCGTCACACCAGCGCGATATTCGTCACTGTTTCGGGTGACAGCTGGCAGGCCGGAGAAGAGCTGCAAGTCACGCGTAGTGCGGATGCTGGCTTCACCTGTGCCGAAGCGTTCTCCATACGCATCGGCCACAGCAACGATGCGGAAGCGTGTGAGCGAATCGTTTAGCGGCACTTCAACGCTCGCCTCTCCATTAGCGTCCGTCATCACATTGCCTTGCCACAAAATCAAGGTGTCGAACAGCTCACGCGTTCCCGCGCCGCGACCGCCGGAACCGCCAGGTGGCAGCGCTTTGCGACCGAAGTGACGCTTGCCGATTACCTGCATTTGCGCGGTCGCTGTGGTGATGCCGTAATCACGGCGCTTCATCATCGCTTCAAGCAATTTCCACGTGTTGTTGCCTTGCAGTTCTAGCAGTGCTTCGTCAATGGCGAAAACGACCAGCTCAGCGTTGTCGCCTGCGCGGTTGTTGTTGGTGCGCGTGACCTTGACCTTAACCATAGACTTTTCGCGCGTCTGGTATTCCGGTTTGTCCGTCGTCACTTTCACGTCCAAACCGTAACGCTGCCAGTTCACGTCGATGTTGGCGATGCCCAATTTGAATGCGGGCTTCGCTAAATCGACCAGAGCAGTGGGAGCAGGCGCTCCAACGCGTCCCCGGATGAGCAAGGCGGAGACGTAGGCGTTCGGAGCCCACTCTTCTTTCACCGGCACTTCGATCACGGCTGACTTGCCCGAGAGCTTGGTGACAAAGCTGGAGAGCACCGCGCCGTCACGCTCCACCGTCACCAAAACTGTGGCTTCGCGGAACGGCATGCGCACTTGAAAGCGCGCTTTTTCGTTCGGCTCGTAGCGCTTTTTCTCGGGCAATAAATCAATGCGATCTGAACTCTCAGAACGGAACATCCAGTCGTCCCCGTTCGATGCCCAAAGCGATGTTCCAGCGCTTGCCGCGCGACCGCCGGTATCAGTTACTTCAACCAGCAATTGCACTTCACCCGACGCGGTTACGCTGCTACTGCAGGTGTATTTGCCGCCGCGATCAGACGTGCCCTCGCAGAGCACGCCGAGGTCGCTGTTTTTTTGATTCGATTCATAGCTGTAAAAGCCACCGATATTGCGCTTGCGATACGCGTCCCACGTCCGGTTGGTGCCACGCACTTTAAACTTGACGCCGCCGACGGGTTTGCCCGTCACGTCAGTCGTGATGATGTCGTAGGAGAGCTTTTCTCGCGCCATCGCCCAATCATCCGTCTTGATGCCAACGAGCACGGCGGCGGGCCACACGGTGGTACGCGCCTGTGCTGTGTAAATCTCACCGTTCGGGTCTTTGTATTCCATGTCGGCGATGAGACTGTAAGGGCGCTCCACCCTGGGCGTCGCGAGCGGAACGCGTGCGGCACCCGCCGTGGAAAGTGCCAGCGACTGATCTTCACCTTCGGGTTGTTTCCCCTCACGCGCACTGCGGCGCGACGAGCCTTCATCGTCGTTCGGTGGAACGCTAAAGTTGTAGTCTGGTAAGGCGTCAAATCCGGGCCAGGTCCTTGCGTCGAAGCGCGAGCGCACGGTGACCACGTCGCCGCTAGCCGGCCCACCCGACAGAAACGACAGGCGCACATCGACATTCGCTTTGTCGCCACCCACCAAGTTTGCGTTGGCAATGCTGACTTCGGATTTGTAGACTGGCAAACGGAAATCGGCGACAGTAAATCGCGCGGTCGTTCGACCACCCAGCTCAAGGCGATATTGACCACGCTTGGCGTTAGTCGGAAGTTTTAGTTCGGTCAGCGCATTGCCGCGTGCGCTCCACTCCAGACTGAGTGTGCTGCGCTGGTTGTTGCCCTCGTTGATGACTGAAATGGTCTTCGGGAGCTTGGCGACATCAGGCGCGGCCGCGCCAAAGCGCTTTATTTCGCGGAAATAATGCTTCATGTGCACCGTTTCGCCAGGGCGCAGGAGATTGCGCGCGAGGACGGTGTGAAATGCCTGTTTGCTATTACTGTCGCCGTCGCCCTCATAATCCCACGGCAGGTTAAATCGCCATTGTTCGATGCCGCGCGTCCAGTCACTCCGCGTGAACGCCGTATCGTCGCCACTTTGGGCAAACAAGAACATTGGGCAGCTACCGTTGTTCTTCAGCACTTTGGGCGTGAGGCGCGCAATGCCGTCCTTGTCAGTTTTGCCAAGCGCAAGCTCGACCCCCTTGCAATCGCGAATACGAACTGCCGCATCAGCAACCACGGTGGCGTCATTGAGTCGCGTGACCCAGACAAACGCGCCGCCGGTGCCCGTTTTGGCATGAACGGCAAGATTGGTCACCAGCGCCATCGTCCGAACAAACATTGGGCCTTTTTTCTCAAGCAGCGACGCGCCGAGCGCTGTGGATTCAGCTTCAACAACGTACAGGCCAGGTTCAGGCAACGGCAAGCCGATAACTTCAAATTCTTTCGGCCCCCCCGGTTTTGGCAAAGGCAACGTTTGCGCCTGAGCGTTACCTTTCAACAGCGATAGCGCGCGCTTGTCGTCATCGCCTTTGAGCCGCTCGCCGAAATCCGCGTAGTCGGATTCTTCGCCGTCCATCGAGCGATCACTTTGCTGAAAACCGAGTGTGCGCGCGTACCAGCGGATCATGTCCTGCTCGCTCGTCACACGAAGCTTTCGGACAACGGCACCGCCCCCTGACGCCGCGCCTTCGAGGTTACGGACCGTCAGCGGTAACGCAGGATCGGCGTTGCGCTCGATTATGCCAAAGCTGCGCGGGAACTTTACGAGTGGCGGATAGGCGCTGGTGCGCAGTGTTATGGGACGCTTAAGCGTCAACGAGGTACTTGTGCCCGACTCTTTGAGGTTCGGAGGCACGACGAGCGTAAAACGCATCTCCGCCGGCAATTTGGCAAACGTCATGCCTTCGCTGTCGGAGTCATTCGAGACCGGCGAATACAACTTTCCAGCATCATCACGCAAACGGAAGCGCCCAATATCCGCATTCTCAACGGCGCGCTTCAAATTGAAGTAAACCGCGGACAGTGGATTGCAGCCGGCGTCTTTGTTTTCGCGCCCACAAGTCATCTCGATCCACTCGCCTGAGCATACCTTGAACTTGAGCGTGTCGATCGCGTTTTTCAGGTTATTCGCAGCAGCGTCCCAGCGAATGGTGACGTCAGCACCCGCCGGAAAGGTTTGCGCACAGCGGAATGCGATCCAGTTTTCGACATTGCTAATACCAGCAGCCTTGAGCAGTTCCGACTTGCGTGCGCCGCCAACTACGCGAACCGTATTCACTGAACGCACGCCCTCGACTTCGCAAAACACCCGGTCGATGAAGGTCTTGGCATCAACCGGGCCTTTGGCGCGGGTCAGGAACACCTGTTGTTCGTCGATGTCATTGGCCTGATGTGCAGGGCGCGATTCAACGAGCGCGGGTAGATCGGCGGCGTGGGCCGAGACCATCGCCAGGGTAGTGAAAATCGTGTTCAGAAGGAGACGAAACATAGAGAGCGATGGAGCTGGAGAAGTTGGCGGGTGGTGGATCCAGTGTTCTACCCTAGTCGCGGAGGGCGTGCAATCACGGCGTAGCTGTGCGCGCAATGGTGCGCGGCGAGTGCAACCGATAAACTTCCTCGGGTGACGACCGAACCAGATCAACAGACGTATTTGCCGCCCGCTTTGCGACCTAAATTCGCGAAACTAGGCGTGCATCATCTGCGCGACTTGTTGCTGCATCTGCCGATGCGCTATGAAGATCAGACGCAGGTTCGCGCCATTACAGAATTGGTCGTCGGCGAATCGCTAGTCGTGGAAGGCGTGGTCGAGCATTCGGAAACCACGTTTCGTCCCCGCAAGCAGTTTGTGGCGTTGATTCGTGCTGCCGGTGATGATGGCGGTAATAACTTTGCACCACGTTTGACGCTGCGTTACTTCAATTTCTATCCGAGTATCACGCAGGCGCTGAGGGTCGGTACGACTGTCCGCGTATATGGCGAAGTTCGTGACGGACGATATGGGCTGGAGATGATTCATCCCGTCTTCAAAAAAGCGGACGCAGAAACACGTTCGGTCGAATCGCGCGGTGTGTCCGCTGCCTCCGCTCGCCTGACGCCTGTCTATCCCACCTCCGCAGGTGTACCGCAAGCCGCCATTCGCACGCTGGTAGCGAAAGCGCGCAAAGTCTCGGATTGGCAAATCGACATGTTGCCGCGAGCCTTTACGGAGGCGCTCGGTCTACCGTCGTGGATGGCTGCACTGGACCTGTTGCATGCGCCGTCGAATGCGGAGCCCGTGATTCCCCTGGAAACGCGTACGCATCCGGCGTGGCGGCGCGTCAAGTTTGACGAGTTACTGGCGCAACAGCTCGCACTGCGTGACGCAAAATCGCTACGCTCAGAGGAAGCGGCGCCCACGCTGCATGCGACCGGTTTGATTACGACGCTGTTGCGCCAGCGCTTGCCGTTCAAACTCACCGCGCCGCAAGAGCGGGCGTTGTCGGAGGCGCTGCATGACATGCAGCAAGGTGCTCCCATGACGCGCCTGTTGCAGGGTGATGTAGGTAGCGGCAAAACAGTGGTCGCCGCGCTAGCTGCTCTGGCCGCAGTGGAGGCGGGCTGGCAGGTTGCCTTTATGGCCCCCACGGAGCTATTGGCTGAACAGCACTTCAACAAACTATCGCACTGGTTAGCAGAACTGCCCATCAAGCTGACCTGGCTCACAGGTTCACTGCCTGCGCGTGAGATGCGGGCTGCGCATGCCGCCTGTAAACGCGGTGAAGCGAATATTGTGATCGGAACTCACGCGCTGTTTCAGAAGAAAGTTTCGTTCGCCCGGTTGGGGTTGGTGGTGGTGGATGAACAGCACAGGTTTGGGGTTGAGCAGCGGTTGCAGTTGCGGCAACGGGGACAACGGTCTACCCCCTCCCCCTCAGTGGGCGAGGGTTGGGGAGCGGGGGGCGGTGGCTTGGGCAACACACTTGATTCTCCGGGTTACGATACCCCTCACCCTGGCCCTCTCCCGCAAGGAGAGAGGGGACAAAACCTTGTGCTGACGCCGAATGTCGCACCACACACCTTAATGATGAGCGCCACACCGATCCCGCGCTCGCTTGCGATGAGCTATTACGCCGACCTAGACGTGTCGGTGATTGACGAGTTGCCCGGTGGGAGGCGACCCATCTCGACCAAACTCGTGAGCGAAGCACGTCGCAGCGAAATCGTACGGCGCATTTACGTAGTCGCGCAACAGGGCGCGCAGGCGTACTGGGTTTGTCCATTGATCGAGGAGAGCGAAAAGCTTGCCGAGCAGGATGTGCAGCTGCAAGACGCCACCGCGCTGCATGCCGACCTCGTTGCGCTGATGCCGAACGTGAAAGTGGAGTTGCTGCACGGTCGTATGAAGGCTGACGAGAAGGCGGCGATCATGAAAGAGTTTGCTGCAAACCGCATTCAGGTGCTAGTGGCGACGACGGTGATCGAAGTTGGTGTTGATGTGCCGAACGCAAGCTGGATGGTGATTGAGCATGCGGAGCGCTTCGGTCTCGCGCAACTGCATCAACTCAGAGGTCGCGTCGGGCGCGGAAGCGCAGCTTCAACGTGTATCCTGATTTTCGCAGGCAAGCTCTCCGATAGCGCGAAGCAGCGCCTGAAAGTCATCTACGAAAATACCGACGGCTTCATCATCGCCCGCGAAGATCTACGCATTCGCGGGCCAGGTGAATTGCTCGGACCGCGGCAGTCGGGGCTTCCGTCGCTGCGATACGCGAACATTGAGGAAGACATTGATCTGGTTGAAGCGGCACGCGACGCTGCTACGAAACTTGAATTCGACGCAACATTCAACCGAGCCGCATTTATTGACCGCTGGATCAAGCATCGCGCAGAGTTTGCGAAGGCTTGACCGCTCGCTACATCAGGCGAAGGTGTGCCGCTGTTGCCCCATAAACCGCTTGCAGCGGAATGTTTTGGTCGAACGTTGCAAGTGTGCCGCCGTGCTTCACGGCGAGGGCGAGCAGATAAAGATCGGTGATCTGGTTGTGCCCATGCACACGCGTGAAATCGACAGCGGAATCATCACGCAGCGACACGCTGTCCGGCCAAAACTCGTGATCGAGCGTTGCGCATGCATGCACGAGTTGCTGGCGCACCGCCGTAATCCCCAATGCACCGCGCCGCCCGTAACCCGGCAAATTGAGCACACGAATCACACCGTTCTCAACCAGCGGACAGGTGGCGATCTGGATGCCCGGAGTGTCAATCAGCGCATTGGCGCGTGACGACGCGACGTGCGCATCGTCAAACAACGCGACCCATACGTTAACGTCAAGCAGTAGTCGCGATGGCGTGGCAGATTGTTTCGTCGCAAGATACCTTGCGTCGGGTTCGCGTACTTCATTGGAATGAACTCCACCCTGACGCGGAGTCTTGGGCGGCGACATATCAGATTCCTTCGCGTTCCATCAGCTCCCGGACATGATCGATGGTGATCACTTCGTCACGCGCCGGCAGCATGGCGAAGCGGCCACGCAGCGTTCCCGACGTCAACGGCATTTGCGCATGCACCTGCGCACCCGTGCGGATGAGCGCAGACACGGCGTCCCCCAAAGAGAGTTGTTGGCGCATCGCGTAATGTTTGGCGACATGCAGCGCGTCTTCTGAAATGTTGAGCGTGGTTCGCACGGTTGGTTTGGGTCGGCTAGGCGGTGCACGAAACGTAAAATAACATCATATCATCAATGTGATGCGTTCATGTCAATTTCAGTGGAGTAATCGTCTGAAGTCGCTCGACTCGTCCGATAGGTCCACCTTCCGCCGCTAGAGGGCGGCTTTTCAACTGCGGCGTGGCGCAGCCGCATTCACTTGCTTTCTGCTGTTTGCTAGCAAACATTCCGACACTGCAAACTTCGCGTAAAGGACATCCAAGAACACACTGGCGGTTTTGTCATTGCCCGCGAAGTCCTACGCATTTGTAGGCCTTGCGAGCTGCTCGGGCCGGGGCAATCGGGTTTTCGTCGCTACGCTACACCAATATCGAGAAAGAAATTGAGCTTATCCAAGCGGCGTGCGATGCGGCCACCAAACTTGAGGACAACACATCCTTAAACAAAATAGCCCTTCTGGATCGCTGAATCAAGAACCGGGCGGAGTTTGTGACGGCTTGGCACTCGCACAAACTGTTGCGGGCCACTACAGCTTCTTTGCGGCACGCGCCACCGCCTGCACCCGACTGGCCTGCACCACATATTACTCAGTCACCAAAATAAGACCGGAATGAGGCAGCTACGCGGCGTATCGAACATGTTTTGCTTTGAAGAAGTTGCGCACCACCTGAGGCTGCT
>JAYUWL010000132.1:0-14959 GCA_043753585.1 Burkholderiales bacterium
CGCGTCGCACTTTCTGGCACCGATGCCGATTGCGATGACGATGGGCCTCGGCTCCAATCAGGTGAACATGAATGTCGCGACCATTCAAAACACCAACGGTCAGGCCATCACGCTGCATGTAAAGCACAAGGACAACCGCAATCCGAAAGACTGGAAGGGTTTTAAGTTCGCCGTGCCGTTTGAGTACAGCATGCACAACTTCCTATTGCGTTATTACCTCGCAGAAAACGGGATCAACCCGGATACCGACGTGCAAATACGCGTCACGCCGCCGCCGGAAATGGTCGCCAATCTGCGTGCCGGAAACATCGATGGCTTCCTTGGACCTGACCCGTTCAACCAGCGCGCGGTATACGACGAGGTGGGCTTCATCCACATTCTTTCGAAGGAAATCTGGGACGGTCATCCGTGCTGCGCGTTTGGCGTCAGCGATGAGTTCATCAAGCAGAATCCGAACACATTTGCCGCGTTGTATCGCGCACTCATTTCCGCCGCCTACATGGCCAAAGAGCCGTCCAATCGGGCGCTGATCGCCAAGTCCATTGCGCCTGCCGCATACCTCAATCAGCCGGAAACCGTGATTAATCAAGTGCTCACCGGAAAATATGCCGATGGTCTGGGTGGCGTCAAGAACGTGCCGGACCGCGCAAACTTTGAACCGGTGCCGTGGCACAGTATGGCCGTGTGGATTCTCACGCAGATGAAGCGCTGGGGCTACGTCAAGGGCGATGTGAACTACAAGCAGATCGCGGAAAAAGTGTTCATGATTACGGACGCCAAAAAGTACATGGCCGAGGCTGGCTGGCAGGCTGAGGCGGGCAACTACAAGCGCTTCAAGGTCATGGGCAAAGACTTCGATCCGATGAAGCCCGAGGAATACATCAAGAGCTTCAAAATCAACAAGCTCGCAGTTTGACGCCATGAATCCGATGCTTTTCAAGTCGCTAGAGTTCCGAGCAGGGTTGGTCTCGGCCCTGATTCTGGTGTTTGTACTGGCAGTGTGGCACGCGTTGACTTTGGCAACCCCTGTGCAGCCTGCTCCCGCTGTTGCGGTGTCGACCGAGCAGGCCGAGTATGACAAGCTCATGGGCAAAAGCCCGACGGTTGCTGGCGAGGCCGCAAAGACCACGGGCTTCCCGACGCTCGCGCAGATGGGTGCGACAGTGGTCAAGCAGCTCTCTAACCCGTTCTACGACAATGGCCCAAACGACAAGGGCATTGCCATCCAGCTAGCCTACTCCCTGGGTCGCGTCGGACTCGGATTTTTGATCGCCTGCATTGTGGCAATTCCGCTCGGGTTTTTGATCGGCATGTCGCCATTGTTGCGACGCGCATTTGACCCGTTCATTCAAGTGCTCAAGCCCATCTCCCCACTCGCATGGATGCCGTTGGCGCTGTACACGATCAAGGACTCTTCGGTCAGTGGCATCTTTGTAATCTTCATCTGCTCCGTATGGCCGATGCTGATCAACACCGCGTTTGGCGTGTCCTCGGTGAAACGTGAATGGTTGAACGTTGCCAGCACGCTTGAAGTGAAGCCGTTTCGCAAAGCGCTCAAGGTCATCCTGCCTGCCGCTGCGCCCACCATTTTGACTGGCATGCGCATTTCGATGAGCATCGCGTGGCTCGTGATCGTCGCGGCGGAAATGCTGGTGGGTGGAACCGGAATTGGTTATTTCGTCTGGAACGAATGGAACAATTTATCGCTGACCAACGTGATCTTCGCGATTCTCGTCATTGGCGTCGTGGGCATGCTGCTCGACATGATGTTTGCGCGTTTGCAGCGCTTCGTGACGTACGTCGAGTAATGTCGACCACACACGATCAATCTAGGAGTCTACGTTGGACGGATTTTTACGTATCGAAAAACTGGGTAAGGCTTTTAGCGCGGATCGCCCGGTATTTAGCGATGTCAGTTTTACGCTCGACAAAGGCGAATTTGTCTGCATCATCGGACATTCGGGCTGCGGCAAAACGACCATTCTCAACGTTCTTGCGGGACTCGATACGGCCACGACTGGGCACGTATTTATGGATGGCCGAGAGGTGATCGGCCCGAGTCTTGAACGCGGTGTTGTTTTTCAAAGCCATGCGCTGATGCCGTGGCTGACTGTGCGTAAAAACATCGCTTTCGCTGTCGAATCGCGCTGGCCCGAGCGTACGCGTGCTCAGGTGTCGGAGGCAGTCGTCGCTGTTGTTGAGCTGGTGGGATTGAGTCAGGCGATCGACAAACTCCCGTCCGAACTGTCAGGCGGCATGAAGCAGCGCGTCGGCATCGCCCGCGCCTTCGCCATCAAGCCAAAGATGTTGTTGCTTGATGAGCCGTTCGGCGCGCTCGATGCGCTCACGCGCGGCACCATTCAGGAAGAGCTGATTTCCATCGTACGCAAAACGCGTCAAACCGTGTTCATGATTACGCATGATGTCGACGAGGCGATCTTGCTCGCAGACCGCATTCTGCTCATGAAAAATGGTGGTGACACGGACGCTGGATACGTGCCGGGTGGTCTGGCGGAGGTCGTCGTCAATCCGCTGGCCAAAGAACGAACGCGCGGCACGCTGCACCACCTCGACGGGTATTACGCTCTGCGTAACAACATCGTTGATTTTCTCGTTAGCAGAGCCAAACACTGACCTATTTATTTTACAAACGGAGCACATCATGAACCGCAACGACGTCACCGAAAAAATCATCACTGTCAAAGTTAAGAAGAGCATCAAGTGGGCCGACGTGGCCACCAAAGTGGGCGAATCGAAAGAGTGGGTTACTGCCGCTTGCCTCGGACAAATGACGTTGAATGAAGCGCAGGCCAAAATTGTTGGAAAGATATTTGGTCTTGATGCGGAGGAACAAAAATGGCTGCAAGTCGTACCTTACAAGGGTTCTCTTCCCACCGCTGTGCCCACAGACGCGTTGATCTACCGTTGGTACGAGATCGTCAGTGTGTATGGCACGACGATCAAGGCGCTAATCCACGAGGAATTCGGTGACGGCATCATGAGCGCTATTGATTTCAGCATGGATATCCAGCGTCAACCTGATCCGAAAGGTGATCGGGTGAATGTCGTGCTCTCCGGCAAATTCCTGCCTTACAAAACGTACTAGCGTACGGGTGACGCCATGATCGCGCCTGAAAATCCGCGTCCGCCGCTGCCGCCTTTCACTGGTGAAACGGCCATGCGAAAAGTGCGTATGGCCGAGGACGCGTGGAATGCGCGCGATCCGCAACGCGTATCGCTTGCCTATTCGCCCGACAGCGTGTGGCGCAACCGCTCGGAGTTCTTCGCCGGTCGCCCGGCGATCACCGAATTCCTGACACGCAAGTGGGCAAAGGAAAACGAGTATCGGCTCGTCAAGGAACTCTGGGCATATGCCGACAATCGCATCGCGGTGCGCTTTGCCTACGAGTCACACGACGATGCCGGCAACTGGTTTCGCTCGTACGGCAACGAGAACTGGGAGTTTGACAAGTTGGGCTACATGCGCGCCCGCCATGCCAGCATCAACGACCTTGCGATTACCGAAACGGAGCGGAAATTCCGCTGGCCGGAAGGACGCAGGCCGGATGATCATGCGGGGTTGAGTGAGTTGGGGTTGTAGTCGGACAGTCGGGGCGGGTCGACACCGTTCACCCGAACGCTCCCTGGCGCAGCGGCAGCACCATTTCCATCTCACCATCCGTTACCTTCCCCGTTTCACGAAAACCCATGCGCTCGTAGAAAGGTTTCGCGTTGCCATCGCGTATCGCGTAGCTGAGGCTTACCGTGTTGATGCTGGCCATCGATTTAGCCCGATCAATGATGAGGCGCATCACCTGTTCGCCGAAACCTTTGCCCTGATGCTTGAAATCGATCATGAAACGCCAGATGTACACCGAATCAAGCGTTTCGTCCTGCGCCTTCGCAGCTTCAAGATCGAGCGTCGGATCGAACAGCATCACGAAACCCACCGGCGTATCGTTTGCCATCACTGCGCGAAACCATGCGTTGTTGCTGTACGTCCCTTGCGCGATTGAAATGCCGTTGGTCGCGACCATCCGCTCGCCAACCGCGCCGGGATTCATGCGCACAATCGGGTTGACGTTATCTTTCGTGATCTCGGCGAGCGTGATTTTTGCGTCGCGCGTTAGCGTGGCCTCCGTTGCGCTGCTTTTCGTCAATCGCGCTTCAAGTTTGGCCTTTGCCTCACGCCACTCCGCCGCGAGCATCGAGTACATGACCGTGTCGCGCACGCCACTATCACGTAGCGGCGCATGATGCCGAATGACACCGTCGCGTTTCGCTCCCAGCCGCTCAATCGCCCGCTGCGACGCGAAGTTCATATGGCTCGCACGCCAGCCAACAACCGCGCAGTCAAGCGTCTTGAACGCATGCTGCATCAGCATCAGCTTGCACAGCGTATTGACCTTGCTGCGCTGGTAGGATTTTGCATACCAAGTCCACCCGATTTCCACGCGTTTGATGGCGGATACGATGTCGTGATAACTGGTGCTGCCGATCACTTTGCCTTTTCCACCATTCGCGGCCCCGTCGATGACCGCGAACGCGAGGCGACTGCCTTCAACCCGTTGTTTCAGCGCGGTTTCGATGTAGGCGTGCGTTTCCTGCGGCTCAGGCACGGAGGTGAAGCGGAGGTTCCACAATTCGCCATCGGCCGCCGCCGCCGCGATGCCGGCTTCATGCGTCAACGCCAACGGTTCAAGGCGGATGCCATCGCGCACTAGCGTGACGTTGGGGGGCCAGGGCGCCGAGGTTGCAGGCAGGTTCATACGATTCCAATGTCAGTAGCAGCTTTTTCTGGAAAGCCTTATTCAATGTGGGCTACAAGCGGATTTATTGCAAAAGTCGATAATTAGCAAAATAACGGATAGAGCCCATATTGAACAGCGATTACAACAAAAAGCTGTTCTGTTTCAAACATCAAATTTGCGAGTGTCATCGATCACTTTTCCATCATTCGCCAACGACCCGACCGCAGTAAAAACCACGTCACCGCCCAGCTTCGTTGCGTCGCGCAACGCTGCCACAATGTTGCCTTTCAGCTCATCGTTTGCGGATGCGATTTCGCCATGCTCTACATGCAACGTCATCGCGTCTTTCTGATCGGGATTGGTGATGACAAGTCGTACGCGTCCCAGCTCAGGAAAGCGCTTTGCCACCGCGTCCACCTGCGACGGATGCACAAACATGCCTTTGACTTTTGCCGTCTGATCGGCGCGGCCCATCCAGCCCTTGATGCGCAGGTTGGTGCGACCGGTCGGGCATGGGCCGGGCAGCACCGCCGACAAATCACCGGTCCCGAAACGGATTAGCGGATAGTCCGGATTGAACGTGGTCACCACGATCTCGCCGACTTCGCCCTCGGGCACGGGATCACCCGTGCCGGGTCGCACAATCTCCACGATGATGTCTTCGTCAATCACCATGCCGGAGACGTTGCCGTTCGCATCCGGCGCTTCGTACGCGATGAGGCCCAAGTCCGCCGTCGCGTAGGTCTGCGTGCCTACGATGCCGCGCGCCTTCAACATTTCGCGCAATTGCGGCGGAAAATATTCACCCGACACCGACGCCCGTTTGAGGCTCGTAAGCGGCGTGGCCAGCTGATCGGCTTTCGCCAGTAGGATGCGCAAAAAAGACGGCGTACCGGTGTAGGCCGTCGGCCGCAAATCCAGCATCGCCGCGATCTGTTGCTCGGTGTTGCCCACGCCCGCCGGAAACACCGTACAACCCAGCGCCACCGCACCTGCATCCATAATCCATCCGCCCGGCGTCATGTGATAGCTGAATGTGTTGTGTACCAATTCTCCGGCCCGAAATCCCGCCGCGTAAAGCGCACGCGCCGTGCGTGCGTAGCCAGCCGAGCCATGACCCTCCGGCTCGTAAATCGGACCGGGTGACGCGAACACGCGCGCTGCATGCTTTTTAGCGCTGGCGTTCCATCCCGCAAACCCCAACGCTGAATAGCCACCAAACGGATCGCCCTTCGCCGCGCGCGACGCCTGCTGCTGCTCAAGCAATTCGCTCTTGCGAATCACCGGAAGTGTTGACAGAGCGGCGCGCGAAGTGATGCTCGCTGGATCGACATCTACGAGCGATTTTACGAACGCAGTGGTTGCGTTTTTCGCGTAAGCGATTTGCTGGCCAAGACGGGCAAAAAGATCGGTTTCGCGTTCGGCTGAAGAACGTGTTTCGCGGGGATCGGGGAAGGTGGGCATGGTGGCAATTAGAGCGGCTTGCGGTAGGCCTTGATGTTACGGTGCATGAGTGCCGTCTGCTGGGTGGTTGCAAAACAGGTGAAGCGAAGATCACGAAAGGCTACAGGCTTCCCGCCAAATACATTATCCGCACGGTTGGGCCAGTGTGGCGTGGTGGCACGCAGCGTGAGCCGGAACTTCTGACGTCCTGTTATCGACGTAGCCTTGAACTGGCTGAGTAGAAAGGCGTTCGCTCAATTGCCTTTCCGAGCATCAGCACCGGAATTTTTGGGTATCCGTTGGAGCTGCCGGCGAGAATTGCTGTGATAACCCTTCGGAAGTTTTTTTGTGATCAGCAAACAGTGAACGAGGTCATCTTCTGCTGCGTTTTGGCAAAGGGATTTGGCGGTTTATTGTGCGGTTTTGGCGCAACGCTGTCAGCGGTAGGCAAAACTCTTCGACAGGCTCAGGGCGAATGGAGCCTTGGCGGTCTTGGTCGTGCTTCGGCGCTTACCCCAACCGGTCCAGCGCCGTATTAAAGCGATCGAGCGCTGCATGCAGCGCGCCAAATTCATCTGCACCCAGCGAGTTAACGATGGTCGCGTGCGTGGCCTCAACTTCGCGACTAACCTTTCGGTGCAGGGCATTTCCGCTAGCGGTCAGGCGCACCACGCTGCGCCGCAGATCGTCTGCGTGAGCTTGGCGCTTGATCCAGCCCAGCTCTTCCATGCGGCTCAGGATGCCGGTGAGACTGGGTTTGAGGATGACGCATCGCTTGGTGATTTCGCCGGGCTCCATTTCGCCGTTTGCCGCCAGTGCACGTGTCACGCGCCACTGCTGCTCCGTCACATCGTGTTTCGTCAGCACAGGCCGGAAGTGCTGCATGATACGTTCGCGCGTGGCGAGCAGTTCAAGCGCCAAATGTCGCTGATGTGTACGCATCGTGTCGCCCGCCGGGATATTGCCATTGACGTTGACGCTCTGAGCCATGTCGCCGGTCATTTGCGTTTACCTGATTTGAATATGATTGCGCCACTTGCAGCGAATACCTAGTTTAGTTAAGATGTTAACTAAATGCTGATCGTAGCGCCACAGACTCAACCCAAAATAGACCGCTCAGGAGATACCATGTCCATCAATCGTCGTGAATTTGTGCAAAGTAGTGTGGCTCTGGCCGCGCTGTCGTCCATGGGTTTTGTGCTGCGGGCAGAGGCGCAAGCCATCGACACGCTGAAAGTGGTGACAGGCTTCCCGCCGGGGGGTACGTCGGACACCACCTGCCGTCGTCTGGCAGAGAAGCTGCGCAGGACTTATGCAAAGAATACGCTGGTGGAGAACCGCACAGGCGCGGGCGGTCAGATCGTGATTCAGTCAATGAAAAACTTGACGCCTGACGGTACAACGCTGATGCAAACGCCAATGTCGATGCTTGGCATTTATCCGCACATTTACAAAAAACTGGCATACGATCCGGTCAACGATGTAATGCCGGTTTCGCTCGCAGCGGTGTTTGACTTTGGTCTTGCAGTTGGCCCCGCCGTGCCGGCCAGCGTTACCAACGTGAACGAATTTGTGGCATGGTGCAAAGCCAATCCGAACTTGGCGAATTTCGGCTCGCCCGCTGCGGGATCGGTGCCGCATTTCATCGGTGCCCTGCTTGGGCGGGCGACCGGCGTTGACTTCAAGCACGCACCGTATCGCGGCTCGCAGCCCGCACTGCTGGAAATGATCGGCGGCAACCTGTCGGCTGTGTCCGCACCGGTTGGCGACGTCATGCAACACCTCGCGGGCGGGAAGGCGCGCCTGCTGGCCACCTCCGGCGCTAAACGTAACAAGTTCGCACCGACGATTCCGACGTACACCGAGCAGGGTTTGAAGGACTTCGCGTTCAGCGAATGGTTCGGCCTCTACACCGTCGCAAAAACGCCAGCAGATGTGGTGCAAAAAATGAACACGGCCTGTCGCGAAGCAATCGCATCCAAAGAATTCACCGATGGCCTTGCCACGTTCGGTCTCGAGGGGCAATCGTCGTCGCCCGCTGAGCTCGCAGCGATGCTGAAGGCAGACACCGATCGCTGGGCACCGCTGGTCAAGGCAATTGGTTTTTCGGCTGACGCCTGATCGGAAGTTTTGTGGGCATTCCCCTAAATCCGTTTGTTGGGCGAATCGTGTCGTTGCGGGGTGCTCGCAAGCCTCATGTACCGAAGTACATTCCGGTTGCTGTGCGTCCCGCGCCTAACCCTTCGTCCCGAAACGCGAATTTCTAGGAGCGCCCCTATGCAGGACCTTCGCGCCGCGTTCAGCGGAAAGTTGATCACTGACGCTGCCGACATGCAGCCGTTTACGACCGACTGGCGCAAGCGCTGGTTTGGCAAGGCGATAGCAGTCGCGCAGCCTGATACCACCGATGATGTGGCAGCAGTCGTTCGCTGGTGCGCCGCGAACAACGTGCCGATCGTGCCTCAGGGCGGCAACACGGGTATGTCGGGGGCGTCGGTGCCAGACGACTCCGGGCAGGCACTGGTGCTCTCGCTCGCACGTATGAACCGGGTGCGCGGAGTTGATTTGCCAAACAACACCATGACCGTGGAAGCTGGCTGCATCTTGCAGACCGTTCAGGAACTGGCACGCGAAAATGGAAAACTGTTTCCGCTCTCGCTTGGCGCCGAAGGCTCATGCATGATTGGCGGCAATCTGTCGAGCAATGCAGGCGGTGTTGCGGTGCTGCGATATGGAAATGCGCGTGAGCTGTGTCTGGGCGTTGAAGTGGTGACTGCGCAGGGCGAAATCTGGAACGGACTGCGCGCATTGCGCAAGGACAATACCGGTTACGACTTGCGTGACCTGTTCATTGGTGCTGAGGGCACGCTGGGTGTGATCACCGCTGCGACGCTGAAAGTGTTTCCACTACCCGCCGCCAAAATTACAGCGTGGGCGGCGGTGAAAGACTTGCACGACGGCCTGCGACTCCTTGAGCTGGCGCAGAATAAACTGGGTGCGCGGCTCACCGCGTTTGAAGCGCTCACGCCGCCGTGCATCGAGCTGTTGGGCGAGCAATTGCCGCAGTTGCGCTGGCCGCTCTCGACGCGCGACACCCATGCGGTGCTGATTGAACTCTCCGATGGCGACAGTGAGGCCAATGGCCGCGCAGCGCTGGAAACGCTGCTCGAATCAGCATTCGAATCGGGCCTTGTGACCGATGCTGCGATTGCGGCAAACCTCACGCAGTCAGCCGAGTTCTGGAGCCTGCGTGATCACATGACCGAAGCGCAGCAGCGCGCGGGCAAAAACATCAAGCACGACATCGCCGTGCCAATCTCGCGCACAGCAGACTTCGTGACCAGCACTAACGCCGAAATCGCGCGGCACTTTCCCGGTGTGCGGATGATTGTGTTTGGGCATTTGGGCGACGGCAATTTGCACTACAACGTGTCCCCACTTAAGGGGACTGTCGGTGAGGATTTCGTGACGATCGAAGGCGCGATCAATCGCATCACGCATGACGCGGTGCATGCGCATGGTGGTTCGGTTTCGGCGGAGCATGGCCTTGGTGTGTTGCGTCGCGGCGAGGCGGCGCGCTACAAATCCCCGGTGGAACTCAACATGATGCGAGCGATCAAGCAGGCGCTGGATCCGCAGGGCATCATGAATCCAGGCAAGGGCTTGCCGCTTTAGTAGGGCTGCGTTGTGATGACGAATCGAATGCACGAATTTTTTAATCGCAGCGTTGTAGGAGCGGCTCTGCCGCGACCCGCATCACTTCGCAGACGCTGGTCCCGGCTTAGCAGCTCCTGCAGTGTGGAGTCAAAGCCTTTGGAGGTTGCGCAGTGAACGAACTCCGTGAAATTTCAATTGACGAACACCGTGTCTCGCCGCTGCACTACATCAACGGCGAACGCGCTACATCAAGCGAATCGTTCGAAGTGTTCTCGCCGATTGACCGTCGGGTGCTCGGTTACGTTGCGCTTGGCCTGCCTGAGCATGTCGATGCGGCGATAGCCGCAGCGCAGCGTGCGTTCCCCGCCTGGTCGGCGTTGAGCGCAGCGACTCGTCGCGATTACCTGCACGCGTTTGCCGCCGAAATCGGGAAACGCAAGGACGCGTTCTGTGAAGTCGAATCAACGGACGCCGGTTTGCTTTTGTCGCGCATGCAGCACGGTGTGGTGCCGCGCGTGATGTTGAATCTCACCTGGTTCGCCGATCATGCGCTGAAGTTGCAGGATCGCACCATCGAGACCGAGCAGGCGACGCATCATGTGTGCCACGATCCAGCGGGCGTGTGCGCCATCGTCACGCCGTGGAACGCGCCACTGATGTTGACGACGTGGAAGCTTGGCCCCGCGCTGGCATCGGGCAACACGGTAGTGATCAAGCCGCCAGAATGGGCACCGCTGACCTGCTCGTTGCTCGCCGATTGCGCGCATGCGGCGGGCTTGCCACCCGGTGTCGTGAATATTGTTCAGGGCTGCGGTGCTGTGACAGGCGCTGCGCTGGTCGCTGATCCGCGTCTGGCGAGAATATCGTTCACCGGCTCGGTGACCACTGCGAAACTGATCGCGGGCGCGGCTGCACAAAATCTGGTGCCATGCAGCCTTGAACTCGGTGGCAAGTCACCGTTCATCGTGCTTGAAGATGCTGACGTTGACGCGGCTGCGGCCTGTGGCACGCTGATGTATCGCAATGCCACGCAGGTGTGTCTTGCGGGAACACGTTTTCTCGTGCACGAAAGTGTTCGCGATGCCTTCGTTACCAGCATGCAGAGCGTGATCGACAAGCTCACGGTCGGCGATCCGCGCGACCCCGCGACGGAGGTCGGCCCGATCATTCATCCGCGTCAGCATGCGCGCATCGAAGCCTTTGTCGCACGCGCCAAAGCGGCGGGCGCTACGGTGCTGTGGGGCGGCGAGCCGCATCCGTACGGCGCGTTGTACTTTCAGCCCACGATGCTGACCGACGTTGCGCAGAGTTCCGAGATTGTGCAGAACGAAGTCTTCGGCCCTGTACTGACGTTGCAGACTTTTTCGAATGACGCCGAACTGATTGCAATGGCGAACGGCACAGACTACGGACTTGGTGGCGTTTGCTACGGCGCAGAGTCACATGCAAAAGCTGTCGCTGAGCAGGTGCGCACTGGCTTCATATGGGTCAACAGCTTCGGCATCCGTGATCTTGCGGCACCGTTCGGTGGCTGCAAGCGATCGGGTAACGGGCGCGAGGGCGGCGACTGGAGCTTTGAGTTCTTCTGCGACATCAAGGACGTGGTGGTTCCGAAGAAGCCGTTTGTTCCGAGCTTTTCGCACAGGTAGAACGTATGGGTCAAATCGTAGGCGCAGCCATCGTGTCGCATCACCCCGGTCTGTTTCAGACTGACGAATTTCGTGTGAAGATGGGCGATGGCGCAGACTCAGATCTGATCGCCGGTTATTCCCGTGTACGTGCCAGGATTGACGAACTCAAGCCGACTACGCTCGTAATTTTTGACACGCACTGGTTAACTACGGGCTTTCATCTGATCGACGGCGGCGAGCAATATTCTGGCGATTACATTTCGGATGAAATGCCCTGGTATTTGTACGGCCAGAAGTATTCATATCGCGGCAATCCAGCGCTCGCGCAGTTGATAGAAAAAATTGCGGTCGAGCGCGGCGTGGCGTTGAAGGCAATTAACGAGCCGGCATTGCCTCGTCATTACGGGACGATCAATGTGGTCAACAAACTGTGTCGCGGCGAGATGGTAGTGACCGTAAGCACCTGCCAGAACTGTCAGCCGAAGCACTACCTGGAATCGGGAAGCGTGATTGACGAGGCTATTGCGCGCAGCGACGAACGCGTGGTGATGCTGGCGTCCGGCGCCCTGTCGCACAAGTTCAACGGGATTGACTGGGTGCAAAAGCATCCGCGTATTTATCACGAGAGCAATGTGTCGCGCGACTCCAATATCGTGGCCGACAAAGAGGCTGTCGCGCTGTTCGAGCAGGGCCGTCACGCGGACATCCTTGCGCAATGGGATTCACGATACCGATCTTTGCCCTGGGAGGGCTTCGGCGGCCATTATCTGCAAATGGTTGGCGCACTTGGCGGAGCGAACTGCACGGCGAAGGCCACAAGAATGTCGGACTACGAAAACGCACGAGGCACCGGGAATATTCATCTCTGGTTTGACCTCGTCAATACACAAAATCGCACAGAAACTACCGCGTGAGCATTCAGGAATTCCCGTTGAATGAACTGCCCGCTGTGATGCGCGGCCCGCGCGTCGAGCGTCGTCGCGTGCTCTGGCGCGGCAGCACTTACTGGGCGACGATGCAGGATGCTGGCCAGTTGCGGCTCGATGATGGACGCATCGCCAAGATAGCGGAAGTTGTTCATCTTCCGCCGTGCGAGCCCAGCAAAATTATTTGCGTGCATTTGAACTACAGCTCACGCGGTATGGAGACTCGCAACAAAGCGAAGCCAACCGAGACGCCGACTTACTTCACCAAGCCACCGAGTGCGCTCAACGGGCATGGTGGCGAACTGGTGAAACCGGCTGACTGTCAGTACCTCAACTACGAAGGCGAATTTGCGGTGGTGATCGGCAAGATATGTCGTAATGTCACGCCCGACGAAGCCTGGGATTACATGGCCGGTTTTACGCCCGCGCTCGACATGGGTTTGCAGGATTTTCGCGATACCGATCAGGGCTCGATGCTGCGCGTCAAAGGTGCGGATGGCATGTTGCCCATCGGGCCGGGTCTTGTGAGCGGCATCAACATTTACGAGCAGACCTTGCGCACATATCGCAACGGATTGCTGGTGCAGGAAGCGCACATCGGCGATGAAATGGTCTGGGGCCCGCACTATATGGTCGCCGACATCGCGCGTCACATCACGCTGATGCCGGGCGATGTGGTGCTCACGGGCACGCCCTGTCATTCTCGTTCGGTGGATGCAGGCGATCTGGTGGAGCTGGAAATCACAGGCCTTGGCCGTCTTGCGAGTCGCGTGGTGACGGGCCCTGTTCCACGCGCAGCAGCGCTGGGCGTGGGCCACATGCCGACTGACAGCGCGGAGGTGCGTCGCGTGGCGCTTGGTTTTGACGAGCGCGTGCCGCAGCATTTCAGGGATAACTATCGCACGGCAGCCACGCCAAAGAACGAAGTATGATGGCGCTACCCGCACAAACCATTCGCGCGCTTGCAGTCGAACTCAATCAGGCCGAACAGTCGCGAACGCAGGTCGAACACTTCTCACGACGCTATTCTGAAATGACCGTTGACGACGGCTACGCGATTCAAAAGGCATGGGTGGCGTTAAAGTGTGCTGCCGGACGAACAATCGTTGGCCACAAGATTGGGCTGACCTCGCGTGCAATGCAGATAGCGGCACAAATTACCGAGCCGGATTTCGGTGCGTTGCTGGACGATATGCTGTTCGCCCCTGGTGACCTTCCATTTCAACGCTTCATCGTGCCGATGGTGGAAGTGGAACTGGCCTTCGTGCTCAACCGTGATTTGAGCGGCCCGAACGTCACTTTGAGTGACGTGATGCGCGCGACCGAGTACGTCGTGCCCGCCATCGAAATCATCGACGCACGCATCGAAAGGCTGGATCGTACGACCAGGGTCATGCGTCGCGTGTTCGACACTATTTCCGACAACGCCGCGAACGCAGGCATTGTGCTCGGCGCGCATCGCGTGAAGCCTGATGCACTCGATCTGCGCTGGACCGGCGCGATCATGAGCAAAAATGGTGTGGTCGAAGAGACTGGCCTCGCTGCAGGCGTGCTCGGGCATCCGGCGATTGGCATTGCATGGCTCGCGAACAAGTTGTCAATGCACGGTGAATCGCTGATCGCGGGTGAAATCCTGCTAGCGGGATCGTTCACGCGGCCTGTGCTTGCCGTGGCGGGCGACCGGTTCAGCGTTGACTATGGCGCGACTTTCGGCGCTGTTGAGTTTCAGTTTGTTTAGTTCGGGCAGGCGGTTGAGATGAAAGTATGTGTAGTAGGTGCGGGTGCCATCGGTGGCTGGATGGGCGTGAAGCTCGCGAAGGCGGGGCATGCGGTGAGCGTGCTCGCGCGCGGCGCGACGCTTGCCGCGATTCAGGCGAATGGCCTGCGCCTCGTCACCGGCGGTGAAGGGTTGTCGGCGCCGGTCAAAGCAGTTGCAACTGCAAGCGAACTCGATACACCCGATCTGCTGATCGTCGCGGTGAAAGCGCCCGGCCTGCGCGATGCTGCGCTCTCCGTCAAGTCGCTGATCGGCCCGAACACCATCGTGCTCACCGCCATGAACGGCGTGCCGTGGTGGTTCTTTGATCGTGCGGATCGTCCGTTGGCAGGTACGCGGCTCGCGACGATTGATCCGTCCGGCGAGATCGCGGCGAGTATTCCTGCGCGCAACGTCGTCGGCTGCGTTGTGCATGCCGCATGCAGCGTGGACACGCCCGGGGTAATCCGGCACAAGATGGGGCAGCGCCTGATCATCGGCGAGCCGGCCGGTGGGTTGTCGGCGCGGCTTGAGACGTTGCATGAAGCGCTGGCGGCTGCCGCCTTCGATCCCGAGTCAAGCGCTGATATTCAGCGCGATGTGTGGTTCAAGCTCTGGGGCAATATGACAATGAATCCAGTGTCCGCACTCACCGGCGCAACCACCGACAAAATTCTCGACGACGAACTGACACGCGAATTCTGCTCAGCAGTGATGCGCGAAGCGCAGGCTATCGGCAACAAAATAGGCATCGCGATTGACCAAACACCGGAGCAGCGACATGACGTCACGCGC
>JAYUWL010000133.1:0-4948 GCA_043753585.1 Burkholderiales bacterium
CCAGATTCGTGACTTGAAAGAAGAACGCATCGCTTGGGAGTTGCGTGTTAACCAGCTGGTACTGGCGGACGATTTTTCGAGCCGTCGCTAGCTATTCGAAGCGCTGCGCGGGTCGCGTTACGCCGCCCTGTGTTATCTGAGAGCGCATTGACTTGCGGTCGCTCACGCCTTCAAACGCGATCTCCAGGAGTGTGATTCGCGCGAAAAACGTGGCGACAGATTTGCAAATACTTCACACTCGCCTTGGCCTGTGACTTGAGCGAAATTTTTGCTGTCGCGTAGGTGAATGCTGACGTCAAACCCAGACTTGATTAGTTACCTGCCTTAAATGGCGAGCTGTCATCCTGAGAATCACGAAGGATCAGTATGCCCACGGATACGGGTACCATGAGCTTCTGCACATGCAGTGTGATGCGAGAGTTTGCTTCAAATCCAGCGACAAACTCATCACGCCGTGGGGCGGCATAGCGCTAATCAAACGCATGCTCGATCAGCTGGGTTTTGATCAAGCATGGGTCGCCGCAGGCATGCCGTAGCCGGGTAGCAATCGTGGCTATCGACCCTAGCAGTTGCCCGTGCAGATGGTGCCCTCGCTCCGGTGTGGCGGAAACTGGTTGAATCACGTCGAGTTGACCCGCTTTGATCGGGTGCTGGGCTTGATCTTTGGTATTAATAAAATGGCTATCCACAGCGATTTGAAACTGATGCATCCGCCCCTCTTATTTCTTGTGTTCCACCGGTGTCGCGTGCCCCGCGTAGGAAGTGCGTAGTCCGACCGTCGCAAGACGGGCTACCCCGCGTTCGATTTCGATCGGTTGCACCGCAACCGGGCGCTTCGGGTTTCGCCTCACGCTCACGCACGAGGAACGTGCGACGCGCTGGCATTGTTGAGCGACTGCCCCGGCTGTGCAGGAAACAAAACTCCCTACTGACCGCCCTTGATGCGCAGTTCGGAGTGTCTGCGCTCTTGCGGTGCAGCATCTGGCGCGATGCTTGCTATACATCCTCTAAATAAACGGTCTCTCAGGATCAGTTGATGTCCACGGCACAGACGCAAAAACAGAAGTTGGCAGTGATCGGCAACGGTATGGCCGGTATCCGCACGATTGAAGAGTTGCTGAAAATCGCGCCCGAAAAATACGAAATCACGGTGTTTGGCACCGAGCCGCATCCCAACTACAACCGCATTTTGTTGTCACCCGTGCTTGCGGGCGAGCAGACGATCAAGGACATTGTCCTGAACGACTGGGATTGGTACAAGAACAATGATATCAATCTCATCACTGGCGAAACGATCACCGGGATTCACCGGACACGACGTGAACTGACCACGGCCAAAGGCGAAAAGCACAACTACGACCGTTTGCTGATTGCGACGGGTTCCAATCCCTTTATCCTGCCGATTGAAGGCAAGAGCCTGCCCGGTGTGATTTCATATCGCGACATTGCCGATACCGAGGCGATGATCGACGCTGCGAAGATTTACAAAGACGCGGTCGTCATCGGCGGCGGCTTGCTAGGGCTCGAAGCCGCGAACGGCTTGACGCTGCGCGGCATGGATGTAACCGTAGTGCACGTCATGCCCTGGCTTATGGAGCGTCAGCTTGATGAAAAGGCTGGAAAATTGCTACAGGCTTCGCTCGAAGCCAAGGGCATCAAATTCAAGATGCAGGCGCAGACCGAGGCGCTGATTGCAGGCGAGTCGGGCCGTGTCGCAGCGCTGCGGTTCAAGACGGGCGAGCAGATTCCGGCAGACATTGTGGTGATGGCGGTCGGCATTCGCCCAAACACTATGCTCGCCGAGAAATCTGGTTTGCAAGTTAGCGCGCGGCCTGGCGGCATCATCGTGAACGACACGATGCAGACCTTGACTGATCCGCGTATTTATTCGGTCGGCGAATGCGTCAATCATCGAGGCACCGCTTACGGCCTGGTCGCGCCGCTGTTCGAAATGGCGAAAGTTTGCGCGAATCATCTGGCGGAATACGGCATTGGTCGCTATGTCGGTTCAGTGACATCGACCAAGCTCAAAGTCACGGGTGTTGACCTCTTCAGCGCGGGCAATTTTCAGGGCGGTGAAGGCTTTGAGGACATCGTGTTGTCCGACCCAATGGGCGGCGTTTACAAACGCCTTGTGATTAAAAATGACAAACTGGTTGGTGCCTGTCTCTATGGCGACACGGTCGACGGTTCGTGGTATTTCAAGTTACTGCGCGAAGGTAAAAACGTTGCCGAAATTCGCGACCAATTGATGTTCGGTGAGTCGAATATCGGTGACGTGGGCCATGAAGGCAACACGCGCGCCGTGACGATGAAAGACACGGATGAGGTCTGCGGTTGCAATGGCGTGTGTAAAGGCACCATCACAAAAGCGATCAAGGAAAAAGGTTTGTTTACGCTCGACGAGGTGAGGAAGCACACCAAAGCCTCCTCCTCGTGTGGCTCCTGTACGGGGCTCGTCGAGCAACTTCTTATGTTCACCGCAGGCGGTGATTACAGCGCGACGCCAGAGATGAAGCCAATGTGCGCCTGCACCGACAGCACGCATCAAAATACACGTGACGCCATTCGTGAACAAAAGTTGTTGTCCGTTCCCGAGGTGATGAAATCGCTCGGTTGGCGTACGCCAAACGGCTGCTCGTCATGCCGCCCCGCGATCAACTATTACCTGCTTTCGACCTGGCCGAAAGAGTACATAGACGATCCGCAATCGCGCTACATCAACGAGCGCGCACACGCCAACATCCAGAAGGACGGCACCTTTAGCGTCATTCCGCGGATGTGGGGCGGCGAGACCACGGCTGACGAGCTGCGTCGCATTGCCAACGCGGTTGACAAATACAAAATCCCGACCGTGAAAGTCACCGGTGGTCAGCGTATCGATTTGCTCGGAGTGAAGAAGGAGGATTTGCCTGCGGTGTGGCGAGACATCGGCATGCCGTCAGGTCATGCGTATGCAAAAGCCCTGCGGACCGTTAAGACTTGCGTTGGCTCAGAGTGGTGTCGTTTCGGCACGCAGGATTCCACGCAAATGGGCAAGGACATGGAGCGCGCGATGTGGAGGATGTACGCGCCGCACAAAGTGAAATTTGCCGTCAGCGGTTGTCCCCGCAATTGCGCGGAGGCAGGCATCAAGGACGTTGGTGTGATTGGCGTCGATTCCGGTTGGGAACTCTACGTGGGCGGCAACGGTGGCATCAAAACCGAAGTCGCGCAGTTCTTTGTGAAAGTTAAATCCTCCGACGACGTCCTTGAATACACGGGCGCGTTCATCCAGTTGTACCGCGAAGAGGGCTGGTATCTTGAGCGCACGGTGCACTATCTTGCGCGTGTCGGTCTCGACTACGCCAAACAAAAAGTGGTCGGAGACGCCGCGAACCGTAAGGCGCTGTGGGAGAGATTGCAGTTCGCGCTGGACGGAGAGCCTGACCCGTGGTTTGAGTTCGACAAAGCGCGTGTGGATACAAGGCAGTTCATCCCGATCAAGCCGATACCTGCTGATCCTGTGGCGACTGTTTGGCCCGATAAATCATGAGTGCGATAGAGACAGAAATGAGTTGGAGATTTGCTTGCAAGTTAGACGAGCTGCCGGTGTTAGGTGCACGGATCCTTGAACGCAGTGAGACTGAGGGCGGCAACGTCGCCGTGTTCCGTAACAGTGAAGACGAGGTGTTCGCGCTGCTGGATAAATGTCCGCACAAGGGCGGCCCGTTATCGCAGGGGATCGTTTTTGGCGAGCGGGTGGCATGTCCTCTGCACAACTGGTCAATTGAGTTGAAGAGTGGCGAGGCCGTTGCGCCGGACGTCGGGTGCACGAAGCGGTTTCCGGTGAAGGTTGATGGTGGAGATGTTTTCGTTGACCTTGGCTAAGTTCCCTCGAAACGGGATGCCAAATGCCTGAAGTCAAAACTACCTGCCCCTACTGCGGCGTTGGCTGCGGTGTATTGGCGACGACGGACGGCACAAAAATCACTAAGGTGCGTGGTGATCCTGATCATCCCGCCAACTTTGGCCGCCTCTGCACCAAAGGCAGCACGCTTCATTTGACGACAACGCCTTACGGTCGCGCGCTGCATCCCGAAATGCGAACCTCTCGCGCTGAGCCGCGCAGACGTGTGAGCTGGGACGTTGTGCTTGATACGCTGGTCGACAAATTTGCAAAGTCTATCGCTGAGCACGGCCCCAACAGCGTGGGTTTCTACCTCTCCGGCCAGCTACTTACGGAGGACTATTACGTCTTCAACAAGCTCGCCAAGGGCTTGATCGGTACTAACAACGTCGACACCAATTCGCGACTTTGCATGTCGTCCGCAGTTGCGGGGTACAAGGCGACGCTGGGTGCCGACGCACCGCCCGCTTGCTATGACGATTTGAATCACGCGGAACTGATCATTATCGCTGGCAGCAACGCCGCCTGGGCGCACCCGATTTTGTATCGCCGACTCGAGGATGCGAAGGCAAAAAATCCCGCGCTGAAAGTCGTGTGTGTCGATCCGCGGCGCACTGAAACTGCGCGGGCGGCCGATATGCACCTGCCGGTCCTGCCCGGGACGGATGTCGCGTTGTTCAACGCCATCCTGCATTGGCTCACGTGGGAGGACGCGACCGACAGCGAGTACATCGCCGCGCACACGGAAGGTTTTGCTGAACTTAAGGCGGCCGTGCGCGCATGCACGCCCGCGTGGGCAGCGCGCATTTGTGGTGTCAACGAATCACAAATTATTGCGTTGGCAACCTGGTGGAAGCAATCAAAAGCCACGCTCTCACTGTATTGCCAGGGCCTCAATCAATCATCGAGCGGTACCGATAAAAACGCGGCGTTAATCAACCTGCATCTCGCCACGGCGCAAATCGGAAAGCCGGGCGCTGGACCGTTCTCGCTGACTGGACAACCCAATGCGATGGGTGGCCGCGAAGTCGGTGGACTTGCCAATTTATTGCCAGGACA
>JAYUWL010000134.1:0-14865 GCA_043753585.1 Burkholderiales bacterium
CTTATCGATGTCCAGATAAAGAAGGTTCGCAAGGTAATTGAGCGACCATTCCCGATTGACGTCACAGCGCTCGGACGAGGTGCCGGTCGGCACAATGGCTTCAACGTCTGGAGTTGCTGCCGCCGGAACACTGTAAAGCACCGCCATGCAGACAGGCGCAAATATCAGGAGCGCGCGCCAGTTCGACGGGATCGTCGTGAATCTTGAAACCAAAGTAACCCCCGTGAAAAATCTTGATTTAGTAAATACCGGACAGTTCTTCGGCGATTATGCCGCCGAAATTGAAGAAGTCAATTTACCTGCACTTACCCGAAAGTCGCGCCCGCACGGCCTTTCCACACGTCTTTGCCCGTTGTCGAACAAGTTTTAATGGGTTGCGGTGAGGTTGTGCCTTGCACTTTTGGCTTTGTGCTGAAAGCTCCGAGGCATAGGGGCTGATGCCCGAAAACCGCTAATATCGATAAGCAGCGCATTACCACAACAGGCTTTATATGCAGGACCTTGCAGGCAAAAGCTGTAGTGCAATTGACTTGCTCAAATACTCGTGTGGAACTTGCTGGCCGCCGTTCCGGAATAAGCAGACTGAGCTTTTTTCCCGCTTTGACACAATGAGTGACGCGGCGCTGCTCGCGTGAATTCGTTCGGGCAATGTCGTAGCGATTGCACCGGTGTACCGGCGTCATCAAACCACTGTTTATCGCTCTGCCTACTAACCTCGAACTCGGAGAGCCCCGCCGCAAAGGCCGAAAAACTCACAAAGGAGGAAAGTGATAAACCACCTACACAACCCTTGCAAGCTGAAGCTTTTAGAGAGCAGCTATGCGGCAAAACGCCTGGCGCCATCATCCCCGCTACGGGCTCTCGCTCCCGTAAATTCTCGTGCCTGAGCTTGCCTACGGTCAACGCCGTCAAGTAGGCGCAAAATAAAATCGCGCGAGTGGTTGCGTCCATATGCCGCTTCGTCCTGCTTTTTCACGATGGGAAAGGTGGACAGCACGTAGCTAGCGTCGTCTTCGCTGAGCCCGTACAGGCGCATGAAAATCGCGTCAAGCCGCGCCATGCGGTGCGCGCGATCTTCCGCATCTCATACGAACGGCGGTCACACGTCGCCCACTCCGTCAACGTAGTCCATGTCCCGCGCAAACGGCGCCATATCGTGCGCGGTGTAGGTGAGCGCCAGCACTTCCGCGCGACTGAAATCAGCAATGGTTTCGTCCGGGCTCCCTTCGGCCGTGACCGACGCGGAGGTTTTGCCCCTTCTCCCGTGCGCGGGAGAGAGTTGGGGTGAGGGCGATTCGTTTGCCGAAAAACCGACCGCCAACGAAGCCATCGTTTGTTCAAATCGTTCGGGTGCGATGACGCAAAGTTGCGCAAGAATAAATAGATCGATCGTCTGGCCCAGAATCTTGCGTCGCAGCACAAAGTCGAACGCGAAGCTGTTCATCGTAGCCACCAAAAGGCACGCATCGGTCGCTGGAAATTTTCCGCAGCGCGAGTCCGCCATCAGCAGCGGCACTCACTTCATCTTCCTTACGTCGGCAAAAACTCCGCTAACACCGCTCCAGTATGCGACTTCGCTCTTGCCTTGAGCAGGGTCCGCACATCGCCCGCGACGACGACACTGCCACCCCCACTACCGCCCTCCGGACCCATGTCGATGATCCAGTCGGCCTCGGCGATAAGATCGAGATTGTGTTCGATCAGAATAACGGTGTTGCCCGCGTCAACGAGGCGATGCAGAACGTGGATCAGCTTCTCCACATCGGCCATATGTAGGCCGACCGTGGGTTCGTCGAGGACGTAGAGCGTATGCGGATTGAGCTTGCGTTGACCGGCGCTTTTTTCTGCTTTCATTGAGGTTGCTTCTATTGCGGCTTTGGCGAGTTTTTTCGCTGTGGCTTTGGCTTTTGCGCTCGGCTCGGGCTCATCGTGCTCGGTCAGTTTGAAAGTCGCCTTGACCTTCGCTAGTTCAGTGACGAGCTTGATGCGTTGCGCCTCACCGCCGGACAGCGTTGGACTCGGTTGGCCGAGCGTGAGATAGCCCAAACCCACGTCGCGCATGAGCTTCAGCGGATGGTGGATCAACGTCATTGACGAGAAAAATTCCACCGCGTCATCCACATCCATTGCGAGCACATCCCCGATGGACTTGCCGCGCCACAACACGGACAACGTTTCGCTGTTGAATCGGGCGCCGTTGCAGACATCACATGGCAGCTTTACATCGGGCAGGAAGTTCATCTCGATGGTGACCACGCCGGCGCCGGAACACGCGTCACAGCGACCGCCCGCGGTGTTGAACGAGAAGCGGCCGGGGCCGTAGCCGCGCATTTTGGCCTCCGATGTTTCGGCGTAGAGTTTGCGGATGTTGTCCCAGAAGCCAATGTAGGTTGCGGGGCAGGAGCGCGGTGTTTTGCCGATGGGGGTTTGATCGACTTCAAGTACGCGATCAACCGATTGCCAGCCTTCAAGCGAAGCACATCCCACGAGTGCGGGCGGTTTCTTGCGGTTGTTGCGTGCGCTGACGAGCGCTTCAAGATTTTCGTGAATGACTTCGCGGGCAAGTGTGGATTTGCCCGAACCTGAGACGCCGGTGATTACACTCAGGCGGCTCAGCGGCAGACGTACCGTAACGTTGCGCAGGTTATGCAGCGTCGCGCCTTTGACTTCAACGAAAGAGTCCGCTTTGCCGACAGGGGCGCGCATATGCAACGGATGCTTCAGCGGATTGCGCAGGAACTTGCCGGTGATCGAAAGCGGATTCGCCTTCAATTCTTCCGCCGTTCCCTGCGCCACAATCTCGCCACCTCGCACGCCCGCGCCAGGTCCAAGGTCGATGATGTGATGCGCGCGCTTGATGGTGTCTTCGTCGTGTTCGACGACGATCAGCGTGTTGCCTTTAGCCTGCAATTTTTCGAGCATGTCAAGCAGGATCCGGTTGTCGCGCGCATGCAGACCGATAGTGGGCTCGTCAAGCACATACGCCACGCCCTGCAAGTTGGAGCCGAGCTGCGCGGCAAGTCGAATGCGTTGCGCTTCGCCGCCGGAGAGCGTTGGCGCAGAGCGATCCAGCGTGAGATAGCCGAGGCCAACTTCGCGCAGGAACGCGAGGCGCGACTTCACTTCAGCGATGATGTCGCGAGCGATTTCTTCTTCTCGCGCACCGAGTTTGATCTGGCTGATCGCGCGCTCGACATCTACCACCGAATGCGCGACTGCCTCATGAATGCCCTGGTCCCGGAAGCGCACGTTGCGCGCAATTGGGTTCAGCCGCGCGCCATCGCACGATGTGCAAATTTCGAACGCTTCTTTCGCATCAAGAAATGCATCGAGCTCGCGATCCGCGAATTCTTCACTCACGCGATCATCGCGCTTGAAGCCCTTGACGCTCTCACCCGTGCCTTGACAGGTCACGCACCAGCCGTGTTTGCTGTTGAACGAAAAGAGCCGTGGGTCGAGTTCGGCAAAGCTTACGCCGCAACTTGGGCAGGCGCGCTTGGTGGAGAACACGACGAGCTCAGCTTCCTGCGTGCCCTTCTTCCAAGACAGAACGTGCACCACACCTTTGCCATATTCAAGCCCGGACGTAAGCGCACTGCGCAACTCTTTTTCGCGCCTGACGTTCACGTCAACGGTGGCAATCGGCAATTCGATATTGTGTTCCGCAAAGCGGTCGAGGCGCGGCCATGGGGCAACTGGGATCAGTTCACCATCAACGCGCAGATGCGCGAAGCCCTTGCCCTTCGCCCATTTCGCGAGATCGGTGTACAGCCCCTTGCGGTTGATCACGAGTGGCGCGAGTACGGTCGCGTTCTTGCCCTTGCATTCGCGCATCACGCGCGCCGCAATGGCGTGCAGCGACTGCGGCTCAATCGGCACGTCGCAGGTCGGGCAATACTGCGTCCCGAGCTTCATCCACATGAGGCGCAGGAAGTGATAAATCTCGGTCAGCGTGGCGACAGTTGATTTGCGGCCACCGCGCGAGACACGCTGTTCAATGGCGACTGTCGGCGGGATACCGTAAATCGCGTCCACATCGGGTCGCGCGGAAGGCTGCACAAACTGCCGCGCGTACGCATTCAGCGATTCGAGGTAGCGGCGCTGGCCCTCATTGAAGATGATGTCGAACGCGAGCGTTGATTTGCCGGAACCGGACGGACCGGTGACGACGGTGAAGCCCTTCGCGGGAATCTCGACGCTGATGTTCTTGAGGTTGTGCTCGCGTGCATGCAACACACTGATGTTGCGGGCGACGGCGCGTGCAAGATAAGTTCCACGGGGTTCTTCTGCCTTGTGCGCTAGCGCCTTCGTTGATTCCGCAAGCGTCGCAAGATCGCGCTCGTAATCGTTGAGCGCCTTGCCGGTGTGCGAGCGCTTGTCCTTGCGGATGTCATCGGGCGTGCCTTCGAACAGCACTTCGCCGCCCGCATCGCCGCCTTCTGGGCCGAGATCGATCAGCCAGTCGCTCGCTGCGATCACGTCGAGGTTGTGCTCGATTACGATTAGCGAATGTCCGGCATCCAACAGCTTGTCAAATGCGCGCAACAGTTTCGCGATGTCCTCAAAATGCAAACCCGTCGTGGGCTCGTCGAACACGAAAAGCTTGCCGCGTGGACGCTTCGCGTCGTCCGGCTTGATGCGCTTTGGCAGCCCGGAAATCGCTCGGTTATCAACGCTTTCCGCAAGATGCCCTGCGAGCTTCAGGCGCTGCGCTTCACCACCCGAAAGCGTAGGCACGGGCTGCCCCAGCCGCACATAGTCAAGGCCTACGTCGGCGAGCGGTTGCAGTGTGCGCAACACTTCTGCGCCCCCCTTGATATCTTTAAAAAACACCAGTGCTTCGCTGACCGTGAGGTCCAGCACATCGCTGATGCTCTTGTCGTTAACCTTGACCTCGCGAACTTCGGCGCGAAAACGGGTGCCGTCGCAATCGGGGCAGCGAAGATAAACGTCGGAGAGAAACTGCATCTCGACATGCTCAAAACCGGAGCCGCTGCATGTGGCACAGCGACCATTGCCTGCGTTGAAACTAAACGTGCCCGCCGTGTAGCCACGCTCCGCCGCTGTTGTCGACCTGGCGTAAATCGCACGCACCGCGTCGAAGGCGCCGACGAAGCTCGCCGGATTTGAGCGCGACGATTTGCCGATGGGTGATTGATCGACAAACACCACATCGTCAACGTTTTGATGACCGAGTAACAGGTCGTACGCGCCCGGTGTGTCGGTGGTTTTGCCTTTGGCTTTGTAGAGCGCGGGGACGAGGACGTCCTGCACCAGTGACGATTTTCCGGACCCGGAAACGCCGGTGATTGTGACCAGACCGCGCAACGGGAAACTGACTGTTATGCCCTTGAGATTATTCTCGCGGGCGTTGGTGAGGATGATTTCGCCGGCGCTTACTCCCTCTCCCGTAGCGCGGGAGAGGGTAGGGGTGAGGGCGTTTGATTGAGCAGTCCTGGCGACCAATCGCTTGACGCCACCGCCCTCACCCGGCTTCGCCACTCTCTCCCGCCCAGCGGGAGAGAGTTTCAAATCGCGATGCGTTCGAGAGATTCTTTCCCGCCCAAGCAAATACGCCGCCGTCCGCGAATCCTTCGTCGTCGCCAGCTCCCTTGGCGCACCGTCAAAAATAATCTCACCACCACGTTCTCCCGGCCCCGGCCCGATGTCGAGCAGGCGATCAGCAGCGAACATGATCTGCGGATCATGCTCCACCACCACGAGCGTATTGCCCGCGTTCTTGAGTCGCTGCATGACGCCAATGATTCGCGACATGTCGCGTGGGTGCAGACCAATCGACGGCTCATCAAGCACGAACAACGTGTTGGTCAAAGACGTGCCAAGCGCGGTGGTGAGATTGATGCGTTGAACCTCGCCACCGGATAACGTGCGCGACTGACGATCCAGCGTCAGATAACTCAAACCCACGTCACATAAATAGCCAAGCCGCCCGCGCACTTCCCCGAGCACCAGTGCGCCGGCTTCATCAATCACCTCGCCCTGCGCGCTCAGATCAAGCTCCGCAGAGAACTTGCGTACCCGCTCAATCGGCAGCAACATCAAGTCGTGAATTGTGAGCCCCGGCAGCGATTCCAGCGTCTCGCGCGAGAACTTGAAATGCTTTGGCGAAAAACGCTTCGATGGCGCAAGCACTGCATCGGCGTTCGCCTTCGAACCCAAGCGGAAATTGATCGACGTTGGCTTGAGCCGCGCGCCCTCGCAGTCGTGACACGGCGTGTACGCCCGGTACTTCGACAGCAGCACACGAATGTGCATCTTGTAAGCTTTGCTTTCCAGCCAGTCGAAGAAGCGCCGCACGCCATACCAGCGCTTGTTGGCGTCTTTCTCCCACGATCGCCAGGTTTCGTCGCCGTCAACTACATAGCGCCGATCGTTCGGCCCAAGATCGCGAAACGGCACATCCAGCGGGATGTTGCGGGCGTTCATGTATTTCTTCAGGTCGTCCTGACACTCCTTGAAGCTCGGCGTCTGCCAGGGCTTGATCGCGCCCTCGCCTAACGTCTTGCCTTCGTCTGGAATCACGAGCCCAAGATCCACGCCAATCACGCGACCGAAGCCACGACAGGTATCGCACGCACCCAGCGGGTTGTTGAATGAAAACGACGATGCGTGCGGATCGCTGTAGGTGATGTCGCATACGGGACAGTGCAGGTCGCTCGAGTAGCGCCAAACAGCGCTATCCGTGACTGCAGGAGGGGTTCCAACCCGACCAGCATCAACAGCGGGCAACGAGGATCGGGGTGGAACCCCGCCTACAGAATCCGGCGCATCAAGCACGAACACATTCACCCGCCCCTTGCCGTGCAGCAGCGCCGCCTCCAGCGCCTCCATCACGCGCGCCTTCTCTGCCGTGCCGACACGCATGCGGTCCTGCACCACATTAAGCACAGTTGCGCCGTCGCGCTTTTCCTGCGAATGCACACGCGTGTAGCCCTGCGCCGACAGAAACGCTTCGACCTCGGCCTCTTTGAAATTCTCCGGCACGGTCACCGGAAATGTGATCGCCAGACGCGGGTCAACCGCCTTCGCTGCGCGCAATTTCAGATCAACATAAATCGAATCCGAAGTATCCCGCTTCACCGCTTGCCCGCAACCCTGACAATGCAGAACCGCCAGCCGCGCGAACATCAGCTTCAGATGATCATTCACCTCGGTCATCGTGCCAACGGTGGAGCGTGACGTGCGCACCGGATTGGTCTGGTCAATCGCAATGGCTGGCGGAATGCCCTCAATACGATCCACTTGCGGCTTGTCCATGCGGTCAAGAAATTGCCGCGCGTAGGGCGAGAAGGTCTCGACGTAGCGACGCTGTCCTTCCGCGTACAACGTGTCAAACACCAGCGATGACTTGCCGGAGCCCGAGACGCCGGTGACGACGGTCAATTCGCCCGTATGAATGTCAAGATCGAGATTCTTGAGGTTGTTCTGCCGTGCACCGCGAATGCGGATGTCGGTGTTGGTGGCCGCAGAGAGGATGTTCGGTGCAGGCGGGGCGACTGAGACGACGGACTTACGGGGGCGGCTGTTTGCCATGAAGGGAGCTGCTTAAAAGAGAAGAAAAACTGCGCAGCTTCTCAACTGCGATTTCGTGAAGTAGTGTATATGCCTCCAGCGGTTTTCCAGCGGGAAAAGGTCGCCAGACTCAGTATCGAGCGGCGCTTGACGCAAGCTTTGTCGATATGTGCGGCTGTTGATGGCAATCGCAACCGCCGACGCCTATATTTAGCGAATGAAAAATCTCCTGCTGCTCTCCAATTCCCGCATGCCGACGACGGCGTATCTTGAACACGCGGTTACGGCGATTGCCGAAACCATTGGCGACGCGAAAAAGATCGTGCTGATTCCGTATGCGAGCGTGACCATTGCTTGGGATTTCACCGCGAAAAACGTGCGCAACGCGCTGGAACTGCTCGGAATCGAAATCACCGCGATTCATCACTTCAAGGACCCGGCAAAAGCGCTCATTAATGCCGACGCGATCATGGTCAACGGCGGCAATACCTTTAACTTATTGCACCAACTGCGGCGCAACGAGTTGATCGTGCCGCTGCGCACGCAGATTTTTGCGGGCAAACCGTATGTCGGCTGGAGCGCAGGTTCGGCGATTTGTGCGCCGACCATTCGCACAACGAACGACATGCCGATCATCGATCCGTCGGGGCTGGATGCGCTCGGCGTGATTGATTTTCAGCTAAACGCGCATTACACCAACAGCGTGCCTGAAGGCTGGATGGGCGAGACGCGCGATCAGCGGTTGGCAGAGTTTGTGGCGCTCAATCCGACGGTGCCGGTGTTTGGGTTGCCTGAGGGCGACTGGCTCCGAGTGCGTGGTAGCGAGATCACATTGCACGGTCCGTTTCCGGGCAAGTGGTTTCGTGCGGGACTCGAAGCAGTTGAGCTTCAGAGCGGATCAGTGGTCTCAGTTTAGATTACAGCTTTCTTGGGAAAGTGTTATTTTGCCTGGGATAGCGCTAATTTTCGCCTAAAGTCGACTATTTGAATAAACGGTAAACAGTCCCATTTAAATAAGACTTTTCGCCATAAGCTGTTGGGCACGAGACGAACTCTCAGTCACGTCGACACCTCCAGATTCCAGCAAAAGGAGGCGCTATGAATTTCAAACTGCAAAAGCTTGCTGCAGAGCATTCACTTGCGGACGAAAACCACCGCGCACTGCGGCTGGCGTTCGGCCTTAGCTGCGCAAACCGCGTGCGCCACCTGCTGGAACAACCGCGCGCAGTTGAACAGCTTGATGTATTGCAAGCCTTTGTCGATGGTCACGCTGAAGACGCCGCGCGGCAAGCTGCTGCCATTGAGGCGGCACAACTCGCAAATTATCATCGCGGCTCAAAGTGGATTGAGGGCACTGGGCATTTGACCGTTTACGGTTATGGTGGTTACGCGGTGAATGAGCCCGAATCCTTCACACCGGAATATTTGTGGCAAGTGAACGCTCTGTGTGAGCTTCTGCAGTCGAATGCGGTGACATCGGCGCGCTAACGCGCCCGGGCTACTTCGCCGGCACTGCGTTGCCCGCGGGCCAATCGGTTTCGTCGATTCGTGTGAGCGTCATCTCGAAGAAACGCACCGGATCCTTGCCGGGGGCAATGCGGTCGCCGACTTCTTTCAGCGTACCGTCTTTGATCACCGCGACGTAGCGAATGGTCATCGGGCCAGCCGGAATTTCCCACGTGTAGCCGTCATCAGTTGGCACGATGGCGAAGTCGCCATAGCGTCCCTGCGCATGCGAGCGAATGCGATAGTTTTTGGACTCCGGGCTGTATGAAATTACGCCAAACGCGTTGAAGCTGACGCGACCGTCTGGCTCGTAACCGCGCCCTTCGATCACCTTGATCGAACCATCCAGCAACGCTCCGATGCGCTCGGTTTGCGTGATGTTGTGCTTCTCACCCGACGGCAAAATCGTCCATGCCGGGCCGCGCCATACGCCGTCCATAAATGAGAACTTCTTTAGCGCGGCTTTCTGCGTTGCAATCAGTGAAGTTGGATCGGGCTGGCTTTGCGCTGAAGCTGGCGGCACCGCGAGGAGGGTCGCGAATACGGCTATAAAAATGAACGCTGCGAAAGGCTTGCGTCTTGGCATGAACAGCTCCATATTCAGAGGGTACAGTGGGTTGATAGAATGCAAAACGACAGACGCGCGTCTATCGCTCCCGATGATCGCACAAAATAGAAAACCGTAAAAGCACGACGTGAGGCAACCATGAAATCTCTGGGAAAACGTGCCGATGGATTGCGGCTTGAACGCATGCAGGACTCACCGATGTGGGCAAGCGGCGGCTTCCGCAATATTCACCCAACGCTGCCCGGCTTGCGCGACAAGACCGTCGCCGGCCCCACGATTAGAGATTTTTTGTACGGCGGAGAGCGACGCACGCCGGTCGGCACTCTGCCTTCTGTGAACCCACTCGATGTTTGGCTTAAAAAGCCGGACACCGGTCTGCGCGCTACATGGCTCGGCCACTCTACCGTGTTGCTTGAGATGGACGGGGTGCGCGTGCTCACCGACCCGGTGTGGGGCTCACGCGCATCGCCGTCGCGCATCGTCGGCCCCAAACGATTTCAACCGGTGCCGATTACGCTGAGCGAGCTGCCGCCGATTGATCTGGTCGTCATTTCGCATGATCATTACGATCATCTGGACTACCCCACCATTCGCGAACTGGCCAAGCGTGATATGCCCTTCGTCACCTCGCTCGGGGTCGGCGCGCACCTCGAAGCCTGGGGCGTTCCCGCGCATCGCATCACCGAACTCGACTGGTGGCAATCGCACACGCTACCGAATGCCGATCTCACCGTCACCGCCGCGCCGTCACAACATTTTTCAGGCCGTGGCCTCAAGGATCGCAACGCCACGCTGTGGTCGTCGATGGTCATCCGCTCAAAGCGCCACAGCGCATTTTTCAGCGGCGACACCGGGCTCACCACCGAATACGCCAGTATCCGCGAACGCCTCGGCCCGTTCGATCTGGTGATGCTCGAAGTCGGCGCGTTTCACCCATCATGGGGCGATATTCATCTTGGCCCGGAGAACGCACTGAAGGCCCACGCGTTGTTAGGCGGTGGCGCATTCCTGCCCGTGCATTGGGGCACCTTCAGCCTCGCCATGCACGCTTGGGACGAACCGGTGGAAACGCTGTTGAAGCTCGCTCCGAAATATGACGCACAACTGATGCTGCCGCGTTTGGGGCAGTCTGTGGAGCCTTCACAGGTCGAAGTAGTAACGCCGTGGTGGCGAGGGGTTGATGATCGAAAGAAGAGCGCGAAAACGGTGGAAGAGCCGGTTGCGCAGACATTGCCGAAATCGATGCCGTGGCCGGTGGATTGATTCCCTCCGGACGCCAAATCCAGTCAGCGCCCCGACCCCAACCCGTTCCGATACTTGACCATATCCAGCTCTGTCAGTGCGGGTCGGGCGTTGCCCCAATGGCTGCGGACGTAGGTGGCTACATTGGCGATATCGCCGTCGTTTAGCAGGTGATAGAACGGCGGCATGCCGTGCGGACGCGGGTTGCCCGCAGTGGCGGGGGCGAAGCCGCCTTTCAGGATCAGGGTGATGAGGTTGGTGGCGTTCGCCATCGTGACAGTGCGGTTGCCGGCCAGCGCGGGGAAGGCATCAGCTTTGCCTTCGCCGTTGTCGCCATGGCAGTCGGCGCAGTGTTTAAGGTAGAGCTTTGCGCCCACGTCATCGCTTTTGCGCTCTGTGTTGAGCTTGTTGGATGTGGCCGACACACGGGATTGTGCAACCGAAGGTAATGCTTTCAGATACGTCGCCATCGCCAGCACATCCGCATTGTTCGCGTACTGCGTGCTTTGAAAAATCACCTCCGCCATCGGCCCCAATGCGGTGCCGCGCGGCGACGTGCCCACCTTCAACCAGGTCGCGATTTGCGCAGGATCCCACTCAGCCACGCTCGCCTCGCTCGCGCTGGTGAGCGACGGTGCATACCAGTCGTTGCCGGGCATCATTGCGCCATCGTAGGTGTGGCCTGCAACCGGGGCACCCAGCGCGTTCCTGGTGCTGTGACAGGCACCACAGTGGGCAAGCCCCTGCACCAGATACGCGCCGCGATTCCATTCGGTGGATTGCGTGGATACGGGCTGAAATTTACCGGGCTTGAAGTACAACACTCGCCACGCGGCGAGCGCAAACTGGTTGTTAAACGGGAAGCTCAGCGTGTTCGGAGTGTTTGCCGCGGCAACGGGCGTTACGCGATTCATCAGGTACGCATAAATCGCGTCTGAATCGTCACGCGTGGTGAGCGTCATGTTCGGATAAGGAAACGCCGGATACAGCATACGTCCGTCGCGCGAGCGGCCCTCATGCAGTGCGCGATAAAAAGCACCAGCACTCCATTGGCCGATCCCCGTGTCGTTATCTGGCGTGAGATTGCTCGCGTAAATCGCACCGAACGGTGTGTCGACTGCGCGACCGCCCGCATAAGCGTCGCCGCCGCGCGCGGTGTGGCAGCCCGCGCAATTGCCGATGCGCGCTAAATATTCGCCGTGCTCGATCTGTGCAGCGGTTGCTTCGAGCGGAGCGCTGTTGCGATGCAGAATTGCGTGGCCGAATGTCTCGCGCATCAGCGCAACACAAACCAACGCGATTGCGGCAATAAAGAGCAGCAGAATGATTGGGCCCGGTCGCCGCAGATATTTCACTGCGGCACCCCGCCACATTTCACCGGCGGCGGCGCATCGAGTTTCGCAATCGGTTTCGCCGGCGATGGCACGGTTTGCGCGGACAGCCACGCGGCCACCGCGCTCACATCCTCAGGCGACAATGCCTTCGCCACACCTGCCATGCAATCTGGCGCATGCGCACGTCGCTGGCCCGCCCGCCATGCGCCAAGCTGCGCGCTCAAATACGCCCCCGGCAACCCGAGTAAACCGGGAATCGCGGGCGTCACGCCGGTGAGTGGCAGGCCGTGACAGGCGGCGCATGCGGGCAGTTTGCGCGACGCATCACCGCGCAAGACCAGCGCTTCGCCACGGCGCAAAATCTCAGCTGACACAACCGCTGATTGCGGTGCAGGATACGGCAATTCCAGTGTCGAAAAATACTCGGCGATCTCGCGCAGGTACACATCGGACAAAGGCTGCAGCAAATGCGTCATCACCCCGTTGCTACGGCGACCATCGCGAAAATTCAACAGCTGATTAAACAGATAGCCCGCTGGTTTGCCTGCGATGCGTGGCAGGTATTCCTGATTGATGGTGCGGCCTTCCTTGCCGTGGCAGGAGATGCAGGCTTGCACGCGCTCGGCCATGGCTTCATGCGAAAGGACTGGCTGTGCAGGCGATGCTGTGGCCAGTACGGCTGCGGCAAAGGCGAACGCACTGGCTTTAGCTGTTGCCCAGGCGGCGCAGGCGCTCTGCGGCACGCCCCGACTAGGAGCCATCACTCAGCCGCTTGATGTCTTTCAGCTTGTCAATCTCTACGATGTTGCCGCTGAAAGAGATGTGCGCATTCGTGACGCCCAGCGCCTGCGCAAGCGGAATCAGCGTGGCGCGCGCGCTGGCCTCGACTTCCGGGCGAAGCTGTTCGATGAGTGTGTGTGCATGGCTGTGTGCGTGTGAAGCTGCGCCTTCAAGCAGGCGATTTTTGTCTTCTTCGGAAAACCCCGGCCCAAACGCGCCGTTCAACAAATCCGGCAGCAGCCACGGCATGAATTTGCTGCGTTGTTCGTCGTAAAAGCGCAGTGAACGCACGCTGATTTCGGCGCGCACCGGCGGCAGATTGAGTTGCGCCACACGGCCAGTCGCACTGTCGGTTGTTGTGATCGAGAACTGCGGTGAGCGCAGGTCATAGCGAAAGTCGATCTGAAATTCAAAGATCATCGCGAGCTTCTTTTGCGAAAAAGCCCAGCGCAAATACTTGCGCCCAAATTCACCGAAACTGTAGTCGGTTTCGGTCACGATTTCTTTTGTGACGACTTTAAAGACGGAAAGCTCGCCTACGGCGCGCATGCCTTCCAGCGAGGTGTGAGCGTGGGTGACGTTGGCGCTACGGTTGCCGAATTTTCTGGCAATCAGCCAGCCCAGCCCCAGCCCGCCCGCAACGGCCAACAAAGTAAACAGTACGTCCATGAAACAAGACTACAACAAGACGATATCGTAGCGCTCCTGCGTGTACCCGGCCTCCACCTGCAACGAAACGGGCTTGCCGATTTCGCCGGACAGGTGCGCCAGCGCAGCTGATTCATCATCAAGGAAAAGATCAATCACGCTCTGTGACGCGAGGATACGGAACTCACGCGGGTTGAATTGTTTGGCTTCGCGCATGATCTCGCGCAGGATTTCGTAGCCTACCGTTTGTGCGGTTTTGATTTCTCCGCGTCGATTGCAGGTCGGACAGGTTTCGCAGAGCACATGGCCGAGTGACTCGCGTGTTCGTTTACGCGTCATCTCGACCAGACCGAGATGGGTGAATCCGTTCACGGTGAGGCGCGTGCGATCCGTTGCAATCGCCGCGTTCAACGCTTCGAGCACTGCGTCGCGATGCTCGGGCAAGTCCATGTCGATGAAATCGATGATGATGATGCCGCCGAGATTACGCAGACGGAGTTGCCGCGCGATGGTCTGCGCGGCCTCCAGATTGGTCTTGAAAATGGTGTCGTCGAACGAGCGCACGCCGACGTAGCCGCCGGTATTGACGTCGATGGTGGTGAGCGCTTCAGTTTGATCGACGATGACGTAACCACCGCTCTTCAAGTCGACGCGCCGATGCAGCGCGCGTTCGATCTCCTGCTCGACACCGTACATGTCAAACAGCGGACGCGCGGCCTGATGCAAGCGCACGCGATCCTTGAGCGCAGGCGCATAGCGTTCGGCGAACGTGGTCATGGCCGCACAGGCACCCGCTGCATCGACAAAAATGCGCTGCGTGTCCTCGCTGGCGAAGTCGCGCAACACGCGTTCGGCGAGCGTCAAGTCCTGATGAATCAGGGTGCCTGATTTGGTTGATTTGGAGCGTGCCTGCACGTCGGCCCAGAGCATCGTCAAATACTCCACGTCGCGCGCCAGATCACGCTCGGTTGCCTTCTCGGCGACAGTGCGAATGATGAATCCGCCGTGTGGGACGTTGGGCGGCAGCAGCTTGGTCAGCGTGTCTTTTAGCAGCGTGCGCTCGGCCTCGTCTTCGATGCGCTGCGAGATGCCGATGTGCGAGTCTTGCGGCAGATGCACGAGCAGTCGACCGGCCAGCGAAATCTGCGTTGACAGTCGCGCGCCTTTGGTGCCAATTGGGTCTTTGATGACCTGCACGATGAGCGCTTGGCCTTCGTGCAGAATTTTTTCGATGGGCTTTGGCGTGACCTCCGG